>NZ_CP039383.2:1824181-2128211 GCF_004803715.2 Luteimonas yindakuii
GATATCGACGCCGCGTTCTCGCTGCTGTTCGCGGTGGCATTGGCGCTGGCCATCGCCACCGCGGCGCGCTTCTACCTGGTGTCGCTGTTGGGCGAGCGCGTCATCGCCGACTTGCGTACGCGCCTGTACTCGCACCTGATGGGGCTCGACCAGGCATTCTTCGAACGCAGCCGCAGCGGCGAACTGGTGTCCCGCCTGTCGGCCGACACCGAACTGCTGCGCGGCGTGGTGGGCTCCGGCATGTCGGTGGCGCTGCGCAGCGTGGTGATGGTCATCGGCAGCCTCACCATGCTGGTGGTCACCAGCCCGCGACTGGCGGCATGGACGCTGGTCGGCATCCCGCTGTTCGTGCTGCCGATCGTGCTGGGCGGTCGCCGGCTGCAGAAGATCTCGCGCCAGGCGCAGGACCGTGTGGCCGACGCCAACATGCTCGCGGCGGAAACGCTCGGTGCGATCCGCACCGTGCAGGCGCACGCGCGCGAGACCTTCGAACGCGGCCGCTTCAGCGAAGCGGTGGCGCTGTCGGTGGCCACCGCGCGCCGGCGCATCGGCACCCAGGCGGTGGTGACCGCGGTGGCGATCACCGCGATCTTCGGCGCCATCACCGTGGTGTTGTGGTCGGGCGCGCACGATGTTGCGGCCGGGCGTTTGAGTCCGGGCACGCTCGGCCAGTTCGTGCTGTACGCGCTGATGGGCGGTGGTTCCGTCGGTGCGCTCGCCGAAGTGTGGAACGAGCTGCAGCGCGCGGCCGGCGGCATGGGCCGCATCAACGACCTGCTGGTGGAGCAGCCGCTGCTGCGCGCACCGGCCGCGCCGCAGCCGCTGCCCGCGCAGGTGCAGGGCGACCTGCGGATCGACGACGTGACCTTCCACTACCCCGGCCGCGACGACCTGCCCGCGCTGCAGCACTTCAGCCTGCACGTGCGACCCGGCGAGACGGTGGCGCTGGTGGGCCCCTCCGGTGCCGGCAAGAGCACCGTGTTCGCGCTGCTGCTGCGCTTCCATGATCCACAGGCCGGCACCGTCCGCCTCGACGGGCACGACCTGCGCAGCCTCGATCCGGTCGACCTGCGCGAGCGCATGGCGCTGGTGCCGCAGCAGCCGACCATCTTCGCCACCTCCGCGCGCGACAACATCCGCTACGGGCGGCTGGAAGCCAGCGATGCGGACGTGGACGCGGCGGCGCGTTCGGCCGAGGCCGACGAGTTCATCCGCGCCCTGCCCGACGGCTACGACGAACAGCTCGGCGAACGCGGCGCGCGCCTGTCCGGCGGACAGCAGCAGCGCGTGGTCATCGCCCGTGCGCTGCTGCGTGACGCACCGGTGCTGCTGCTCGACGAGGCGACCTCCGCGCTCGACGCACAGAGCGAACGCGCGGTGCAGCAGGCGCTCGAGCACCTGATGGAGGGCCGCACCACGCTGGTGATCGCGCATCGCCTCGCCACCGTGCTCAAGGCCGACCGCATCGTGGTGATGGACCAGGGCCGCATCGTCGCCGAAGGCACCCATGCCGAACTGCTCGCGCAGAACGGCCTGTATGCGGAACTGGCACGCTTGCAGTTCCTGCATTGATTGATGGCGTCAGCGGATGCGCGTGGCTAGGGATCGCCCTGCCCACGTGCGCAACAACCGCCCTGCTGCAGCGAGAGGAGTCGACCTCCGTCCCAGGTACACACGGCGGATCGACCGACCGCAGCGGGCATGGCCACATCTGGCCCCCACTGCCGTGAACGTCATGCGCTAACGTCGAGGCTCGTCACTTTCACGCATTACGCGGACCGCGTCCACGAACTCGGGCACCCTGGATGCTGCAGGCCAACCTGAGATGGTCCGGAACGGTGTCCCATCTTTAATGAACACGATTGTGGGCAAGGTCCAGATGGCGATCTCTGGCCAGTCCGCTTGATTCATCACGACCGCGAATTCCGGCACGCCGTCTGTAGGATCCCGGCCTTGCAGGATGGTGTTTTTCGGTGCAAGAAAGACGGTATTGGTTTCGAGGACGGCAGCGGCCTCGGCATGCGCACCCAAATCGGATAGGGCATTACGTGTCCACCGGCAGAACGGATGCCCTACAAAATAGATTCCGTCTACGAGCGCATCCTCAACTCTCAAGTCGAACGAACGCCGGTCCTCGTTGATGGCGTGCACCACGCGACGCTGATCAGCGAGCGCGAAGGTGCGGGTCCGAACAGTGATTCGCGGAACCGTCACGTAATCCTCCACTTCGCGTGCTGCATCGAATTTCGCTGCGTAGATCATCGAAGTGTAGTACGCATTGACGTTTACCGTCCGCATGTTTCCGCGAGAAACCAGTTCCCGATAGCTACGAACAGCGTGCTCTTCGGCTTCGGGAAAGAAACTCAAGGCAAGGAGACTTTCCGCTGCAAGTTGCAGAAAATACAGGTCCCGGTCAGACAGACGCTTCAGTCCTCCAGAGGCGTAAAACCCAGGGAAAGTCGCCGCGTAATGCGTGGATGCCAGCCTGAACCGCTCGGAATGCCCCAACGTTGCCGACGAGTCCAGAATGGTAATAAAGTCATCATATACGTTCTCCACCACGGCGTCCGACTCCGTGTCGGACGCTGATGGGGACGGCTGAACTTCATCGTGGGCGTGAGTTGGCTGCCCACCCCAGCCCAGCGCTACGACAAGGACCATAGAAAAACAGCCTCTCGGCACACACATGTCCTAAACCTCGCTCAAAGAGCCCTGCCAAGCAGGGCTCTGAGAGCTGTCAACAGTTCGATGTGCACGCATTGCGCTTCGACTCTGCGCAATTGCCTGGATCCGAACAGCGATAGCCATCGAGGAAGCTGTCACACATTATGGCCTCCATCGTCCCTTGCGGTATCTCGCATGCTGACCTGATCGTTCCCGCCATAATCTCGCTATCCAGACCGCTCTCAACCCGAAGACCGCGTATTCTATGAGTGAATTGCTGCTGCCCAATCAACGACAACAACTCATACGCCTGAGTGGCGGTGAGCTCCCTCTCGATATCCTCGTAGCTGAAACCCGACACGCCGTTCTCCCCGAAACTCAGACTGGAAACGAAGCGTCGCAACCCAGCCTGCGAGAGGTAACGTAAAGGTGAAGCGTGCAAGCCGACCTGTAAGTGGGATCTCAGATCTTCAGGCGATGAGATCGGAGCAGTAAGCTGGTCAAGTTCATATTGAGCCGCGGCTCGATGCACAATGTCTTGATCAGTGGTCGCGTCATGGGCGGAGGCTGGGATGGAAACCAGCATCACAGACGCAATGCCGAGGACGACTTTCCAAACGTTCATATGATTTCACTCCTTGAAATCCAGGCCACAACGGCCAATCGCAACATGAACACCGCCCTGAAAAAGGGGCGTCTAGGTTCCCTAGAATTTTCGTTAAGCCACGTCGCCCCGCGGAGCCCTAGCGTCGCACGTGCTGGGAGAGATAACCAAGCGTCCGCTGGTACACGGGGCAACTCCGGAATGGCGACATGGTGCTCGCCGCCGCGAAGGATCCGTGTCGCCGCGCTCGACAGGCAATTCCCGCAGAAGCCGACCTCAGGCGATCTCCACCACCGGGATGCCGGCGATCCTGGCCTTCCACCTGCGCGGGCCGGTTTCGTGCACGGATTCGCCGGTGGAATCGACCGCCACCGTGACCGGCATGTCGCGCACCTCGAATTCGTAGATCGCCTCCATGCCGAGGTCCTCGAACGCGACCACGCGCGAGGCCTTGATCGCCTTCGACACCAGGTAGGCCGAGCCTCCGACGGCCATCAGGTACACCGCCCGGTTGTCGCGGATCGCCTCGATCGCGGCCGGGCCGCGCTCGGCCTTGCCGACCATGCCGACGAGGCCGGTCTGCTCGAGCATCTGCCGGGTGAACTTGTCCATACGGGTGGCGGTGGTCGGGCCGGCCGGGCCCACCGCCTCGTCGCGCACCGCATCGACCGGGCCGACGTAGTAGATGAAGCGGTTGGTGAAGTCGACCGGCAGCGTCTCGCCGCGGTTCAACATGTCGACCATGCGCTTGTGCGCGGCGTCGCGACCGGTGAGCAGGCGGCCGTTGAGCAGCAGCACCTCGCCGGGCCTGAACGTGGCGACCTCGTCGCGGGTGATGGTGTCCAGATCCACCCGGCGCGCGTTGGCCGGGTTGTAGGTCAGCTTCGGCCAGTCCTCCAGCGACGGCGGATCGAGCGCCACCGGGCCACTGCCATCCAAGGTGAAATGCGCATGGCGGGTGGCCGCGCAGTTCGGGATCATCGCCACCGGCAGGTTGGCGGCGTGGGTCGGGTAATCCCTGATCTTGATGTCGAGCACCGTGGTCAGCCCGCCCAGGCCCTGTGCACCGATGCCCAGCGCGTTGACCTTCTCGTACAGCTCCAGGCGCATTTCCTCCAGCCGGTTGGCCGGCCCGCGCGCCTTGAGGTCGACGATGTCGATCGGCTCCATCAGCGATTCCTTGGCCAGCAGCATCGCCTTCTCGGCAGTGCCGCCGATGCCGATGCCGAGCATGCCCGGCGGGCACCAGCCGGCGCCCATCGTCGGCACCGTCTTCAGCACCCAGTCGACCACCGAATCCGACGGGTTGAGCATCGCGAACTTGGTCTTCGCCTCCGAGCCGCCGCCCTTGGCGGCCACGATCACGTCCACCTTGTTGCCGGGGACGATCTTCACGTTGACCACGGCCGGCGTGTTGTCGCGGGTGTTGATGCGCTTGCCGGCCGGATCGGCCAGCACCGACGCACGCAGCTTGTTGTCCGGATGCGCGTAGGCGCGCCGCACGCCCTCGTTGACCATGTCCTCCACGCCCATGGTGGCGTCGTCCCAGCGCACCTGCATGCCGATCTCGAGAAACACGGTGACGATGCCGGTGTCCTGGCAGATCGGACGGTGGCCTTCGGCGCACATGCGCGAGTTGATCAGGATCTGCGCCATGGCGTCCTTGGCCGCGGGCGATTCCTCGCGCTCGTAGGCCGCCGCGAGGTTCCGGATGTAGTCGACCGGGTGGTAGTAGCTGATGTACTGCAGGGCGTCGGCGACGGACTGGATCAGGTCGTCCTGGCGGATCGAAACGGGCTGCGTGGAAATCGCGGTGTGTGTGATCACTGGGGCGTCGGCGGCTGGCGGAAAACCCGCCCATTCTACCGGCCGCGCGCCTGCCCTTTGCCGGTACGCAGCGTTCCGGCCTGTCCGGGGCACGGCCTCCGGGCGCTGCGCGGCGCGTATCCGCGCCTCCGGTACGGGAGCCGGCCCCGCAAACGCGGCCCGTCGCGAACCCGCCGATCAGGCCTCGATGCGCGCGCCGGATTCCGCATCGAACAGGTGCGCGTGACGGGCCTCGACACGCAGTGGCAGCGTGCTGCCGGGTGTCGGCAACTCGCCGGGCGGCAACCGCGCGATCAGCGGCAACGCGCCATGACGCAGGTTGACGAACACGTCGCTGCCGACCGGCTCCACCACCTCGACCACCGGCGCGAAGCCACTGCCCTCGGCGCGCTGCAGATGTTCGGGGCGGATACCAAGCGCGACCTCACGGCCATCCAGCCCGGCATCCAGCGCCGCCTCGCCGAGCGCCACGCGGCCGCCATCGTCGAGCAGCAGCGACCAGCCGTCCGCACGCAGCAGCCGTCCGCGCAGCACGTTCATTGCCGGACTGCCGAGAAACGTCGCCACGAACAGGTTGACCGGGCGCTCGTACAGCGCCATCGGCGTGTCGATCTGCTGGATCTCGCCGCGGTCGAGCACCACGATGCGCTGGCCCAGCGTCATCGCCTCGATCTGGTCGTGGGTGACGTAGACCATCGTCGCGCCGAGCTGGCGGTGCAGCCGCGCGATCTCGACGCGCATCGACATGCGCAGCTTGGCGTCGAGGTTGGAGAGCGGCTCGTCGAGCAGGAACACCTGCGGGTTGCGCACCAGCGCGCGCCCGAGCGCCACCCGCTGGCGCTGTCCGCCGGAGAGCTGGCCGGGCTTGCGATCGAGCAGCGCGTCGAGTTCCAGGGTCTTCGCCGCCTCGCGCACGCGGGCGTCCACGCTGGCGCGGTCATGGCCGCGCAGCTTCAGCCCGAAACCGAGGTTGTCGGCCACGCTCATGTGCGGATACAGCGCGTAGGACTGGAACACCATCGCGATATCGCGGTCGCGCGGTGCGACGTCGTTGACCACGCGGTCGCCGATGCGCAGCGTGCCGGCGGAGATCGTCTCCAGCCCGGCGATCATCCGCAGCAGGGTGGACTTGCCGCAGCCCGACGGTCCCACCAGCACCAGCAGTTCGCCGTCGGCGACCTCGAACGTGGCCCCGGCCACGCCGACATGGCCGTTCGGATAGACCTTGCGCACCCCGTCCAGCTCGACCCTGGCCATCCACGCTCCCGTATGTCTGCATGCGTTTCGCATGCGGCGATGTGCGGCGATTGTGGCGCATCCACGGCGGCGCCACGCGCTGGACATTCTGCCATGTAACCGCTTACATACGGCGCGTGGATCGTGGCAACGTGAGCAGCGGGATGGCCGTCACCGCGCGACACGCGACCCGCGCAGGTCGCGCGGCCATCGCGGCGGACGCATGGCCATCCACGGCCACCTGTTATGGTCGAACCCGATGCACGCCGCATGGAACAGTCACGTGCTGGCACCTGCGTCGGCCGGCCGGAGTCCCCTGCGGAGTAGCGATGCACGACACCCTGTTGCTGTTCGGTGCCACTGGCGACCTCGCCTCCCGCTACCTGTTCCCGTCGCTCGTCCACCTGCTGCGCGACCGGCTGCTACCGGAGGGTTTCCGCGTCGTCGCCGTGGGGCGCACGCCGCATGACGACGACGGTTTCCGCGGCTGGCTGCGCGAGCGCCTCAACGACGAGGACGGCCGCAACCACGACGCGCTGGAGGACCTGCTGTCCCGCGTCCGCTACCACGCGCTCGACCTGCAGGACGCCGACGCCATCGCCGCGGAGCTGGCGCGGTACGGCGACCGTCCGACGGTGAGTTATCTGTCCACGCCACCGAACCTGTTCGCGCCGGCGTGCCGCGGCCTGAAGGCGGCCGGCCTGCTGGAGGATCCGTCGCGGCTGGTGCTGGAGAAGCCGCTCGGCCACGACCTCGCCTCGGCACGCGAGATCAACGCCACCCTGCGCGGGAGCCTCGACGAATCGCGGATCTTCCGCATCGACCATTACCTCGGCAAGGCGCCGGTGCAGAACCTGCTGGCGCTGCGTTTCGGCAACACGCTGCTGGAAGCGGTGTGGGAGCGGCGCTGGATCGAGTCGGTCGACATCGTGGTCGCCGAGACCGCCGGGGTCGACGGCCGCGAGGGCTACTACGCCGACTACGGCGCGCTGCGCGACATGGTGCAGAACCACATGCTGCAGCTGCTGGCGCTGATCGCGATGGAGCCGCCGGCCTCGCTGGACGCCGACAGCGTGCGCGACGAGAAGCGCAAGGTGCGGCGCGCGCTGCGGCCGATGACCGCCGCCGACGCCGTGCGCGACAGCGTGCGCGGCCGTTATGGCGACGGCGTGGTCGACGGTCATGCCGTCAGGGGCTTCCGCCACGAGCGCGAGGTCGAGACTTTTGTCGCGCTGCGCGCCTACATCGACAACTGGCGCTGGGCCGGGGTGCCGTTCCGGCTGGTCACCGGCAAGCGCATGCCGGCGCGCGCCACCGAGATCGTGGTGTCGTTCCGTCCGGTGTCGCACTGGCTGTACGAGCGCCCGTCGCGCGAGCGCGCCCAGCCCAACCGCCTGCACGTGTGCCTGCAGCCCGAAGAGGCGATCGACCTCACCCTGATGGGCAGCCTGGCCGCCCCGGAATGGGGCGCCACCGAACTGCAGCCGCTGACGCTGGACCTGGAGATGTCGCCGGCGCCGAAACGCCGCATCGCCTACGAGCGCCTGCTGATCGATGCGCTCAAGGGCGACCAGACGCTGTTCGTGCGCGACGACGAGGTCGAGGCGGCGTGGCAGTGGATAGACAGCGTGAGTGCCGCGTGGCAGGCGGCCGGCACGCCGGTCGAGGAGTACCCGGCAGGCTCCTGGGGTCCGGCGTCCGCCGCGCCGTTCCTGCCCACCGTAACCGGCGCCAACGGGAAGCGACGCTCATGACCGATACCCGTCCCGTCCTGCTGGCGGACATCGGCGGCACCAATGCGCGCTTCGCGCTGGCGCAGCCCGACGCACCGATGCCGCTGCTGGCCGACACCGTCGAACGGTACCCGGTGGTCGAGTTCCCTTCGCTCGCCGATGCGGCGCTGCATTACCTCACGCAGGCCGGCGTCTCGGTGTCCAACGGCGTGTTCGCGGTGGCCGGCCGTGTCGATGGCGACCATGCGCGCATCACCAACCATCCGTGGGTGATCTCGCGTCCGCGCCTGTGCAGCCACCTCGGGCTCGACGACGCCATGCTCGCGAACGACTTCGCCGCACAGTCGATGGCGATCCCCCTGCTCGGCCCCGACGACGTCGCGACCGTGGGCGGCACCACCTGGCAACCCGATCCACCCGGCCTGCGCCGCGACCGCACCTACGCGGTGATCGGCCCCGGCACCGGGCTCGGCGTCGGCGGGCTGCTGGTGCGCGACGGGCACTGCCATCCGCTGGAAACCGAAGGCGGCCATGTCAGCTTCCCGCCCGGCACGCCGGAGGAACTGCGGATCCTGGACGTGCTGTCGCGACAGTTCGGCCGCGTGTCCAACGAGCGGCTGGTGTGCGGGCCGGGGCTGGTCAACATCCACCATGCGCTGGCGGAGATCGCCGGCGAGGATCCGGGCCCGGTGCAGCCGCGCGACGTCACCGCGCGCGCCGCCGAAGGCGACCGCCGCGCCACCCGTGCGGTGGACATCTTCTGCGCGGTGTTCGGCGCCATCGCCGGCGACGTGGTGCTCACGCTTGGTGCATGGGACGGCGTGTTCCTCACCGGCGGGCTGGTGCCGCACATGCTCGACGCGCTGCGCCACTCCGGGTTCCGCCAGCGTTTCGAACACAAGGGGCGGTTCTCCTCGAACATGGCGCAGGTGCCGTCGATGGCGGTGCTGCATCCGAATGCCGGGCTGCTCGGCGCCGCCGCGCTTGCGCGGCAACGTTACGGCGGGTCGACGCCATGATGGTGATGCCACCCGCCGCACCACTCACCGACGGCGATTCTCCGGTGCGCCTGTACACCTACGACTCGGTCACGCAGTGGGTCTGGGGCGCTGCGGTGACGCTGTCGGTCGCACTCACCCGCACGCTGGAAGAAAAGCCACGGGCGCGCCTGCTGCTGTCGGGCGGCAGCACGCCCGAGCCGGTGTACACGGCGCTGGCCAAGGCGCCGCTGGACTGGTCGCTGGTCGATGTCGCCCTGGTCGACGAACGCTGGCTGATGCCCGACGACCCCGACAGCAACGCGCGCCTGGTGCGGCAGACCCTGTTGCAGCGCAATGCCGCGGGTGCGCGTTTCGAGGCAATCACGCGCGCCGGCCGCCCGCTGGCCGAGGCAGTCGCCACCGCCAACATGCACGCGCGAAGTCCCGCCGACGTGGTGGTGCTGGGCATGGGCGAGGACGGCCATACCGCGTCGCTGTTTCCCGGCATGCGCGATCTCGGTGCCGCGCTGGCATCGCCGCATCCGTACGTGGCGGTCGACGCCAGCGGCTGCCCGGGCGCCGGCCCGTGGCCGACGCGGATCAGCCTGACGCCGGCCGGCCTCGCGACCGCACACACCCGCATACTGCTGATCCGCGGCCAGCGCAAGCGCGAGTTACTGGACCGCGTGATGGCCGGAGACGACCCGTTCGAGTACCCGGCGCGGATCGCATTCACCACGCCAGGTGCGCCGCTGCATGTGCACTGGTGTCCATGAGGCGCGCGCATCGGCGATGCATGCCCGCGATCGCGCCATGGTGCGATCGCGCCACGATCGATGGTGACCCGCAATGAGCCTGCACCCCGTACTCCACGACGTGACCGAACGCATCCGCGAGCGCAGCCGCGCCTCGCGCGCGGCCTACCTGGCCGGCATCGATGCGATGGGCGACGCCGGACCACTGCGTGGCCGCCTGAGCTGCGCCAACCTCGCCCACGGCTTCGCCGCCTGCGGCCCGGTCGACAAGGCGCGCCTGCGCGAAGGGCCCACGCCCAACCTCGGCATCGTCACCGCCTACAACGACATGCTGTCGGCGCACCATCCGTACGAGCACTACCCCGAGCGCATCCGCGAGGTCGCGCGGCGGCTGGGCGCCACTGCGCAGGTGGCCGGCGGCGTGCCGGCCATGTGCGACGGCGTCACCCAGGGCCGCGCCGGCATGGACCTGTCGCTGTTCTCGCGCGACGTCATCGCCCAGGCGACCGCCATCGCGCTGTCGCACGACATGTTCGACAGCACCGTGTACCTGGGCATCTGCGACAAGATCGTGCCGGGCCTGCTGATCGGCGCGCTCGCGTTCGGCCACCTGCCCGCGGTGTTCGTGCCCGGTGGACCGATGCCCAGCGGCATTCCCAACCGGCAGAAGGCCGAAGTGCGCGAGCGCTACGCCGCCGGCGAGGCGACGCGCGAAGAACTGCTCGAGGCCGAAGCCGCGTCCTACCACTCGCCCGGCACCTGCACGTTCTACGGCACCGCCAATTCCAACCAGGTCATGTTGGAAGCGATGGGCGTGCAACTGCCGGCGTCGTCGTTCGTCAATCCGGACACGCCGCTGCGCGGTGCACTCACCGACGCAGCGGTGGAGCGTGCGCTCGCGACCACCGCGCTCGGTAACGACTACCGCCCGCTCGGCCGGCTGATCGACGAGCGCGCCATCGTCAATGCGGTGGTGGCGCTGATGGCCACCGGCGGCTCGACCAACCACACCATCCACTGGATCGCGGTGGCGCGTGCCGCCGGCATCGTGCTGACCTGGGACGACTTCGATGTGATGTCGTCGATCGTGCCGCTGCTGGCGCGCGTGTATCCGAACGGCGAAGCCGACGTGAACCGCTTCCAGGCCGCCGGTGGCACCGCGTTCGTGTTCCGCGAGCTGCTCGATGCCGGCCTGATGCATGCCGATCCGCCGACCCTGCTCGACCGCGGCATGCGTGCCTGGTGCGAGGAGCCGCGTCTGGACGGCGGTGCGTTGCGCTGGTTCCCGACCGTGGCGGCCAGTGGCGACGACGGCGTGCTGCGTGAGGCCGCGCGGCCCTTCGAAGCCCAGGGCGGCCTGCGCCTGCTGCGCGGCAACCTCGGCCGTGCGCTGATCAAGACCTCGGCGGTCAAGCCCGAGTACCGGCGCATCGACGCACCCGCCGTGGTCATCGACACCCCGCAGGCACTCAACCGCCTGCACCGCTCCGGCGCGCTGCCACATGATTTCGTCGCCGTGGTGCGCTACCAGGGCCCGCGTGCCAACGGCATGCCGGAACTGCACTCGCTGGCGCCGCTGCTGGGCATGCTGCAGAACCAGGGCCGCCGCGTGGCGCTGGTCACCGATGGGCGGCTGTCGGGTGCATCGGGGAAATTCCCCGCCGCGATCCACGTCACCCCGGAAGCGGCGCGCGGAGGTCCGCTGGCCCGACTGCGCGACGGCGACCGCATCGTGCTCGACGGCGAAGCCGGCACGCTCGAGGCGATGGTCGACGCTGCCGAATGGGCCGCGCGCGCGGCCGCCGGCGACACCGCACCGGCGGGTGCCGACCTCGGCCGCAACCTGTTCGCCTTCAACCGCAGGATGGTGGGGCCGGCCGACCAGGGTGGGCTGTCGATCTCGTGCGGCCCACCGACCACCGACGGCAACCCCTGGAACTACGACGCCGAATACGACTTCGGCCTCGATCCGGCGGCGATCACCTCGCCGCATGCCTCCAAGGACGCCTGACGTCCGTCCCGCACAGGGCCATGAGCCGATGTCGATCGCCCAACACCAGGACACCGCCGAACGCCTCCTCTGCGAGGCCGGCCTGTTACCCGTCATCACCGTCGACAGCATCGACCAGGCGCTCCGCATCGCCGACGCGCTGCTGGAAGGCGGCCTGCGCACGCTGGAACTCACCCTGCGCACGCCGTGCGCACTCGATGCGCTGGCTGCGCTGAAGCGCGAGCTGCCGGATATCGTCATCGGTGCCGGCACCGTCACCTCGCCGGCGCATATCCGCCAGGCCATCGATGCGGGTGCCGATTTCCTGGTCACGCCCGGCACGCCCCCTGCCCTCGCCGCAGCGCTGGCAGCGGCACCGGTACCGGTGGTTCCCGGGGGGGCCACGCCGACCGAATTCATGGCGCTGATGGCGCATGGCTTCCGCGTCTGCAAGCTGTTCCCGGCGAACGCCGTCGGCGGGCTGGCCATGCTGAAAGGGCTGGCCGGCCCACTGGCCGACCTGCGCCTGTGCCCGACCGGGGGCATCACCGAGGCGAATGCCGCCGACTACCTCGCCCAGCCGAACGTGGTCTGCATCGGCGGCTCGTGGATGGTGGCCAGGGCATGGATCGACATCGGCGACTGGCATCGCGTACGCAACGCCGCGGCGCACGCCGCGGCCCTGGTCAGGAACGCACGTCGGCCCTGAGCATGCGCGGGCACCGCCGCTACACGGCGCGCAGGCGGTAACCCACGCGTCGCCAAAGTGATGCATGGGCAAGGAACCATGCGACGAGGCCGAGGCCCAGCCACCATTCCAGCGCGTTCTCGAACCGGTCCTGGAAGGCGCTGCCGCCGACCACTGCAAGCGCGATGACGTGCACCACCCCCAGCAGCAGCATCAGCGCGCAGATGCCCTGCAGCGCGCGGCGCGTGCGTGGTGTCGCATGCAGCCTGCCGTCGCACGCACGCAGGAACGCGACCTGGGCAAGGAAGCTCGCACCGAAGAACACCACCACGCCGTAGCGGCGCAGGAAGCGGTAGACCTCGCCGTCGCTGCCGAGGAAGGTCACGTACACCGCCAGCGCCACTGCCGCGACCACGCCGGCGCCAAGCACCGTGCGGCCACCTGCGCCGATGCCGGCCAGCCAGCGCGCCGCGAGCCACCAGTGCAGGCCGATCGCCAGCGCATTGGGCAGCATCAGCAACCGGAACACATGGTTGCCGTCACCCTCGCGCGCAGCGCGGCTGATCGACGTACAGCCTTCCAGGTAAGGCACGCAGCCCGGCACGATGCCGGCATGCACCGACAGTGCCCATGCCGCGTGGGTGCCGAGCAGGAACACCAGCGCGATCGCGAGCGGCAGCGGCCACAGCGGAATGTCTTGTCGGTCCATGCCGGCCTCGCTGCAGGCATTGGTGTCGTGCACGGATCCTGCGCCGCCGGCCGTGTAGGCATTGCGGCGCAATGTCGGATGACGTCAGTCCGGCGGGCGACCAACATCCGGAACCGCCACCCTCACCTTCGCGCCGGCGTGCGGCACGCGCAGCTCGTTGCCGTCCCATTGCGCCGGCGCACCGTCGATGGTCGTCCTGCCCGGCACGCTCGGGTACGGCCATTGCAGCACCAGGCCGCCCGCCGGCAGGCCGGCATCGGCGGCGACATCGAGCCGCAGCGTGTCGCCATCGCGTTGCAGGCGGTAGCCGAGCCGGCCGTGCGGCGTGCGCATGCCACGCAGGGCGACGCCCTCCTCCAGCCACTCCGCGGGCACGCCCGCCGCCAGCACGATGCTGTCGTCGATCTCGCGCACGTAGGCGAACATGTCCAGCGCCGAGCGCACGAAATCCGAGCCGACCCAGGCATGCGGCAGGTCGCCGAGGAAGAACGGCGTGCGCGGCGTCGGCGTGACCACCTCACCCCACTGGTTCCAGGCCTGCGGCACGCGATGGCCGAAGAACCACTCGCGCACCTCGTTCGCGCGCTCGCGCCAGCCCAGCCGCACGAACGCGGCGACGTTGCGCCATTCGTACGGGGTGTAGTCCTTCCACGGCTCGCGACCGTCGCGACGGTCGACGAACTTCTGCCAGTAGCGCTCGAAGGTGTTGGTCAGCAGCGGCTCGGGCAGCCGACCCTGCTCACCGCCCGGCGCCAGTGCGATGGTGGTGGAGGTGGCGTCGAAATCGCCCAGCTCCGCTGCGCCCGGCAGGTAGTCGATGCCGTGGATACGCGCGGCGGCGCGCAGCGAGGCGTCGAGATCTGCGCGGAACTCGTCGCGCGCGGCCGCCATGCGCTTCGCGTCGTCGGCCCTGCCCAACGCTTCGGCCACTTCGACCGCATCCTTGTAGCCGCGCAGCGCCCAGAAGTTGTCCCAGTACGAATGCATGGGCTTGGCCGAATAGCCCTCGTGGCTGATCGACGCCGGCATCATCCCGTAGAAGGCTTCGTTGACTTCGCGGTTCGCCGCGGTGCGTTCGCTGGCGCGCAACACCTCCATGTACCCGAAGGCGCCCTGCACATGCGGCCACATCGCCTCGAGGAAGGCGCGGTCGCCGGTGTAGCGCCAGTACTCGGCGATGTTGAAGATCAGCTCGCCATGGCTGTCGTTTTCCGGCACCGGGTCGCTGCCACGGTCGTCCACGCAGCACGGCACCATGCCGTTGTCGAACTGGTACGGGGCGTACCACTCGACATATTCCTTCACCACTTCCGGCCGGCCCATCCGCAGCAGGCCTTCGGAGATCATCGCGCCATCGCGGATCCAGCTGCGTGCGTACGAGCGCGTGCCGGGCTGCAGGCGCGGGCCGATGCGCGAGATCAGCATGTGTGCAAGCGAGGTGCGCAGCGTGTCGGCCAACGCCTTGCCGGCGGCGGGCACATCGAAACCCACCTCATCCAACTTGCTTCGCCATTCGCCTGCCACCGCATCACGCCAGGCCTGCGGTTCCCACGCGTCCGGACGCGACATGTCGCCATCCATCGGGACCAGCAGGTCCACCTCGCGCGACTCGCCCGGTGCAAGACGCATGCGCCAGACCAGCGCACCGGATGCGAGCGCCTGCGGGTCGTCGACCGCGGTGGTTCGCGGCAACGCGCCGGCGGCGATGTGTTCGATGGCCATCCCGGCATCGAAGGTGCTGGCGAACGCGGCATCCGCCGGCTGGCGTGCGTGTACGCGCGGCCTGCCATCCACGCTGACGCTGTCGGGCGACACCGCAAGCGCACGCAGCGGGCTCACGCCACCGGTGATGTTGAGGAACTGGGTCGGCGGGTTGACCTGCAGCGGGCGTACCGCCAGCGCAAGGGTGTAATCGCGTGTGCGATCGCCGGGATTGCGCAGCCGGTAACGGGCGACCAGCTGCGACTGCTTCGGCGTGCCGCGCGCGAACGCTTCCACGCGCAGCGATGCCTCGTCGTGCGTCCAGTCGACCGCCGGCATCGGCAGATAGTCATCCTGCAGTGACTGGCGGGTCTCCACGTCGGCCCAGGTCAGCAGCGCATCGTCGACACGCACGAACGGCTCGATCGAGAAGCCGCCCGCCGCCACCTCGATCGCGCCGTCCTCGCCGATCAGCCCCTGCTGGTAGCCGCCGTCGAGGCCGAGGATGGTCCAGTACGCCTGTTCGCCGCTGAAGCCGCGCGGGAACCAGCCGCGCGGGTGGTCGGCCGCGACCGCCTCGACGAAGTCGTTGGGGTGATTGCCGATGTCGACCGGTTGCAGCGTGGCCTCGGCGAGCGCGAACCCCTCGCCCGGGCCCTCCAGCAACCCGATCGCGACATGGCGCGCTTCGGATTCCGGCAGCCACAGCCAGTCGATGCCGCCGTTGCCGACGTCGACCGTGCGTGCCTCGCGCCAGGTCCGGCCGTCGTCGGAAATCGACACGGTGTAGCGCTTCGCATGCCGGCCAGGCAGCCAGTGCAGCCGCAGTGCACCGAACTCACGCGGCTTGCCAGGGTCCAGCAGCAGCCGCTGCGAGGAAGGCGCTGTCTCCCACGCGGTGACGTCTTCGCCGTCGACGGCATGGGCCGCGCCCTGCGGCGTCGTCGGCGAGCTGGCGGTGGCGACCAGCGGCGACGGATCATCGGCAGGCAGCGCTTCCAGCGTCAGTGAGTCGAAACAGACCGTGCCCTTGCCGCCGGCGTTGTTGTAGATGGTGAATTCGACGCGCGCGCTCGTGCGCAGCGTGCGCTCCGGATCCGGCCCCCAGGCCTTGTCGATATGCCGCTTGCGATAACGCACCGGCGTCCAGTCGGTTGGGAAGTCGTACTTCGGCCGGTTCACCCACCAGACGTTGTCGCCGCTGGCATCGATCAGCTTGAACTGCAGGTCGTTGGACGGCGAGTCGCCACGCAGCTGGAAGCCGAAGCGGTAGTTGTCGGGATACTCGAGCGGCAGGTCGCGCTGGATACCGACATAGCCCGATACGCCGTTGAAGTCGTAGTCCAGGCACAGCGCGCGACCATCAGCGCCGTCGACCGTCCGCAGCGCGCCGCTGACCTGGTTGGAGGTGACCACGCGCCAGGCCGAAGCATCCTCGAAATCGTCGAGGACGCGTGGCTGGGCGTGCAGCTGGGGGACGACGAAGACGCTGAGCACGCAGCAGGCCATGCAGTGGGCAAACCGCACGGACGCGCGCGTGCGCGCCGGCGCGGGCCGCCGGGCCGGGACACGCCGTGAACCCATCCATGGGGGCTCGATGGCGCCATCCATGGCGCCAACGGTCCCGGCCCGGCAGCCCGCACCGTCGCTGTGACGGTTCACTGCAGTCCGGAAGAGAAAGCTGTACATGCACTCACCCCTTGACGCTTCCAAGCAGCAACCCCTGGATGTAGTAACGCTGCAGCAGCAGGAACAGCAGCAGTACCGGCAGCACGGTGACCACCGCCCCGGCCATCATCATCTCCACTTCCTGCACGTGTTCGCGCGACAGCGCGGCGATCGCCACCGGCAGCGTGTAGTTGTCCTGGTCGGTCAGCACGATCAACGGCCACATGAAGTCGTTCCACGCCGCCATGAAGGTGAAGATGGCCAGCGTCACCAGCACGGGTTTCAGCATCGGCAGCACGATCTGGAAGAAGATCCGCAGCTCGCCCGCACCATCGATGCGCGCGGCTTCCAGCAGTTCCTCGGGGATCGAGCGCGCGTACTGGCGCACCAGGAAGATGCCGAACACCGTTGCCAGTGCCGGGATGATCACCGCGCCGAAGGTATTGACCAGCCCCAGCCCCTTCATCATCAGGAACAGCGGCAGCATCGCCACCTGCGCCGGGATCACCAGCGCCGCCAGCAGCACCTGGAACAGCCGGTCGCGGCCGCGGAAGCGCAGCTTGGCGAAGGCGTAGCCGGCCATGGTGTTGACCAGCAGCGCGCCGAAGGTGATCGCGATCGACACGATCAGGCTGTTGACGAAGTAGCGGCCCATGCCGGCGCGGGCGAACAGTTCGCGGTAGGCGTCCAGGCTCGGGGCCGCAGGCAGCAATGGTGGCGGGAAGGCGCTGGCCTCGCCCTTCTGCATGAACGACACCGCCACCATCCACAGCAGCGGCGCGAGCGCAATCAGTGCCAGCACCAGCAGGCCGGCATTCACCAGCACCGCGTGCAGGCGGCTGTCGCCGACATCGGACGCTGTGCGGCTCACAGCACGCCCTTGCGGCGGCCGATGCGCAGCAGCACCGTGGTCACCGCGAGGATGATCAGGAACAGCAGGAACGCCACCGCCGACGCGCGGCCGAGGTTCCACCACATGAAGCCTTCCTCGTACATGAAGTACAGCACGCTGACCGTGCTCTGCAGAGGGTCGCCACGGGTCATCACATAGGGCTCGGCGAACAGCTGGAAGTAGCCGGATACGGTGATCACCCCGACCACCAGCAGCACCGGGCCGAGCATCGGCAGGGTGATGTGCAGGAACTGCTGCCAGCGCGAGGCACCGTCGATGCGCGCGGCCTCGTAGAGGTCCTGAGGGATCGCCTGCAGGCCCGCCAGCAGGATCACCATGTTGTAGCCGAAGTTCTTCCACACCGCGAACAGGATGATCGTCGGCATCGCCCAGCGCGGGTCACCCAGCCAGTCCACCGGCGCGATGCCCACGTGCGCGAGCGCCCAGTTCACCAGGCCGTAGCTGGCGTGGAACAGGTAACGCCAGATCACCGCCACCGCCACCAGCGTGGTCACCACCGGCGCGAACAGCGCGGTGCGGAACAGCGGCTTGAAGCGCGCGACCTTGGCGTCCAGCAGCATCGCCGCGCCCAGCGACACCAGGATCGACAGTGGCACGCCGACGACGACGAAGTACGTGGTGTTGCCCAGCGCCTTCCAGAACAGTGGCGTGCGCAGCAACTCGAGGTAGTTGTCGAATGCGACGAAGCGCAGGTTGTCGGGATCGGCCAGCGCGTAGAGGTCGAAGTCGGTCAGGCTCAGCAGCAGCGCGGAGGCCACCGGCAGCACGAAGAACAGGCCGATCACCAGCAGCGCCGGTCCTGCGAACAGCCAGCCGGCAAGCCCGGGCAACCGCAGTCCCCTGCCCTTACGCCCGCCATTCCCGCGCAGGCGGGGATCCATGGACCCTGCTTCTTCCGCGGCAATGCGTCCATGGACTCCCGCCTTCCCGGGAGTGACGGCATCGGTTGCGGGGCGCCCGCGATTCATTCCGCCACTTCCCTGGCTTCCGCAGGTTCGCGCTCGCGCACCCAGCGCCGCTTGGCGAGGAGGTCGTCCACGCGCGCATCGAGCTGCACGACCGCGGCGTCCTGCGCCAGCCCGCCGCGCACCACGCGCTCGCTCATCAGTCGCATTTCCTGGGCGATGCGTTCCCACTCCAGCACCTGCGGCGTGGGCTTCACCCGTTCGAGCTGGTCGCGGAAGGCCTGCGCATGCGGGTCCGCCTGCAGTTGCGGCAGTTCCCAGGTGCTGCGCCGCGGCGGCAGGTTGCCGATCATCGCGTGGAAGCGCTGCTGGATGTCCGGTCGCGACAGGAATTCGACCAGCTTCCAGCTCGCGTCCTGCACCCCGGAGCCGCGGAACAGCACCAGGCTGGTGCCGCCCGCGATGCCGGCGCCAGGGCCGTCGGGCCCGGGTAGCGGCGCGGTCCCCCAGCTCTCCTGCAGGTCTGCGGGCAGACGGTTGCGGAACTCGCGGATGTTCCACGGACCCGAGATGTAGAAGCTGAAGAAACCGCGCCCGAACTCGTCCCAGACGTTGGAAATCTGCGACTCCGACATCGGCGGCGCCCAGCCGTTGTCGAACAGGCCTGTGTAGAACGCCAGCGCGCGACGGAAGCCGGGACTGGAGAAGTTGCCACGGGTGCCGCCGTCGCGCAGCAGCGGATCATCCTGCTGCAGCGCGAATGACAGCAGCTGCTCGAACTCGTTGAGCGGCACCATGATCGCGTAGCGATCGGGACCGACATGGGCCTTGATGTCCGCCATCGCCCGCGCCCAGTCGCGCCAGTTGTCCGGCGGTGCATCCCAGCCGGCCGCGGCGAGGATGTCGCGGCGGTAGAACAGCAGCCGCGTGTCCACGTACCACGGCACGCCCAGCAGCTGTCCGTCGATGACATTGGTTGCCCAGATGCCGGGGAAGTAGTCGTCGGCATCGATGACATCCGACCCCGCGACGCGTGCATCCAGCGACTCGAGCGCACCGAGGGTGGCGAATTCCGGCACCCAGGTGTTGCCCAGCTGGCAGAGGTCCGGAAGCGCGTCGGCGGCATACGCGGTCAGCAGCTTCTCGTGCGCCGAGGTCCAGGGGATCTGCTGGATGCGCACGCGGATGCCGGGATTGTCACGCTCGAATTCGCGCACCAGTTCGCCGACCACCTCCGCTTCGCGGCCCATCGCCCAGAAGCGGATGACGGTGTCATCGCCGCGCGGCTGGCAGCCGGCCAGCAGAACGAACAGACCCAGCAGCATCGCGGTACAGCCGGCGCGCGCGCGCCCGGACCGTGCCGGTCCCCACGCATGCACCAGGACCATGTGCCGCCGCATGCGGTGTTACTGCGCCGGCGCGGTACGCACGGGCGTGGCCGCAGCGGTCGTCCCGCCCTGGGCGGCAGGAACCTCCACCGCCTCCGCAGCGTCGTCCCCGATGGCGCCTTCCTGCCCCGCGAACTCGTCCAGCCAGCCCCCGGTAAAGCCGGCGCGTTTCAGGCCCTCCTGGATATACGGGCTCTTCCTCATCAGATTCCACACGAAGCCGTTGCGGTAGTTGGCGATCATCGCAAGGATCGGCCCCTGGTCGATGCCGATGTAGTCGCTGGCCACCCAGCCCAGCCCGGGCACGATGCGGCCGGTCTTGAGCGGTACGTCGTACTGGAAGCTCGCATTGAAGGAATCCAGAAAGCCGTAGCTGGAGTACAGGTGCTCGCCGAAGCGGCGGTGCAGTTCCTCGGTGGCGGGAATCACGATCTCCGGCGCGAACGCGATCGAAGCCACCGCCGCGGTCGGCGCGATGGTGCCGTCGTCGAACGCCACCGCAAGGCCCGCACCGCGTGCGCTGTAATGGCGGAACTCGCGCACCTGGCCCTGGTATTCCTGGTCGGTGCGCTGCGCGCCATCGCTCGCGGTCAGGCCCCACACGTTCTCGCCGTACTCGCGCCAGCCCATCGGGTTCTCGATCGCGTACTGGCGTTGCGCATAGGTGGCGCGACGGCTGTTCTCGAAGTAGTCGATCCCGCGGCCGCGCATGTACTCGTCGCGGATGCCGCGGAAATCCACCCAGGTGTGGGTGTACTGGTGGCCGAAATGTGGGGCGAAGCTCAGGTACTCCTGGCCCATGAAGGTGCCCCAGACCTCGGTGTCGTAGGTGCTGGTCCACGCCTGCCAGGCCTCGGGCCCGACCGGGTGGGTCGGCGAGCCCAGCGCGAGGATGTAGACCAGCATCGCCTCGTCGTAGCCGGTCCAGTCGTGCTCGATGAAACCGGTCTCCGGGTACCAGCCCATCGAGATCAACGGCGGGCGCACCTGCAGCCAGGTCCACTCGACGTTGCGATAGAGCTCGTCGGCGATGTCGCGGATCTCCTGCTCGCGCGGCTCGTCGCGGTCGTAGTACTGCTGCGCGAACAGCACCCCCATCATCAGCAGGCCGGTATCCACGCTCGACAGCTCGACCCACGGCTCGTAGCGGTGGCCGTTCTGCATGTCGATGAAGTGGTAGTAGAACCCCTTGTGGCCGATCGTCCCGGTTTCTTGCGGGCCCTGTTTCGCATCGCGGAAGAAACGCAGCGTGGTGAGCGTGCGGTCCACCGCCTGGGTGCGGCTGACCCAGCCATTCTCGATGCCGATCGGATACGCCGTCAGCGCGAAGCCCACCGAGGCGATGCTGGAGAACGGCCGTGACGGGTAGCGGTCCGGGGTGAGCCCGTTGACCTCGTTGGTGGTGTCCCAGAAGAACTGGAAGGTGCGCTTCTCGATGTCGCGGAACAGCGGCGGCAGCTCGGGCGGACCGGCCGGCTTGACGGGTTCGGGCTCTTCCACCACAGCCTCCGGGATGGGTCCGGGCCGAGGCGGCTCGACCTCCGGCCCTTCCCGCTTGCAGCCGGCAAGCAGGGCCGCCAGCAGCAACATGGGCAGCAGGAGCGTCGGCAGCAGGGATGGGGCACGGAACCGGCCTGTTCGCATCTCGGATGTCGCCTCTGTAACCGTTTACAGACCCAAGTATAAGAGAGGCCGCCCGCGGAACGGGCGGCCTCCCGGCTGTTACCAGTCGACGCCGAACGAAAGCTTGAAATAGCGCGTCGGCCCGCGGATCGCCAGGCCCGTCTGCTCGCCGGCGAAACTGTAGTCCTGCCAGTTGTCCCAGTTGAACACGTTGAACACGTCGCCGCGGATGCGGAAGCTCAGGTCGGTGCCGGTGTTCCAGACTTTCTGCAGCGCCAGGTCGAGCTGCTTGTACTCGATCGTGCGCTCGCCGTAGTAGCTGTCGAAATAGCCGCTGAGCGGGCCGGTGAACACGGTCACGTCGCGCGCGACCGGGCTCTCCAGCGTGAGCTTGCTCGACAGCGTCATCCCGCCCCAGAGATCCGCAACACCGGTGGCAACGATGCGATGGCGGGGAATGCCGACCGAGTCGATGAACGGCGCACCATTGAGATTGGGCAGGTCGAACAGGTAGTGCTCGTCGGCCTGCGCCGCGTTGCCGCGGTTCTCCTCGGCGTCGCTGTAGGTATAGGCGAACGTCATGCCCCAGCCGGATTCCTCGGTGTAGGACTTGTCCACCGACAGCAGCACGGAATTGAGCCGCGTCTCGATGCCGTTGTCGGCGATGATCAGCGTGCCGTAGCCGGGGATGCGGAAATCCCAGGGGGCGTTGCCGAAGTCGGCGCCCGGCGGGAAGAAGCTGCCGTCGGGGCGGCGGTTGCCGAGGGTGAACAGGATCCCGTCGTAGCTGCGCACATGCGACAGCGTCACCGAGGTCATCCATTCCTGTCCGCCCAGCGTCAACGCGTTGCGCATGCCCAGGCTGAACTGGTCGGAGTACGGCACCTCGAGGTCGTTGTTCATCAGGTTGACCTCGGCACCCAGGTTCGGGTTCGCCGCGACCAGCGCATAGAGGTTGTTGATGTCGCGGTAGGCTGGATCCCACGGGATGCAGGTGGCGCTGGGCGTGCAGTTGGCCCCGGGCACGCCGAAGAAGTCGAAGGAGTAGGTCGGGAACGTGCTCTTCGACTGCTCGAGCGCGATGTAGTCGAACAGGTTGCGGTCGTAGGCACGGCCTGCACCGCCGAAGATCACATGGCGTTCGTCGGCATTGAGGTCGTAGGAGAAGCCCAGTCGCGGCTGCCATGCACCCTTGAACGCGCTGCGGTTGTTGCCGCTGCTGATGTAGTCCTCGATGTCGTAGTCGGCGTTGTCGAGGTTGCTCCAGGTCCGCAGCGCATTGGCCAGCCCGGCCGGAGTGACGTAGTTCTCGTAGCCTTCGGTCTTCTCGTAGTCCCAGCGCAGGCCCAGGTTGAGGGTGAGGCGCTCGTTGACCTCCCAGTCGTCCTGGATGTAGATGCCGAACTGCTTGTTGGGCGAGTTGATGGTGCGATCGCCGATGCCCGGCAGTGGCGCGCCGAAGTTCACGCGGTTGGGGACGAACGCGGCCAGGGTGGTGTTGCCGGCGCCGAGGTTGGCCAGGTAGTCGATGTCGAACTGCTGGTTGTACGGCTGCTGCTCGAGGGAGTCGAGTTCGACGTCCTTGTACTTGATGCCCATCTTCAGGGTGTGGCCTTCCCAACCGAAGAAGGTCAGGTCGTTCTGGAACGACCACCCCTCCTGCCCCTTGTTCTGGAAGTCCGGACCGCCGCCGTAGTTCAGCAGCGTGCCGCGGCCGATGGCCTCGGGCAGGTGCAGGCGGTAGCCCGGTCCGATAGTGATGGCGCGCGGGTTCCAGTACGCGTCCTCGTAGGTGACGTGCGCATCGTTGAGCCAGTTCTCGGTACTGAACTGGTGGCGCAGGTCCACGCGCGTTTCCTCGTTGTTCTTCGCGCTGCCGAACGACGGCGTGTTGGGGCCGTCGCCGATGCCGGTGATCTCGGTCTCGTCACGACGCTTGGCGGTGAGTTCCAGCAGCTGCTGGTCGTTGACCTGCCAGCTCAGCTTGCCGAAGTACAGGTCGCTGTCGAACGGACGGTTGGTGGTGCCCAGCAGGTTCTGCACCTCCGGCACCAGCGGCACCGGGACGTTGGTGATCGTGCCCAGGCGGACTTCGCGCGGATCGACGATCTCCTTCGCCTCGTAGGTCAGGAAGAAGTGCAGGCGATCACGCAGGATGGGGCCACCAAGTGCCACGCCGTACTGCTCCGAGCGCGACGGAATCTTCTCACCGCGTTCCAGCTCGGACGGCGTGGACGCGCGCCATGCGTCACTGGTGCGGTCCCAGAAGAAGTTGCCTTCGAACTCGTTGGTGCCCGAGCGGGTCACCGCGGTCACCGCCGCGCTGCTGATCTGGTCGTACTCGGCCTTGTAGTTCGAAGTGATGACCTTGTACTCGCCGATGGCGAGCTGCGGGAACGGGTTGCCGCGGGTCGAATCCTGGCTGCTCACGCCCCCCTTGGTGACGTAGTTCTTCTGGCCGACGCCATCGATGTAGACGTTGACGCCGTTCGCCGACTGCGCGCCGCTGCGCAGCTGGGTCGAGCCGTCGGCGCGCTCGACGAAGGTCATGCCGGGAACGGTGTCGGCGAAGGCGAGGAAGTTGCGCGACCCCTGCGGCAGCATCTCGATCTGGCGTGGAGTGACATAGGTCGCGACCTCCGACGTGCGCGTCTCGGCCATCCGGGTGCCGGTGACCACCACGGTGTCCATGTCGGTGGCCTGCTGCGGCCCGGTTTCGGCGACGCCGCCGACGCCGAGGTTCAAGGTCGCGGTCTGGCCGACCTGCAGGGTCACCGTCTGCGACGTGGTCTGGCCGTTGGCGGTGACGTCCACGCGGTACACGCCGGGCGGCAGGCCGGCGAGGTTGTAGTTGCCGCCGGCGCCCGCCTGCACGCTGCGGGTCAGGCCCGTCGCGGTGTTGGTGGCGGTGACGCGGGCCTGCGCAGCGGGTGCGGAATCGACCGACACCTGGCCACGCAGGGTAGCCCCGGTGGATTGGGCCAGGACGGCCGGGGCCGCGATCATCAGAACGCCGCCAAGGGCGCAGCTGAGCAGGGTGCGTTGCAGGCGGGGCGAAGCGTGGCGCTTCTTCATGGGGGATTCCTCGTGACCATCAGTCGGATTGCTAAGGCACCGTGAAACGTTCAGCTCGGTGAAAGAGAACACCGGCGATGTGCAAGGCGCGTCTAGACGGGCGCAACGCCGCAGGACTGCCGCACGACCAGAGCGACTTCGAGCCGTTCGGCCGCGACCGGGGTGTCCGGATCGGCGAGCTGCGCCATCAGCGTGCGCAGTGCGCGCGCGCCGAGTGCGGCGATATCGACCCGCATCGTCGTCAGCCCGGGATGCACGTAGCGCGCCAGCGGGATGTCGTCGAAACCTGCGAGGGCGATCTCGTGCGGGACCCGCACGCCGGCCTGGTTGAACGCGAACAGGCAGCCCAGCGCCATCATGTCGTTGGCGGCAAACACCGCATCGGGGCGTTCGCCCGACTCCAGCAACTTGCGCCCGGCGGCGTGCCCGGACGCCTCGTCGAAATCGCCCGGCAGGACCCACGGCGCGCTGCCACTGTCGGCGAGCCCGTCGCGATAGCCGCGCAGGCGCTCGTGGGCATCGAAGTTGTCGGTGGGACCGGCAATGAAGGCGATGCGCGAGTGTCCCGCCGACAGCAGGTGCCGGGTCATTGTGCGGGCACCGTGGTAGCTGTCGACATTGAGCGCCGGCAGCCCGGCGCGCGCGCCGCTGTTGAGCAGCACCGCCGGCATGCCCAGCGCCTGCCCCGCAAGCGGATCGGCATCGGCCACGAACGGCGACATCAGCAGCAGTCCGTCGACGCGGCCACGCATCGCGCGCAGGGCCGCGCCCTGCTCGTCCGGATTGCCGTGGTAGCTCGACACCAGCAGGTGGCGGCCGGCCTCGCGGGCAACCGCGTCGATGCCGCGCATCAGTTCGGAGAAGAACTCGCCATACAGGTCCGGCAGCACCACCCCGATGGTCTGCGTGCGCCGGCTGCTGAGGCTGCGCGCGGCGTGGTGCGGGCTGTACTGCAACCGATCGGCGACTTCCAGCACGCGCTGGCGCACGTCCGGCGCCACGTTCTCGTGGCCGTTGAGCGCGCGCGACACGGTCGCCACCGATACGTTGGCCTCGCGCGCGACATCTTTGATGGTGATGCTCACCCGCCCTCCGAAGCTGGGTGCACTGGGCGCGGACTGTAAGCGCTTGCAGACATCACTGCAAAATTCCTGCAACACCGCCGTGCGACATGCGCGGCGTGCGCGTGCCGGCGGTGGTGCGCGCCGTCATCCGGCCCGCGAATGCGGTGACCTCAGGGCAGCACGCGCCGGAACGGCCGCACCTCGACACGGACATAGACGCCCGCGGCGACGTAGGGATCGGCATCCGCCCAGGCACGGGCGGCTTCGAGCGAATCGAACTCGGCCACCACCAGGCTGCCACTGAAACCGGCCGGACCCGGATCCTCGGCGTCGATCTTCGGGCAGGGCCCTGCCAGCAGCAGGCGGCCGGCGTCGCGCAGTGCGACCAGCCGTTCCACATGCGCCGGACGCGCTTCGAGCCGTTGCGCGAGCACGTCGTCACCGTCGTAACCTTCGATCGCGTACCACATGGCGCGGGGATCCTGGCTGTCGGGGCGCGGTAGTGTACGGATGCCGGTGGCAATCGCCATGGGGCGATGCGCGATCACGACCTCGGCGCCCTGCCCGCGCGCGGATAAACCCGCCGCGGCGACATGCTGGACAGCCGCGCAGGGAGCCCGTAGGCTAGCCGGGAGCTTCGAGACCTGACCGCAGCGGCCGTCGCAACTGGACGTCCGATCCGCTGCCCGTCGCGGTCCCGCCCGACGCCCTTTCCGCCATCGCACCGCCCACCCACCGGGCGATGTCACCAGCGGCGTCCGGCCGCCAAGTCCACGTCGTCGCCGGTCGCCTGCCACGCAGCGGCCAGCCGGCCGGGCGCGCAGGTTGGCAGCCGCACATTCGGACACCAGGCCGGCCCGGAGGGGGCCGCATCGCGAATGACACAACCCGGCTTTCCCGCCGCCGCTGCCGCGGAATCCATCCCGAATGCGCCTCCGCAACAGCAGGAGATGCCGCTTGCGGTGGTGCATGGACAGCCGGTGCTGCAGATTCCGCAGGACCTGTACATCCCGCCGGACGCACTCGAGGTCATCCTCGACGCGTTCGAAGGGCCACTGGACCTGCTGCTGTACCTGATCCGCCGGCAGAACCTGGATATCCTCGATATTCCGGTCGCCGAGATCACCCGGCAGTACGTCGCCTACATCAACGTCATGCAGGACCTGCGGTTCGAGCTGGCCGCCGAATACCTGGTGATGGCCGCCATCCTCGCCGAGATCAAGTCGCGCATGCTGTTGCCGCGGCCGCCCAGCGAGGAAGGCGAGGAAGACGACCCGCGCGCGGAGCTGGTACGGCGCCTGCAGGAGTACGAGCGTTTCAAGCAGGCAGCCGAGGACATCGACCGCCTGCCGCGCATGGAGCGCGACACCGCGCCGGTGTCGGCCGATATCCCGGACCGCGCCTCGGTGCGGTTGCCGCCGCCGGTGGAATTGCGCGAGCTGCTGCTGGCCCTGCACGACGTGCTCAAGCGCGCCGAGCTGTTCACCGGCCATGCCATCCGGCGCGATGCGCTGAGCGTCCGCCAGCGCATGGCCGACGTACTGAGCCGGCTGGAGGATGGCGCGTTCCACCGCTTCGAATCGTTGTTCGACGCGCACGAAGGCAAGCTGGGCGTGGTCGTCACCCTGCTCTCGCTGCTCGAGCTGACCAAGGAGCGCCTGCTCGACATCGTGCAGGACGCGCCGCTGGCGCCGATCTACGTGAAGTCGCTGGCGACGCGCGATGGCAGCCCGATCCACACGCGGCTGGTCAGCGAGTTCGACGAGGACATCGAGGACGAACCCGGTTCCGGCGCGTGACGTGTCCGGCCCCGATGGCGCCGGACCATTGCGCGACACCACCACGCGGCACGTTGCCGCATCACGATCGATGACATGGACCAGACACTGATCAACCGCATCGTCGAGGCCGCCCTGCTGGCCGCGAACCAGCCGTTGGGCGTGGCCCAGCTGCGGAGCCTGTTCACCGTCGACGAGCCGGCACCCGAAGGCGCCGTCGAGCAGGCGCTGCACGAACTGCAGGCCGCGTGCGCCGACCGCGGCGTGGCGCTGGTGGAAGTCGCCTCGGGCTGGCGTTACCAGGTCAAGGCGGACGTGCATGCCTGGGTCGCGCGGCTGTGGACCGAACGCCAGACCCGCTACACCCGCGCCACCCTGGAGACGCTGGCACTGATCGCCTATCGCCAGCCGATCACCCGCGGCGAGATCGAGCAGGTCCGCGGCGTGGCCACCAGCAGCAACATGATCAAGGCACTGGAGGAGCGCGAGTGGATCCGCGTGGTGGGCCACCGCGACATCCCGGGCCGCCCCGAACTGCTCGGCACCACCCGGGCCTTCCTCGACTATTTCGGCCTCAAGCGCCTCGACGACCTGCCGCCATTGTCCGAACTCAAGGATTTCGGCGAACTCGAACCGCAACTCGATCTCGGCGACCGCAGTCCGCCGCTCGATGGCGCGATGCCGCTCGGCGATACCCCGCTGGGCGACGCCGCGAACGATACCGACGAACGCGATACCGACGACGACGTCAACGACACCACCCCGAAAGACGCGGACGCGTTGCCTGACGACACCACCGGCGCAACGTCCCCGACGCCTGCCGCCACTCCCGATCCCCGTGGAGGGAGCGCCGATACCGGCGCGTCCGACCCGGATACCACCGAAACGAATACCGCCCTCGCCGAAGACGGCGACAGCACCCGGAGTCAATAGATGAACGACAACACCCCCGCCCAGGACAAGGGCACCCGCAAGCTTTCCCTCAAGCGTGATACCGATACCGCGCCTGCGGTACGGCTGGAGGAGCGCCTGCACAAGGTGCTCGCACAGGCCGGACTCGGCTCGCGTCGTGCGCTCGAGCAGCGCATCGCCGAAGGCATGGTCAAGGTCAACGGCGAGCCCGCACAGACCGGCATGAGCGTCGGCAGTGGCGACCGCATCGAAATCGACGGCCGCAGCTTCGTCGCCAGCGCGCTGACCGAGCCCGCACGCGTGCTGATCTACAACAAGCCCGAAGGCGAGGTCACCACCCGCGAGGATCCTGAAGGGCGTCCCACGATCTTCGACGCGCTGCCGGTGCTGAAGGGCGCGCGCTGGATCGCCATTGGCCGCCTCGACATCAACACCACCGGCCTGCTGTTGCTCACCACCGACGGCGAGCTGGCCAACGCGATGATGCATCCCTCCTACGAGGTCGAACGCGAATACGTGTGTCGCGTGCGCGCGCCGGAAGGCGAGGACGTGGTGTCGGACAAGATCGTCGATCGCCTGAAGCGCGGCGTGGCACTGGACGACGGCCCCGCCAAGTTCGACGAGGTCGAGCGCATCGGGGGCACCGACTCGCACGACTGGTTCCGCGTGGTCGTCAAGGAAGGCCGCAACCGCGAAGTGCGCCGGCTGTGGGAATCGCAGGGCTGCCAGGTCAGCCGCCTCAAGCGCACCCGCTACGGGCGCATCGCCCTGCCGCAGCCGCTGCTGCGTGGGCAGTCGCAGGAAGTCGCGGCGGCCCAGGTCGAGGAGCTGCGTCGCGAACTGAAGCTCGAGGAAGGCCCGCCGCCCGCGCTGACCCTGCAGCAGGTGATCGGCCAGCGCCGCGCCAGCAAGGCCACGGTGCACGTGCCGCGCGAAGCGCGCGGCACCGGCAATGCCTATGTCAACGGCCACACCACCGCCGACGAAGGACGTGAGCTGCGCCGCTTTGACAACGTGCGCGAGGACCGTGGCCGCGGCGGCCATCGCAAGCCGCATGGCGGCCTCACGGTCAGCGGCGAAGCCGCCGCCAAGCAGTCGCAGAAGCCGTTCAAGCAGCGCGCCGACAAGCACAACCGCGCGCTGCCGGACGGCAACCCGGCCGCCTTCCGCACCTGGTACGTGCCGGACGGTGTGGACACCGGCCCTTCCGGTCACCGCAACGCCGATGGCCGCGGTCCGAAGAAGCCCTACGGCAACAAGAAGCGTCCTGGCGGCGGCGGTGGTGGCGGCGGCTACGGTGCGGCGCAGGGCGCCGGCCAGAAGCGCGCGCCGCGTGCACCGCGTCCGTACGGTCACCCGGACAGTGCGCCGGTATTTCCCTCGGACCATGGCAACCCCGGCGGACACGCCGGTGACCGCGCCCGCAGCCCGTATCCGCGCGCCGGTGCAGGCCCCGGCCGCGGCCCGGCAGGCGGCAACCGTGGTCCGGGCGGCGGTGGCAGGGGCCCGGCCGGCAAGGCCGCGCCGGGTGGCGGCAACCGCGGACCGGCGTCGGCCAACCGCGGGCCGGGTGGCAACCGTGGCCCGTCAGCTGGCGCCCGTGGTCCGGGTGGTGGCGGTCGCGGTCCCGCAGGCGGCGGTCGTGGCCCGGGCGGCGGTGCGCCGCGTGGCGCTCCACGCGGACCGCGCGGCGGCAGCCGCTAAGGCACCGTCGGCACCGCGGGCATGGTCCTGCGGTGCCTCAGTCCTCGCGGCGGAGGATGGTGTGCTGGTCGGGTTCCAGCCGGCGCACCCGGCGGATACTCGCCAGCGCGATGAAATGCGGCTTCTCAGGCTCCAGGGCATCGTCAAGGCGCAGCACGGCGTTGGTGCCCTCGTTGCCCTGCGGATCGATGAACATCTGCAGGGTGGGCTTGATCGCGACCGCGCCGGTCAGGACACGCCCGTCGTCCAGCTCGACTTCCACCCGCGCTTCCTCGTCGAGCACGAGGATCATCGCCTTGAGCCGTTCGATCTCCGCCTGATCGGTCACCACATGCTCGGCGAACTGGGCCATGACGGTCTCCTCCCGGAAAAGGACGCCACTACACCCCGCCCGCCGTCAATGCAGCGGCAACGTCGCCCTACTCCGCCCGCGAAGGCAGCCCGTCCATCTCGAAGCGGTCGGCGTCGAGCATCGCCGGGAAGTGCTCGCGATAGGCCCGCAGCGTCCCGGACTGCAGCGTGGTCGTGCTGACCACCTCGAAATCGGTGGCCTCGGCCAGCGGCGTTCCGGCGAAGTCCAGCACCGTGCTGTCACCGGCGTAGGCCAGGCCATTGCCGTCCTCGCCCACGCGGTTCACGCCGACCACGAAGCACAGGTTCTCGATCGCGCGGGCGCGCAGCAGCGTGCGCCATGCGTAGGCGCGCGTCGCCGGCCAGTTGGCGACGAAGATCTGCAGGTCGAAGTCGAGCTGGCCGGGGCGTTCGACGTCGTAGCGGTTGCGGCAGAACACCGGGAAGCGCAGGTCGTAGCAGACCTGCGGATTGATCCGCCAGCCGCGCCAATCCACGGTCAGGCGTTCGCGACCGGCCGCGTAGCGCTGGTGCTCACCGGCGTAGCGGAACAGATGGCGCTTGTCGTAGTGCGCGAGGGCACCGTCCGGCGTGGCCCACAGCATGCGGTTGAACACACCGCTGTCGGTACGCAGCTGCACGCTGCCGGTCACCGCCGCATCCAGCATCTGCGCCTGCTCGCGCAGCCAGGCGACCGTCGGGCCGTCCATGTCCTCGGCGCGGTCCATCGCGTCGTTGCTGAAGCCGCTGGTGAAGGTTTCGGGCAGCACCACCACGTCGGTGATGCCGCGCAGCGAGCGCATGAAGTCGCCGTAGTACTCGCGGTTGGCGGCCGGGTCATGCCAGCGGGTCTCGCCCTGGACGATGGAAACGCGCAGATCGTTGTTCGGACTCACGGGATTTCACCTGTGCATGATGGGGACACGCCGCGGGGGCGCGGCGACATGGATCGGACCGCACCGCCGTGTCCGCGTCATCCGCGGAACTCGTGGCGACAGCCGCTACAGCGTGCGCAGCCGCTCGATGGCCGCGTCGAGCGTGGCGTCGTTCTTGGCGAAGCACAGCCGCGCCAGCCGCTGGCCTGGGGGTGGCTGTGCATAGAACGGCGACAGCGGGATCGCCGCCACACCGTGCTCGGCCGTGAGCCAGCGGCAGAACGCCGCATCGTCGAGATCGCTCACCGCGGAGTAGTCGACCAGCTGGAAATAGCCGCCGGCCACCGGCAACGGCTGCAGTCGGGTGCCCGAGAGCTGCTCGCGGAAGCGGTCGCGCTTGGCCTCGTAGAACGCGCCCAGCTGCTCGTAGTGCTCCGGCTCGGCGTCGAGCATTGCCGCGAACGCATGCTGCGCCGGCGCGAAGGTGCAGAACACGTTGTACTGGTGGACCTTGCGGAACTCCGCCGACAGCGCCGGCGGTGCGATGCAGTAGCCGAGCTTCCAGCCGGTGCAGTGGTAGGTCTTGCCGAAACTCGACACCACGAACGCGCGTTCGCGCAACGCCGGATGCCGCAGCGCCGATTCATGCCGCGCGCCGTCGAACACGATGTGCTCGTAGACCTCGTCCGACAGCAGCCGGATCCCGGGGTGGTCGTCGAGCAGCGCCTGCAGCGCGTCGATGTCGCCGGCGGAGAACATCGCGCCTGACGGGTTATGCGGCGTGTTGACGATCAGCATGCGCGTGCGCGGCGTCACCGCGGCGCGCACCGCGGCCCAGTCGACCGCGAAGCTGCGCGGGTCGAGCGCGACATGCACCGCGCGCGCGCCCGCCAGCTCGATCGCGGGGTCGTAGCTGTCATAGGCGGGGTCGAGCACGATCACCTCGTCGCCGGCACGCACCACCGCGTGGATGGCGTTGAACAGCGCCTCGGTCGCGCCACTGGTGACGGTCACTTCACTGTCCGCATCCGGCCGGTGGCCGTAGACGCGCTCGGTCTTGTTGGCGATCGCCGTGCGCAGTGCCGGGATGCCGGTCATCGGCGCGTACTGGTTGTGGCCGGCGCGCATGGCACGCTCGAGCTCGTCGACCAGCCGCGCGGGCACCTCGAAATCGGGGAAGCCCTGGCCGAGGTTCACCGCACCGTACTCGGCCGCGAGCTGCGACATCGTGCTGAAGATGGTGGTGCCGACCTTCGGCAGCTTGCTGTCGGTTGCGATCGCCACGGTGCGCCTGTCGAAACAACGGGGGCACCGGAGTGTACCCGCCACCGCATGGGATGTCCGCGCGGCGCCGAGGCCCTAGAATGGCCGGTCACTCCCGACCTCTGCCGCGCGGCGCCGATGCCCGACTCCGCACCGCCCCTGCCGCTGCTCGCCGCGCAGGGCCTGACCTTCAGCCGCAACGATCGCCCGGTCTTCGGCCCGCTCGACTTCTCCGTCGACGCCGGCGAAGCCCTGCTCGTGCGCGGTGGCAATGGCGCCGGCAAGACGACGCTGCTGCGGGTGCTCGCCGGGCTGCTGCGTGCCGACGCCGGCCGGGTGGAGATCGATGGCCGACCGGCGCGGACCGCGCTGCGCGCGCAGGCGATCGCCTACCTCGGCCACCTGCCGGGCCTCAAGGCCGACCTCACCGCGCTGGAGAACCTGCGTTTCCTGGTCGGCCTGCACGGGCTGCGCCGCGGGCAACTGGTGGAACAGGCACTCGGCATCGTCGGCCTCGCCGGCTATGAGGACGCCGCGTTGCGCGAACTGTCGGCCGGGCAGAAGAAGCGGCTGTCGCTGGCACGCCTGTGGCTGTCGCCGGCAGCGCTCTGGCTGCTCGACGAGCCCTACGCGAACCTTGATCTCGATGGCATCGAGCTGGTCAACCGCATGGTGCAGGCGCAACTGCGTTCCGGCGGCGCAGCCCTGGTCACCACCCATGGCGCCTACGCCGCACCTCCGGTGCGAACGCGCGAGCTGGTGCTCGCCGGCGGCAACGGCGACGACGTGGCGGAGGCGACCGCATGAGGCAGCCGACGTTGCGCGGCGCCGCGTCCGCCCTGGTTGCCCGTGACCTGCGCCTGCTGTGGCGCCGCCGCGGCGATGCCCTGCAGCCGGCGCTGTTCGCGCTGATGGTGGTGGTGCTGTTCGGCCTTGCCCTGGGTGGCGACGCCGCGACCCTCGCCGGCGTGGCCGCTGGCGTGCTGTGGGTGGCGGTGCTGCTGGCCGGGCTGCTGGCGCTCGACACCCTGTTCCGTGGCGATGCCGAGGACGGATCGTTGGAGCAGTGGATGCTTTCGCCGCTGCCCCTGGCCTGGCTGGTGCTGGTGCGCACCGCGCTGCACTGGGCCACCACCGCCCTGCCGCTGCTGGCCGCGGCACCGTTGCTGGCCGAACTGATGCAACTGCCGCGCGCCCAGCTGCCGGTGCTGCTGGCCGGCCTCGCGCTGGGTACGCCGCTGCTCAGCCTGATCGGTGCAGTGGTCGCTGCGCTGACGGTCGGGATGCGTCGCTCAGGTATCCTGTTGTCGCTGCTGGCGTTGCCGTTGTACGTCCCGGTGCTGGTGTTCGGGGTGGGCTGCGTCACCCAGGCGGGCCAGGGACAGGATCCCACCGGCGGCCTGCTGTTGCTGGCGGCGGGCCTCGTGCTGGCCCTGGTGCTGGCACCGGTCGCCGCGGCAGCTGCCATCCGCATCGCCCTCAACTGACCATCGCCACTGCGGTGGCCGCTGGAAACGAATGAACCCCGTCGTCCGCTGGTTCCATCAACTCGGTTCGCCCCCCACCTTCAACCGCTTCGCCGCGCGCTGGGCGCCGTGGTGCTATGGCCTCGCCGTGCTGCTGATGGGCTACGGCATCTACGGCGCGCTGTTCCAGGTGCCGGCCGACTACCAGCAGGGCGACAGCTTCCGCATCCTCTACATCCACGTGCCCAGCGCGTGGATGAGCCTGGCGGTGTACGGCCTGATGGCGATCTACGCGGCCATCGCGCTGGTCTGGCGGATCAAGCTGTGCGAGATCCTGGCAATGGCCTGCGCGCCCATCGGTGCCGCGTTCACCGTGATCACCCTGGCCACCGGCAGCATCTGGGGCCGGCCGATGTGGGGCACGTGGTGGGACTGGGACCCGCGCCTCACCAGCGAACTGATCCTGCTGTTCATGTACCTGGGCGTGATCGGCCTGTACCACGCCATCGACGACCGCCGCGCCGCCGCGCGCGCCGCCTCGCTACTGGCGATCGTCGGCGTCGCCCTGCTGCCGGTGATCCGCTACTCGGTGGTGTGGTGGAACTCGCTGCACCAGGGGCAGACGATCCGCGTGTTCGGCGAATCGTCGATGGATCCCAGCATGCTGCCGCCGCTGGTCTGGCTGGTGGTCGGCACCAAGTTCTGGTTCGCCGGCTCGCTGCTGGCGCGCGCGCGCGCCGACAACCTCTACCGCGAAGGCGGCAAGGACTGGGTGCGCCGGCTGGCCGAACGCACCCCATCGCGGGCGAACCCGACATGATCCGGATCAAGTCGGTGCGCGGCGCCTGCTGCCAGACTGGGACATGGCTGAAATGACCTACGCCGGTTACGTACTCGCCGCCTACATGGTGTTCGTCGCGGTGCTGCTGTGGGACTTCGTGGTCCCGCATATCCGTATCCGCCGGCTGCTGCGTGGCGTCCGGCTGCTGGCCGCGCGTCGCGCCGCCAACCCCCGACGGGGAGACCTCGATCGATGAATCCGACCCGACGCCGCCGCCTCTGGTTCGTACTCGCGCTTGTGGTGGCGGCTGGCGTGGCGACTTCGCTGGTCGCCATGGCGCTCCAGCGCAACATCGCCTACCTGTACACGCCCGCCGAGATCCTCGACGGGCGCGCCGGCGCGCCCGTCGCCTCCGGCGACACCCGGTTCCGTCTCGGCGGAATGGTGGCCGAAGGCTCGTTCGAGCGGCCGCCGGGCTCGCTCGAATCGCGCTTCCTGGTCTCCGACGGCGACGCCGTGCTGCCGGTGCTCTACACCGGCCTGCTGCCCGACCTGTTCCGCGAGAACCAGGCGGTGGTGGCGACCGGGCGCATGCGCGATGGCGTGTTCATGGCCGAGGAGGTGCTGGCCAAGCACGACGAGACCTACATGCCGAAGGAGCTCGCCGACAAGATGGGCACCGCCCACCAGAAGCACGGTGTCGACGATGCCGCCGAGGTCACTGGCCAGGACATGGCGCGTTGATGCACCCGAGCCGCACACCGCGTTGGACCGCCACCGGATCGCACGATGCTGCCTGAACTCGGCCAGGTCGCCCTGCTGCTGGCACTGATCGCATCGCTGATGCAGGCGACGCTGCCGCTGCTCGGTGCGCAGCGCGGCATTCCGTCGTGGATGCGGACCGCACGTCCCGCCGCCCATGTGCAGCTGGCGCTGGTCTTCATCGCCTATCTGATCCTGACCTGGGCGTTCGTGGCGCAGGACTTCTCGGTGCGATACGTCGCCGAGAACTCCAACACGCTGTTGCCGCTGGTCTACCGGATCACCGCGGTGTGGGGCAACCACGAAGGTTCGCTGCTGTTCTGGGTGCTGATCATCGCGCTGTGGAACGGCGCGGTCGCGCTGTGGTCGCGCAACCTGCCGCCGGTGGTGATCGCACGGGTGCTGGCGGTGATGGGCGCGGTGTCGTTCGGCTTCATCGCCTTCCTGGTGTTCACCAGCAATCCGTTCGAGCGGCTGTTGCCGGCGGCGATGGAAGGCCGCGACCTCAACCCGCTGCTGCAGGACCCGGGGATGATCGTGCATCCGCCGCTGCTGTACGTGGGCTATGCCGGCTTCGTGGTGCCGTTCGCATTCGCCATCGCCGCGCTGCTGGATGGCCGGGTGGATGCGCGCTGGCTGCGCTGGACGCGACCGTGGACCAACGTGGCCTGGGCCTTCCTCACCGTCGGCATCGCGCTCGGCAGCTGGTGGGCGTACTACGAACTCGGCTGGGGTGGCTGGTGGTTCTGGGATCCGGTCGAGAACGCCAGCTTCATGCCGTGGCTGGCCGGTGCCGCGTTGATCCATTCGCAGGCCGCGACGGAGAAGCGCGGCAGCTTCCGCGGCTGGACGCTGCTGCTGGCGATCGCCACGTTCTCGCTGTCGCTGCTGGGCGCGTTCCTGGTGCGTTCGGGCGTGCTGACCAGCGTGCACAGCTTCGCCGCCGACCCGGCGCGCGGTCTGTTCATCCTGGTCTTCCTCGGCATCGTGGTCGGCGGCTCGCTGCTGCTGTACGCCCTGCGCGCGCCGGATGTCGAAAACGGCAAACCGTTCACGGGCACCTCGCGCGAGACGCTGCTGCTGCTCAACAACCTGCTGCTGGTCGCCGCCTGCGCGATGGTGCTGCTGGGCACGCTATACCCGCTGCTGGCCGACGCGCTCGACCTCGGCAAGATCTCGGTCGGCCCGCCCTACTTCGGCCTGCTGTTCCTGCTGCTGATGGCACCGCTGGTGCTGCTGCTGCCCTTCGGCCCGCTCACCCGCTGGCAACGCGACGAGGCCCCGCGCCTGCTGCGCATCGCGCGGCCGTGGCTGGTGCTGGCGCTGGTGGCCGGCGCGTTCGGCTATTTCATGGCGCCGCAGGGTGCGTGGAAGGTCGCCCTGGGCGTGGCGGGTGCGCTGTGGGTCGGCGTCGGCACGGTGTATTTCACCTGGACGCGGATCCGTGGCAGGGGGCGTTTCACCCCGGAGCTGGTCGGCATGCTGCTGGCCCACGCCGGCATCGCGGTGTTCGTGGTCGGCGCCCTGCTGGTGGAGGCGATGAACATGCAGCGCGAAGTGGCGCTGCGTCCCGGGCAGACGCTGGAAATGGGTCGCGACGCATTCCGCTTCGAAGGCGTCGAGCGCGTGCCCGGCCCCAACTACATGGCCGACCGCGGCCGCGTGGTGATGTCGCGCGACGATCGTGAGATCGCGGTGATGCATCCGGAGAAGCGCCACTACGCCAGCGGCGGCCAGGTCATGACCGAGGCAGCGATTCGCCCGGGTGTCCTTGGCGATGTCTACGTGGCGCTGGGTGAACCGTTGGGCGACGAGGCCTGGGCGGTGCGCGTGCACGTCAAACCGTTCGTGCGCTGGATCTGGACCGGCGCGGCGTTGATGGCACTGGGCGGGCTGGTCACCGCCTTCGACCGTCGCTTCCGCGTCGCCCCGCGCCGTCCCGCGACTACCGGCGCTGCCACGCCGGAACGGGGCACGCCATGAAGCTGCAGCGCTGGTTGCCACTCGCGGTGTTCGGCCTGGTAGCCGCCCTGCTCGCCGCCGGCGTGTGGCTGAGCCGCAATCCCGATCGCGACGCCCTGCCCTCGCCACTGATCGGCAAACCGGCGCCCGCGTTCCGCCTGCCGGTCCTGCATGAGGCCGGACGGCTGGTCACCGACGCCGACCTGCGCGGTTCGCCCTACCTGCTCAATGTGTGGGGCAGCTGGTGCCCCGGCTGCCGCGAGGAGCACGGCGTGCTGACCCGCTTCGCCGAAACGCGCCGCGTGCGCGTGGTGGGCTACAACTGGAAGGACGAACGTGCCGACGCACTGCGCTGGCTGGAGCAGTTCGGCAACCCGTACTGGGTGGTGCTGGTGGATTACGAAGGCCATAGCGCCATCGAGTGGGGCATCTACGGCGCGCCCGAGACCTTCCTGGTCGATGCCGACGGCATCGTGCGCTGGAAGCACGTGGGCCCGATGACCGACGACACCGTGCGCGAGCAACTGCTGCCGGCGCTGGACGCGGTCGGCGGATGAGGACGTTCGTGCTCGCGCTGCTGTGGACCGTGCTGTTTGCGGCGATCCCGCTGCCCTCCGCGCATGCGCAGGCGGCACAGGATCCGACGCCGCTGGAATTCGTCGATCCGGTCGAGGAAAAGCGCTTCCGCGGCCTGATCGCCGAGCTGCGTTGCGTGATGTGCCAGAACCAGTCGCTGGCCGATTCCAATGCGCAGATCGCCCATGACCTCCGCCGCGAAGTGCTCGTGCTGATGCGTCGCGGGCTCGGCGATGCCGAGATCCGCCAGCACCTGGTCGACCGCTATGGCGAGTTCGTGCTGTACCGGCCGCGGGTGGGTGCCGCCACCTTCGTGCTGTGGTTCGGCCCCGCGCTGCTGCTGCTGGGTGGTGGCGTGGTGGTCTGGCGCATCGTGCGCAGCCGCAGCCGCGACGGCGTGGTTCCGCACGACGACACGCAGGAGTGGTGATGGGTCCGTATCTCGTGCTCGCCACCCTGCTGGCGCTGGTTGCCACGGTGGTGCTGGCGTGGCCGCTGCGCGGCTCGCGGGCGCTGTTTGCGGGCCTCGTCGTCGCCATCCCGGTGATGGCGCTGAGCCTGTACCAGCTGGTCGGCACGCCGGCAGGGCTGGACCCGGCACAGCGCCGCGCCCCGGAAACGCTCGAGGAGGCGATCACCCAGTTGCAGGCCGATCTCGAGCGTGATCCGCGCCAGGTCGAGGGCTGGCGCCTGCTCGGCCGCGCGTTGCAGCAGCAGGAACGCATGGTCGAGGCACGCGATGCCTTTGCGCGCGCGGCACGCCTGGATCCGGAGGACCTCGGCCTGCAGACCGAATATGCCGAATCGCGTTCCCGCGCGGATGCACAGCGGCGTTTCGACGATGAGGCGGTCGAGGTCCTGGAGCACGTCCTCGGGCTCGACCCGACACAGCAACGCGCCCGCCTGTTCCTCGGCATCGCCTATCGCCAGGCCGGCCGCAACGCCGAGGCCGCGTCCACCTGGGAGCCGCTGCTCGCCACGCTCGGTGGCGACGCCGCGGCCGGGCTGAGGGCGCAGGTCGATGACGCGCGTGCCAGCGCCGGCCTCGACCCGTTGCCGCCCATGGCGCAGCGCGAAGATCCAACGGCCGCTGATGATGGTCTGCACGTTCGCGTCGCACTGGACCCCGAATTCGCGGCCCGCGTACGCCTTGACCCCGCTGCCGTGGTGTTCGTCATCGCCCGCTCACCGGGCGTGCCGATGCCGGTTGCCGCACAACGCCATACGGTCGCCGACCTGCCACTCGACATCGTGCTCGGCGACGCCGACAGCCCGATGCCGACCCAGCCGCTGTCGGCGCTGCCGGAGGTGGAGGTACTCGCACGGATCTCGTCGAGTGGTTCGGCCACGCCGCAGGAGGCTGACCTGTCGAGTGCACCGGTACGCGTGCGGCTGCCCGCGACGGATGCCGTGGAACTCGTGCTCGGTGCAGCGCCCCGGGGCCGCTAGCGCGAGGGAGCGGCGAGCTGTAGCCCGGATAAGCGCAGCGCATCCGAAGTGGAGCCGGAACAAGCCACGGATGCACCTCCCTGCAGCGCTCACGCGTAGCCCGGAACGGAGCCCGTAGCTGGGCGCCAAGCGGACCTACGCCGCCGCCCAGGGCCGGACGACAAGCACGGCTCCCACGGCCACCAGCACCGCGCCGACCACCCGCATCGTATCGATCGGCCGCACGTCGGACAGCACGCCGTAATGGTCCATCAGCAGCGATCCGACCAGCTGGCCGAGGACGATCAGGCAGATCAGCGACGCCGCTCCGATCCGCGGCACGAGGACGGTCGCGCTCAGCACGTAGATCGCACCAATCAGCCCGCCCATCCAGATCCAGCCCGGCATGTCGGACATCACCGACATGGTCGGCCAGCGCACCCGGGCCGCGACCAGGGCGACGGCCAGCATGATCGTGCCAACCAGGAACGACACGAACGACGCGAACAGCGCGCCGCTGGTCTCCTGCCCGAGCCGCGCGTTGACCAGCGCCTGCAGCGGCAACACCGCGCCGATCAGCACCGCGAGCGCAGCGCCGCCGAGCACCCAGGGGTTCATGCGGGACTCCGCTCGATGGCCATGGGTACCCTGCGCGCGTCCTGCTCGATTCGCGAACAGCTGGCCGCCATGGGCGAGCCGGCCGGCACCGCCTTCCCGGATGCACGCTGCTCCGGGATCACGCCCATGAGGCGGCATGCGCACGGCTGGGCGGTGAGTCGAAGTCGGCATCGGGTCCGGCCGGCACCACACCGGTCGGATTGATGTGCCGATGGCTCTGGTAGTAGTGCCGCTTGATGTGCGCGATATCCACCGTCGGCGCCACCGCCGGATGCGCATGCAACTCACGCGTGTAGGACCACAGTGCCGGGTAATCCACCAGCCGCCGCAGGTTGCATTTGAAATGGCCGTGGTAGACGAGGTCGAAGCGCAGCAGCGTGGTGAACAGGCGCCAGTCCGCCTCGGTCAGCCGGTCGCCACACAGGAATGTCTGCCGCGACAACAGCTCCTCCAGCCAGTCGAGGGTGTCGAAGACTTCGGCGACCGCGCTGTCGTACGCCTCCTGGCTGCGCGCGAACCCTGCGCGGTAGACCCCATTGTTCAGACCGGCATAGATCCGGTCGTTGATGCCGTCGATCTCCTCCAGCAACGCCGCGGGCGCGTAGTCACCATCGGTGGCACGCACGCCATCGAATGCACTGTTGAACATGCGGATGATGTCGGCGGATTCGTTGGAGACGATCCGCGACGTGTGCCTGTCCCACAGCACCGGCACCGTGACGCGACCGGTGTAGCCGGGCTCGGAAAGTGCGTAGAGCTGCCAGACCGTAGCGACCCCGTTGACGGAATCCGCCACCACGCCCGGCGCGGGGGTGAACGTCCAGCCGTCGTCGGCCATCAGCCAATGGGTAACCGACAGCCCGATGTGTTCCTGCAGGCCCTTCAGCTCACGGAAGATGGTCGTGCGGTGCGCCCACGGACAGGCCCGCGCCACGTACAGGTGGTAGCGGCCCGACTCCGCCTTGAAGCCGCCCTCACCGGTGGGGCCCGCGCTGCCATCCGGCGTAACCCAGTTGCGGAGGACGGACGAGGGCCGCTGAAGCGCGCCCGATGCGTCGACCAGTCTGTCGACATCGGACTTCCAGTTTCCTTCGACCAGCATGCCCATGGCGATGGCGAGCTCCAGCGGAATCAGCGCGCATCATCGCCGCCGGGGCGTCAAGGCAGTGTCCGTCGGTGCTGGCCCAGCATGCGTCATGCACCGGAACTGCATCGTCCGGGACGCCACGTGCCAACGAACCACTAAACACGGGACCCGCACCGGGTTGGCAGTACGGGTCCCGGGCGTGGGCGGTGCAGCACCGCCCGGCCGTCAGGGCTGGTAACACTCGCCCGAAGGATCGACGTCGATCTGGATCAGGTCGCCGCCGGCGCCGCCCCACACGTTGCCGCCGGTGAAGATCAGGCAGCCCTCGCCGCGGAACAGCACCTGCATGCGCGTCGCGTCGTTGCCGAAGTAGAACGGAATCCAGCGCTTGCCGGATTCGTAGGTATGGAACCGGTCGGGCGTGCCGTCCATGACTTCCTGGACGTCCTGCATGCTCATGCCGATCTGCAGCCGCGCGAACTTGCTGCCCTCCGCGGGCGTTCCGACGATCTCGCCCGTATACGAGCCGTCCTGCGACTCGACCTCGCGCACTTCCCGGTCCTGTGCCGACACCACCCCTGTCATCACCAGCGCACACCCCAGCGCAGCACCGCGCATCCAAAGCTTCTTCTGCATAACCTTTCCTTGTTGCTCCCCAGCCGCCGGGATGGCGGCGAGTGATTCTATCGCTCCCCGCTGCGCTCCCATCCCGTCGGTACGCCTTGCGCCCCCAAGTTGGAAGGTCGGCTGCGAATTGCCTCAACTGGTGAGAAGAATCGATGCAATCACGCCAGCGAACGTGCCCACGCCCAGCGCCGTGCAGATCAGTGGCCAGTACAGCTCCCACCAACCAAGCGGAGCGTTGTCGCGCCAGGTCAGCACATAAGGGTCGCTCCTCTCGACTTTGCTGGTCATCTCGACATCATCCGGCCACCTGGGCACCTTGCTCGTCCACATCGCAACCATGCGGCCGACAGCATTCAAGCCCAGAAATGGCGACCCCAGAAACTGCAGCCACGGCCAAGGCGCCGCAAGCATGAAACTGCGCGCAATGCTCCAGCGCCAACCTTCCTTGCGGCCATCGACCGGAACCAGATAACCGCCTTCCTTGAGGTGGCGGTACGTTCGCTCCACGCCGCCCGGGGCTTCCATGTACGGCTGCAGGAAAGCCCAGAACTTGTCGATGGACTCGGCATTCCCAAGCGGCGATGGATAGCCAAGAGTGAATGACTCGCGCACCGTTGCACCGTCGGTATCAAGCACATGTGCGCGCAGATCGTAGGTGGTGCCGCTCAACGGCGCCCTGGCGGTACCGAGCGTGATGAACAGGTCGTCCCACGGCACTGTCAGCACCGTTCCGTCCTGACGGAATACGTGCACCTGCCGGGTTTGGCGGTTCAGGCGCATTGGGTAGTGGGTCCAGCGACCGCATTCGGTGCGGATCAACCACCCGCTCCCCCAGACCATCCCGAGGCAGATCGGAAGCAAGACGATCACCATGAACCACAGTGCCTCGCTCTGACCAGCCGCAGGCGCCAAGAAGAAGGCCAGGATCATGAGGCCGCATAGAAACAAGGATGTCCCCGCAAGAGTTGCCCCGAGCCAAGTATTGAATCCCTTGATCGGATACCAGCGATCCACCAACTCGATATAGCGACTAGTTATCCTGGTGACCGACAGGAACTCCATCGGCGGAGCTTCGCTTATCGAACTTTGTCGATAGCGATGCATGCGCTCCTTATCGGTCAACTGTCGGTCAACCGGAAACCGGATGTTGCGGTAATCAAGGCCTGCATAGTCCATATCAGCCGGCCACCGCCAACCTGAGCTCACTCATCTCCTGCTGTGCACCTTGATAGCGCTTTCCAGATTCAAAAACGCCGAAGTAGCAGCGCTCCAGCCAGTCCTGCATCGTGTTGTCTTTGAACACTTCGATCAGAACTGCGATGACGACAACAAGCACCCCCAACACGACGCCTACACCAGTGGCGGCGGCGCCAAACAACCAAACTCCCAGCATACTGAATGCAAATGCAGCACTCACCAAAGCAACTCCACTTCCACCCGAACACCGCTACGCCAGCTGAGGACGCTGCTCCTCTGGATCTAGAACATGCTGGGTGAGCGCCTTGTTGTCTCCTCGATACCAGCGTCGGTACCGCAGATAGCCGGGCGTCTCCCAGCCACCGCCACGCGAGAGGCCGAAGTACGGGAAATCGAACGGGCGGAAACCTGCGTAGGAGTCGTGGACATAGTTGGCAAACAGATCCTCCAGCGCCGCAGACGTTGCAGGTTGCGCACGGATGCGCCTCAGAAGCTCACGGGCCTCGGGCTCGAGCAGCGCCAGCCTGCGATTCGGGCTGAAGGGACGGGTGACTGGAATTGCGTCCATTGTGAAATTGCGCCCCTGCTCAAGCAGACCGTCGCTTGCATCCAGAGCCGCGACATCGCCATGCAACAGCCGATTCGCACCGTCCAGGTCCTCCAGGTCCTTGGTGCCGCCCGCCGGCAGACGCTTGCGCCAGGCCAGATCCGCATAGCGATCGCGCACCTGGTAGCGCCATGCCAGGTAGGGCAGCAGCCATTCCCGGATCGGGCGGCCGCCGGCCGGCTGTTCGGCAAGAAAGGCGGTATATGCGGCGCGCAGGGCAGGATGGACTTCGAAAGGATCTGTTGCACCCACTGCCGCCGCGGCCTTGTCCAACGGGACGCCGGCGGCCTCGGCCGCGTTGTACATGTAGTCCAGAGGCATCTGCGACAGCTTCTGGCTGTCCAGGCCATCCGGCCCGCGGCCCTGGTCCTGCGGCGTATAGCCGCCACCCACGTCCGAGTGCATCCCGGGCAGCGCGTGCTCGGTGAAATGAGCGGGCAACGGATGAACCAGGAAATCCAGTGGAAACGACGCGCGGTTCTCATGCATCGCCACGTAGTGCACGCAGTTGCGCACTTGCGGCGAAACACGCAGGAACTCGGGACGGGCCCAATCCAGATGCCCGTCGCTCAGCCCACCGATCAGGGGCGCGGAATGCGGCGCGCCTACTGAAGCAACCGTGTCGAAGACGCCGAGGAATCGGATCTGAGCCGGTACGCCGCACAGCTTGCCATCCGGCATCAGCTCCAACAGCCAGGAGCAGAACACCCGCGCCTCGGCTGCGCCACGGGAAAAGCCGAAGACATCAATGAAAATCTCGGTGACCTGCGGCTTGGCCTTCGGCGACAGAACGCGCTCGGCGATCCTGTCCGCCCACAGCCGCAGGAACTCCGTTCGCTGGCGATCACCCTGCCCGCTTTGCCCACTCCGCAAAAGCCCGCCCTTGGCGTCCATGCCCACCTTGCGGAGGACTGCCTCGTCGCCGGGCGGCAGTGGGTCACGCTCGAGCCGAGTCGACGGCGACATGACGGACCCACCGGCGGGGCGCATGTTCCTGACCCCATTGCGGCAGAGGGCCATTACCGTGTTCGCATCAAACACAGGCGCATTGGAAGCCACGAACGCATGCACAGAATTCAACACATGCAACAACCCGTAGTTGATGCGCCCATCACCACCCGCACCGAAAGCAGCGCCAGAGGTGGTCGACTCTCGCTCTCCGATCTCCGGAAACGGCGTCCCGACGCCCGGGACGTACATTGGAAAGTAGCCACCATAAGGATCTTCCGGGTAGGCAGTGAACAGGCGATAGACGTTGCTGTCCTTCTGGCGCTGTTTCTGGCTGCCAGCGGAGCCCTTCTCTACCCAGTCCGCGTTATTGCCTGTACCGTCGAAGAACAGACTGATGTGCAACGGCATCTCGCAGCGTTCCGGCCTGCAGGCGGCAGCGACAACCCGAACAACGTCCAAAGTCGGGAAACCACTTTCCACCGGCGGAGAGCCGGACACCCCATAACCGTTGCCTTCCCGATTACTCATGGCTCATCGACCTCTATCCATTGTCGTTTGCAATGTGAATCTGCGGGCCAATCGTGCCACGGGAACTTCCGGGGGATTGGATCATCCGGCCCGAGATATTCGGGGTTCCCCGGCCCAACGTTTGAAACCACGAGTTGCATCGAGTCATCTGCCAGGAAGTGTACCCACAGTCGCCCTGCCTCTTCGTAGGGGGCTACGGTCACTTCGCGTTGCCGTCGCCGATAGCTGCAGTCGCGCCAGTTCTGTTCAACCCATTCCACCAACACGCGCATATCCGGCCGCCACTGGGCCGGCACCATCGCGCAACAAACCGACCGCCCCCCCTTCCCGGCCTGTGCCGCGTTGTAACCATCCACCGAAAACTCCTGCACGCTCAGATGGTCGGCCAAATGGTCGATTCCGGTGATGGCAACGCCGATCATCGGCTCCTTCGGCGGAGTGGCAGGCTGCGCTTGGCAGCCACCCGCTCCCAAGAAAGCCAGTAACAACGCGATCATAACTACCGAACGCATCACAGGCTTGACCACTGTCTCAAGTGTCATAGCGCCTTCCGTACGCGTATACCGCTGCGTCTGGCTGTCCGTTGAACCTCTCCCTAACCAGTCCGCCGTGTTGCCGGTCCGGTCGAAGAACAAACCGATATGCAACGGCATCTCGCGACGTTCCGGCCGGCATGCCATGGCCGTGACCTGCACGATATCCAGTGTGGAGATGCCACTCTCGATAGACGGCGACCACGCCGCACTGTAAGCGCCACCCTCAAGCGTGCTCATGGCGTGGTGTCCTCAGTCCATTGAAGGTTGCAGTGCGTATCTGCGGGATAGTCGTGCCATGGAGCCTTGTATGCGATGGGTTCGCGAGGACCGGGATAGCCGGAGTGTCGCGGTCCGACATTGGCAACTACCACCCGGACTTTGTCATCAGCCAGGAAATGCACCCGCAATCGCCCTGGTTCTTTGTACAGGTCTACCGGGACTTCCCGCTGCCTCCGACGATAACTGCAGTCGCGCCAGTTCTGGTCCACCCACTCCACCAGCACACGCATATCCGGTCGCCACTCGACCGGAAGCATCGCGCAACACACCGCCCCTCCACCGCCTCCCGCACTACCGGCTCCATAGCCTGCTGCCGAAAAGTCCTGAACGCTCAGGTGATCGGCCAGATGGTCGATGCCGGTGATCGCCACACCAATCATGGATTCCTTCGGTGGGGCGGGCGGCTGTGCTTGACAGCCACCGACTACCGAGACAACCAAAAGCAACGCGATCGTGACCATCGAACGCATTACAGGCGTGATCGCCGTTTTAAGTGTCATAGCGCCTTTCCTACGCGTATGCCGCCGCGTTTGGCTATCCGTTGGGCCTTCCCCTGACCAGTCCGCGACGTTCCGGCCCGATCGAAGAACAGGCCGATATGCAACGGCATCTCGCAACGTTCCGTCCGGTATGTCGCAGCGTGTGACCTGCACCACCTCCAGTGTGGGAATGCCGCTCTCATCAGGCGCCGACCGCGCCGCACTGTGATCGCCACCCTCAAGCGTACTCATGGCGTCGTGTCCTCAGTCCATTGACGCTTGCAGTGCGTATCGGCCGGATACTCGTGCCACGGATGCTTGTATGGAATGGAGTCACGCGGGCCAGAATAGCTTTCACTTCGAGGTCCATGTCGCCCTGACGCAACGACTCTGATTGAATCGTCTACGAGTAAATGAACCCAGATCTGTCCGGCTTCGTCATACCGATCAACCGCCACTTCACGCTGCCGATTCCGGTAGCTGCAGTCGCGCCAGTTTTGCTCAACCCATTCCACGCGCACAATCAGGTCGGGTCGCCACTGGGCCGGCAACATCGCGCAACAAACGGTGCTTCCGCCTTCCCCTGCCCGCGCCGCGTTGTAACCATCCACCGAAAACTGCTGCACGCTCAGATGGTCGGCCAGATGGTCGATGCCGGTTATGGCGGCACCGATCATCGACTCCTTCGGCGTAGCGGGTGACTGCGCTTGGCAGCCACCCGCTCCCAAGAGAGCCAGTAGCAACGAGATCATGACTACGCAATGCATTACAGGCTTGACCGCTTTCAATTGTCATAGCGCCTTTTCGTACGCGTAGGCCGCTTCGTTCCGGCTGTCTTTTAAGCCTCCCCCCAACCAGTCCGCGGTGTTGCCATGCAGGCCGAAGAGCCACCCGATACGCAGCGGCATCGCGCGTGCGTACCAGCAATGCAGACCGCCGCAACCTGTACAACTTCAAAGTCGGGCTACCGCTTCTAATCTGCGGTGACCCTGACGCGCCGTAACCGCGGCCTTCCGGATTACTCATGGCTCATCGACCTCTGTCCATTGTCGTTTGCAGTGTGAATCTGCTGGCCAATCGTGCCATGGGAACTTCCGGGGGATTGGATCATCCGGGCCTATGTATTCCGGGTTCCAACGTTTAAGACCACGAGTTGCATCGAGTCATCTGCCAGGAAGTGCACCCACAATCGCCCGGGCTCTTCGTAGGGCGCTACCGCCACCTCGCGCTGCCGCAGCCGATAGCTGCAGTCGCGCCAATTCTGTTCTACCCACTCCACGCGCACGCGCAGTGTCTCCTGCCACTCCGCCGGCAGAACGACGCAACAGACGGTGCCTCCGCCACCTCCAGCACGTCCTGCACCATTCCCGGCACCCACTCGACTAGGCATACGAACCCCAAGACCGCAGTGCTTCGTAATCCGATGGTGTTGAGCTGCGACGTACGGCCTGGGAGAACGCATCGCCTTCCTCGAATACCCGGCCTCCGCTGCGCAGCGCAGCAATGCCCGCCGCGCGCATCACTTCGGGCCCCAGAGGGCCCAGTTGCTGCAGCCACTCGCCTGTCCGGCGGGCCAAAGCCAGGAGGTCAGCTCCGGAATAGCTGCTTGCGAGGGCGGCCTGTCGGCTCAGCCATTCGATGCAGCGGTGTGTATCGCGCTGCGCGCGAAGCAAGTTGGTCCATTGGACCCGGGTCAGGCGTAGTGGAAGCGACGCTGCGGCGTCCACACCGGACGGAGACCGGAAAGCGCACCGCTCGATTGCATGGCTATCCCATTCCTTGACTGGCCCCAGCACTGCCTGCCGCTGATCGGGGCCCAGCACCGACCAGGTGTCCGCCCATGCGCGCCCATCGGCGTATCGCAGGTAATAGCGCTTTCCGTTCGCGTGTATCTGCCCCAGGTTGCGCAGGTGCCGCGCCATCGTGTCGAACGCCACGTCCGTGCCCAGCCAGGTCGCACCGGCCGCGTATCGCGGGTTGCCGCGCATCGTGTCCATCAGCGCGCGTGTCTGCGCGGCATCCGCCAACAGCCACGGCGAGACCCGTGACGCCTCCTCTCCCGACGCCGCATACAAACAGCAGTCGGAAACACCATCGTTGACGACCGCCAGGATGTCGTTCAGCGGCACGATTGCCGCATCGAACAGCGCGAATCCGGCGTGTGCGAACTGGCTGCTCATGCCGGCACGAGTGCGCCGCCCCACCGCGCCGCCGCGAAGAAGCACGGTACGCAGAATTCGCTTTGCGACAGCGGCGGCAGTTCGGAAGTGAAGCTTTTCGGCCCCGTCAGTTCCCGAATGCTTGCCTTGAACTCGACCACCCCCGGCGCACCCAGCTCGATGTTGTCACCCTCGATCTTTAAGTAGGCGCCCTGCGCGGTCAGTAGCACATGTCTTGCTGGAGCTGCGATCTCGACGTCAGCCTGGGTGCTGGCGACGGTGATCTTTGTCTTCGCGGCGACCTTGGCCACGTTGCGGTGCGCGCGGACACTCACCGTGCCCTGGGCGGCATGCAGGGCGATGCCGGTCTCGCGATTGGGTTTGCCGTTCGGCGGATCGCCGCCCTGGGCGAACAGTGCGATGCCGCCGGCGACGGCGGTGACGTGGCTGGCCTGGCTCATCCAGTCCAGGTCGGTGCCAGCAACCATAGCGGTCTGTGTACCGGAGACCCACGCCTGGCCCGCCGGTGTGAGGGCCATGACGCCGTCCGCACCGGCGGCGAGCATGTGCGGGGCGCTCCATCCCGGAGCCTGGCCCTCGCCGCCGCCAATTCGCACATCTCCACCTGTGGAGGCGTCATTGCCGTGCTGGGCCGCCATCAGGTTGCCCTGCAGCGTTTCCTGCCTTCGCTGCACGGCGAGCGGTGCGGGTTCGTCGGGAAGACCGGCCTGCTGGTTGGTCGAGGTTTCGGCCAGCGCGGTCGTGAGTTCCGCGCTGGCAGCCAGCTGGCCGAGCGCCTGGCGCGCCGCAAGCTGCTGCTGGCCGGGTTCGGCGGTGAGCAGCAGGCCGCTGCCGGCGCGGATGGCACCATTGGCCTGCGTGGAGAGCTCGGCGCCAAAACCCCGTTCGATCTCGCGCACGTTGTCCTCGCCGCCCTTCAGGTGGCCAAGCGTCAACGTGGTCGCATGCTGCGTGGTTGCAGCTTGGGCGCGACCTTGCCCTGGCGTGTCGTCGAAGCGCAGCAGCTGGTATCCACCCGTGCCCTGCTGGCTGCTCGCCAGGGCCTGCGATTTGAAACCGGTGTAGACCGCGGCGTGATCGTTGCCATCGAACCAGGCCGCAGCATTGCCGGTGGCACCCGCGCCTCCACCACTCACGCTGTTGCGCGGCGCGTCGGGCTGGCCACGGCCGTTGTAGACGCTGCCGACGACCACGGGCCGATCGATATCCCCTTCGAGAAAGGCCACCAGCACTTCCTGCCCTTTTCGCGGCACAACCACACCACCCCAGTTGTCACCGGCCCACGGCGTGGCGACGCGCACCCATGTCCACGCACTGTCGTCGCCGGGCGCATTGTCTTCGCCACCGGGGTGTGCAAGGACAGCGCTGGCGTCGCCACCGCGCTGCCAGGGGAACTGCACCTTGATCCGGTGGTCGCGATCCGTCGTCAACGGCGCATCGTCACTGACGACGATCGCACTCTGGGTGCCGTGGACGGTCGGCCTGGGGTGGATGCGGCCTCCGTGATCCAGCGTGCACGGGCGATAGGTGATATCCGCGGGCAACATGATGAAGGTGTTGCGGTAGAAGTCGTCGGGAGCGGCATTGAAACCGGCCGAGGCTCCACCTCCTGGGCCATGCCCATCCGTACGCCTTCCCTCTTCCCGCACGCAAGGGTCGGACCTCTGCGGCGGGGCTGCCAGGTCTGCGGACGGCGCTCGCAGCGCCCGGAGCGGACCACCCAGATGTTCCGGGAGGTCGAGACCCGGCAGCGCCACCGGGCCCAGCGATTGCTCGAGCGCATCGAGCACGTCTGCACCGAGGTTGTTGCGCGCGGCATGGTCCACACCCAGACACAGCTGCAGGCCATCTCCGGCTTGCGGGTGCTGCGTCACCGAAAAGCGCATACCCGGTGCCATCCGGCGCCAGGTGCCCTTGCCCGAACCGGTGCGCGCTGCTGCCCGCGCGCCTTCAATCTGCCGACGCGCCAAGCGCTCGCCATGCGAGGCGTCGCACCACGCATAGGGTCCCGCGGTGTCCAGGTCCTCGGCGAACGCATCGCCGAAGGCCGCGTCGTCTTCGGCGGTGGCCGGACGCATGCCCAGGCTGCGGTAATCCCAGCTTGCACGCGCGATGCGGGCGGCATGCAGCCGTCGGGCCGGCGACCATGCCTGCACGCTGTCACCCCGCTCGGTCGCATCCGCACGGTGGTAACGCACCGAGCCGAGTCCGGTGCAGGCCTCGTTGTGGTCCGCGATCACCAGCGTGTGCCGGCCGAGCGTGTCACTGCCGGGCGCACCGGCATGCTCGAACCAGTAGAACAGCCCTTCATCGGCGAGCAATCGCTCGATGAAAGCGAAATCGCTTTCCTGGTACTGCGTCGTCAGGCTGCGCACCGGGTAGACGGCTGGATCCTGCAGATCCCAGCGCCACGCGGGTGCCAGGGCACCGGCGTCCACGTAGTCGGCAAAGACGTCTTCCACGATCTGGACAAGGGTCATCCCCTGGAACACGTAGCTGTCCACCCGTTGGCGGAGGAAGGCGAGCCACGGCTCCACACCGAGCCGGTAACGTGCCAGTCCGCCGTTGCTTCCGAGCTGTTCGAACGCGGTCACGTGGCCATGGAATGGCCGCAGCACCGAACGGGATTCCGCGGTCAGGAGTTCCAGCAGGACAGGCCTGCCGAGCAGCGCATCCAGGTCCAGGTGCGCGTCAACGGACAGTGCGGTGATCTCGAAGCGGAAGCCGCCATCGCCCACGCGTTCGCTGCCATGGAAGGCCTCCACGACCAGCACGTCGGGGCCCAGTGGGGTATGCAAGCGCAGCAGCCGGTCGTGCTGCCCAGGGGCGGCGAGTAACGCAGTGAGCGTGGCAGCGGCATCCATGTCGGTCTCCACCGGCACGGCATCCTGGCCGCGCCGTCCTTGCTTCGGAAAGATCAGGTGCTGATGCGCTCGAGCTTGAGCGACGGGGTCTCGGTGCAGTGCAGACGCCAGGTGCGGCTGGCTACGGACACCTCGATCTCGCGCACGTTGTTGACCAGGCGCGCACCACCCTGGGCGACCGGCTGGTCACGGATGCGCCACGGCATCCGCGTGATGAGGGCGGCCAGGTTGCGCCCGTCAGCACGCGCTTCCGGGGCCGCGCGGTCAAGCAGGTCGATGACGTGTTCGGGGCGCACGCGATTCCAGCTGCAGATCGCCGAGGTCTCGCGCCCGGCGCGACCGAGCGCGAGGCTGTCGCAATGCGCCACAGCGGCGGCGCGGTCGAATCCGTAGAAATCCATTTCCATCTCCTTGTGGTCGATCTTCCGTGTGTCAGGCCACTTTGTACCTGAAATCGCCGTTGCGCCCGGCGGTGACCCTGATGCGGTTGATCTTACCGCCTTCGGCCATGCTTGCCAGTACCGTGTCGGCGATTTCCGGCAGCAGGGTGCCATTGAGGATGTGGTCGACGTTGCGGGCGCCCGAGTCCACCTCGGTGCAACGCTGCAGCACGGCCTCCACCAGCCCGTCGTCCCAATGGAAGCTGGACCTGTGGTTGGCCAGCACGCGATCGCGGATGCGCTGCAGCTTGAGGGCAATGATCGAGGCGAGCACCTCGTCGCTGATCGGGTAGTACGGCACCACCTTCAGCCGGCCAAGAAACGCGGGCTTGAAGTGCTTCATCAGCACCGGCCGCAGCGATTGCGTCAGCGCGTCGGCGGCCGGTACCTCTTCGGCCGGCTTGTTGAGGCAGGCCTGCATGATCTGCGGCGACCCGACGTTCGACGTCAGGATGATCAGCGTGTTGCGGAAGTCGATCTCGCGGCCTTCCGCATCGTCCATGGCGCCCTTGTCGAACACCTGGAAGAACATCTCCAGCACATCCGGGTGCGCCTTCTCCACCTCGTCGAGCAGCAGCACGCTGTAAGGATTGCGGCGCACCGCTTCGGTGAGCACGCCACCCTCGCCATACCCGACGTAGCCCGGCGGCGAACCCTTGAGCCCGGAGACGCTGTGGGCCTCCTGGTACTCGCTCATGTTGATGGTGACCAGCTTCCTCTCGCCGCCGTAGAGGATGTCGGCGAGTGCGAGCGCGGTCTCGGTCTTGCCCACGCCCGACGGGCCAACGAACAGGAAGACGCCGCGCGGCTTGTTCGGATCCTCGAGGCGCGCGGTCGCGGTGCGCACGCGTTGTGCGACCGCATCGAGCGCATGGTCCTGGCCGATGACACGCTCCGCCAGCAGCGGCTTCAGGTTGCGAACGGTACGGATCTCGTCCTTGACCATGCGCCCGAGCGGAATGCCCGTCCACGCGGAGACGATCTCGGCGACGACCATGCCGTCGACCTGCAACGGCACCATCGGCGAGTCCCCCTGCAGTTCGCGCAGTTGCGCCAGCAGGCTCTCGAGTTCGCTGGGCCGTTCCGCAACGGCAGCCCTGGATTTGCCGCGCGCGGTCTTGTGCCGCGTCGCGACTGCAATTCCGGCCTCTGCCACATCGGGCTGGCCGGCGTCCGCGAACTCCGCCGCGGCCTGACGTGACTCAAGCCCGGTACGCAGCGTCTGGATCCGTCCGGCCAGTTCCTGCTCCTGTCGCAACCTCGCTTCGAGCATTTCGAGCTGCGCCTTCATCTGCGCCTGCGCGAGCTCGAGCGCGGCGATGCGCTCGGCATGACCCGCCGCCCCACCGGCGGTTTCGCGCGAAAGCGCGGCGAGCTCCGCCGCCATGCGCTCGAGGTGACGCCGGGTGTCCTCGATGGCCGCGGGCGTCGCGCTCTGCCCCAGCGCCACCTTCGCGCATGCGGTATCGAGCACGCCGACCGCCTTGTCCGGCAACTGCCGTCCACTGATGTAGCGGTGCGACAGCCGCACTGCCTCGGTGACCGCCTCGTCGAGCACGCGGATGCCGAAGTGCCGCTCCATCAGCGGCACGATGCCGCGCAGCATCGCCGCCGCGATCGGCTCGCTCGGCTCTTCCACCTTGACCACCTGGAAGCGCCGCGCCAGCGCCGCATCCTTCTCGAAATACTTCTTGTATTCGCTCCAGGTCGTGGCTGCGATGGTGCGCAGCTCGCCGCGTGCCAGCGCCGGCTTGAGCAGGTTGGCCGCATCGTTCTGGCCGGCTGCACCACCGGCACCGATCATGGTGTGCGCTTCGTCGATGAACAGGATGATCGGATGCGGACTCTTCCTGACCTCGTCGATCACGTTCTTCAGGCGATTCTCGAACTCGCCCTTGACGCTGGCGCCGGCCTGCAGCAGGCCCATGTCGAGCACATGCAGCTCGACGCCATGCAGCACGGCGGGGACGTCCGCATTGGCGATGCGCAGCGCCAGGCCTTCGACCACCGCGGTCTTGCCCACCCCGGCCTCGCCAGTAAGGATCGGGTTGTTCTGGCGACGCCGCAGCAGGATGTCCACCAGCTGGCGGATCTCGCCATCACGGCCGATGACCGGATCGATATGGCCATCGCGTGCGCGCTGGGTGAGGTTGGTGGTGAACTGGTCCAGCGCCGGCGTTCTCGACAGGCCACCGTCCGCCGCCGGGGTATCGGCTGCGGCCGTGCCCCCATCCGTCGCACCCGCGAAGCGCACCCCTTCGCCGGCTTCCCGCGAGCCCTCCGCCAGTGCAGCGAAGTTGTGCTTGAGATCGTCACGCTTGAAACGCGCGAACTCCTTCGAGCCGCGCATCGCGAGCTGCGACAGGCCCGGCTCGGTCAGCAGCGCCAGCAGCAGGTGCCCGCTGCGGATGCGGGTGGTGCCGGAATCGAGCGATGCGATCAGCCACGCGTGCTCGAACAGCGTTGGCAGGTGCTGCGAGAACACCGGCGTGCGGGTATTGCCGCTGCGGAACCGGCCGATTTCCGCCTCAAGGTCGCGCTGCAGGATATCGGGCGAGATGCCGCTGCGGCGGGCGATCAGCACGAAGTCGCATTGCGGATGCTCCAGCAATGCGAGGAACAGGTGTTCGAGATCCACCTCGTAATGGCCCCGCGCCATGCACAGGTTGGCGGCGCGCTCGGCGGCCTGCCGACAGGTGGTGTCAAGCTTTCCGATCAGGGTCTTCAGGCTGATGCTCATTGGTGTGCGGTCCTTGCGCGACGCGTTCCGTGTCGTGGGTGAGTTGGCTAATGGACGGTATGAAGTTCGTAGTGGGTGTCATCGCGGGGCGCGGACGCCGGCCGCGTGCACAGGTAGCTGTCCCAGCCCAGCCGCACGCCGTCACCGCCGAGGCCTGTGCCGCGTACATCCTCGGCACGCAGCAGCAGGCGCACCTCGTACTCGAGCGAAGAGCCGAGCAGCAGCGTGAGCCACTTCGCCAGCGCCGTTGCAGCGGCGCGACCGGGCAGGAAGGTGTCAAAGCGGCGGCGGTCGAGTGGCCCCAGGCGCACGCGCATGCGCAGGTCGCGCTGCCAGACGCGGTCACCGGCGAGCGCGGTGGACCCGAGACGGGCGTTGCCCGCCCCAAGCAGGGTGCGCTGCGCAGCCGGCACCCGGTACCACGCACCGACGAATTGCTCGGCGCGCACGGGGATTCCGAAGTAATCGCCCAGGATCCTCTGCACGGTGATCGCCGACACCGGCCGCTGGCGGATCGCGCCGGCGTGGTATGCCACCGCCTGGTCGAAGACATCGCCTTCGCCGTCCACCATCCGCTCGCGCAGCCCTGGCAGGCCCAGTCCGGCCAGCGACAGCACCAACGGCAGGAAGCGCTCGCGGCGGTCCAGCTCGTACTGCAGTGCGAGCCGGTATTTCTTCCACGCGCCGTAATGCAGCGCGACCATGCGGGTGGTGAAGATGTCCAGGAACGCGCGGGCCGCGCGGTCGCGCCGATAGAGCTCGCGATCGGCGAGGGTTTCGGTGTAGTGCAACGGCAGCGCACCGGTGCTGCCGAGCAGGCCCATGAACGCCGGCGTGAGATGCACTTGGCCAACGCTCAATCCGGCCAGCGCCTGTTCAAGGGCTTCGCTGTCCTGCAGCTCGGCGCCATCGGCGTCGAACAGCGCCAGGTCTCCGAATTCGCTGGGCGGAAACCCCAGCGACAGCGAGTTGCGGAAGCGCACCCGCAGCGGCAGCGCATCACCGGCCCTGACGCCCTGGCGGTGGAACAGCTGCTCCAGCAGCCGCATCGCCTGGAAGAATCCGAAACGGTGCGGGTGCTCCGCCAGCTGCTGGATCAGACCAGGGTCGATTCGCCGCCGCGCGCGTCGCATCGCACCAGCTCCTCCCCGTTGCGGGCCGACAGCAACACCAGGCGGGTGAAGCTGTTGGCGTGGACATACAGACCGAAGAAGCGGTCGAGAACCTGGGCGAAGCCGGCGATGCCGCTGCCGACGAAGTCGCTCTCCTCGATGGTCAGGCGGATCTCGATGCCGCGCACCACGGAGGCGAAGTGCCGCCCCGGCATCCACTCCGTCGCGGCCGCATGCTCGATGGCGACGATGCCGTCGATCTGCCGCCGTGACACGTCGCTCGACGCGAGGTCATACAGGCGCAGCATTTCCTTGAGCGCCGGCAGGCCTGCCTGGGTCAGCGACAGGTGGTTCAGCGCCAGGTGCGAGATCAGCCGCCATTGCGCACCACGCCCGCGGCGGAACCGCAGCGGCGACGAGGGCTTGCGCAGCAGCGCGATGCCGCGGACCGGCGCGCCGCCTTCCATGCTGAGATCGCCGCCGGTGACGCCGAACGTCAGCTGCGTCGGCAGATCCCGGTTGCTGCATGTCAGCTCCACGCTGACCACGTCGGTCCGGGGCACGACCGGGTTGAAGTCCAGATCGACGAAGGACAACTCGGTCTCGTAACCCGGGCTCACGCGCTCGACGTCCTCGTTGCGCTGCGACACCCAGTAGTGCCCGCTGCGCTCCGGATCCTCGCCATGCTGCAGCGAGTAGAACGGACGGAACGCCTGCACCTGTTCGCCCTGGGGTGTCTGCCGGATGCGGACCACCGACTCGATCGCATGGACGTCATAGGCGAACGCACGCCGCGCATCGGCAAGGACCGGATAACTGTCGGTGCGCTGGGTGGCCCGGATCGGCTCGCCGCGCTGCCGGAACAGGTTGACCACCGGCGTGCAACCGGCGAGTAGATGTTCGGGTGCGAGGCCTTCCAGTGCCCGCGCGCCGGCATGTTCCGGGCCCGCACCACGCAGCACCAGATGCAGGGTGAAGCGCTGCCGGGCACCGGCCGACACGTCACGCAGCGGAAGATCGAAGAACCCGAACTTGTCGGGGAACGCGAAGAACTCGGTCAACAGGCGATACGCCGGATGTGAACGCGCCGGAAAATCGATCAGCGCCTCGGTCTCATCGAAGCCCGCCGGCTGCAACGGGTTCCGCTCCAGCCGCCGCCAACGCCCCGCCCCATCCGCTTCCACGTATGCGGCCATGACCTGCAGCGCCAATGCATCCCGGAGCGCGGCACGCAGCGAAGGCTCGCCATCGGCGAACAGGCGCAACACGGCGCCCTCGAGCTCGGCGAACGAGGCTTGCGCCGATGCGAGCTGGAAGGTCAGTGAGATCTGGGCGCCGCTGCCCTGCGGCAGGGCGACGGCAAGCGGCGCATCCGCCACGCCGCGATAGCGTGCGGACACCAGCGCCAGCGGCAACAGGTCGACATCGAAGGTGGTGCGAAACCTGCACGGCACGCCGCGCACCGGACGGGACTGCAGCATGCTGCCGCGGGGGATCCGCACCGGCGCGCTCATCCGGGCGGCACCGGGGCCTGCGTCGAAGTGGGCGATCGAACACGACGGAAAGCTGCGCAGGTAATGCGGGTACATCACCTCCAGCAGCGCATCGGTGAATTCCGGATAGTCGTCGTCGATCTTCTTGGAGACGCGCGCGCTCAATAAGGCGAACGATTCGATCAGACGCTCGACATGCGGGTCCTCGCTGCCCTCCGCCGACAGCAGCAGCCGGTTGGCGATCTTGGGATAGCGCTCGGCGAACTCGCGCCCGTAGCGGCGCAGGTAGCCGAGTTCGCGCTCGTAGAAGGGCAGCAGGTCCTGCACGGATCTTCCTCAGGCCGCCTGACGACGCAGGCGACTGACGGAGTACTGCAACGTCGTGGGTTGCAGCATGGCGTCGAAGCTCACCGGCTCGCGCGCAGGCTGCACGTCCAGCAGTGCGTGGATCGAGAAGTGCAGACCGGTGCCGGCGCGATTGCCGCTGTCGAGCTGCACCTGGACATGATGCAGGCGACGCTCATGGCGGGCGATCGCCTGCTCGAGCGAACGACAGATCGCCGCCCGGTCATAGGCATTGGCGAGGCTCTTCGCCGCGAAGTCGCACAGCCCGTAGGTCATCAGCGAGCGCTGGCACTCCGGAAACGCCGCCAGCGCCTCATCATCGAACGCGCAGCGGCTGTTGAGCAGCCCCTCCAGGTCGCGCGCCACCGATTCCTTGTACTGCTCGAGCGATACCGGGCGCACCACGCTCGCGATCGCGCTGCTACGCGGTGAATCATCGAAGAGCTTTTCCAGCAGGCTCGGCTCGAGTCCTTTCATGTCATGGCGTCCTGGCGCAGCAGTCGCTGCGCGTGTCCTGGCCGTCGGCAGGCGACGGAGCTGGCGGGCGCATCCGTGGCCCGCATGTCAAATGCGGTGGCACCTTCCGGCACCACCGCGAACCACCGCGGGTTACGCGGTGTAGTTGGGCACGTTCTTGATGGCGCTCCACTGCGCAACCGTCTTGCCGCCAACCCCGCCTTCCGGCTTCTGCTGGTTGTAGGTCCAACGGATGGCGCCGTAGCTCAACTGCACCACTTCCTGCGGCATGCCTTCGTCATCGACCGTGGTGGTCACGCGATGGACGAGAACATTGAGCAGTTCGACGGCGTAGTAGTTGATGGCATTGCCATCCTTGTCGGCACGCATGAACTCGATGCGGGCCTTGGGGAAGGTGGTGCCGTTGGCGCACGCCTGGTTGAGCGCGGTCGTGGAGAGATCGATCGATTTGACGACTTCGACCGGCGACAGGTTGACGCGCGCGGCGGTGGATCCACCGGACGTCGATGCCGTGGCCGAACGCGGCTGGAGCAGGTCCTGCGAGAAGGACTTGATCTCGATCCAGTCGCGGTGCTTGTCGTCGCGGGACTCGCCCTTGATCGTGTCGATGCTGAGGAACGCGTGTTGCATACCTGATTTCCTTGTTCCGTTCTTCCGTGAGTAGGACGCCGGGCGCGGCCCGACGCGTATCTGGCCGCCGCCCATGGGCAGACTGCGGCCTCACTGCGAAATCGGGATCTCCGCCCCTTGACGCATCAAAAACCGCTACGACTTCTTGGCGCTGGCAGGCAGCTCGGCCACCAGCCGCAGCGACACCGACAGCTCGTCGAGCTGGAAATGCGGCCTGATGAAGGCCACCGCGCGGTAGACACCGGGCTTGCCCGGCACTTCCGAAACCTGGATGGATGCCTCGCGCAATGGATACTGCGCCTTGGCCTCCTGGCTGGCGTTGTCGTCCAGCAGTACGTACTGGGCGATCCAGCGGTTGAGGAACTCCTCCACGTTGCCGACCGAAGCAAAGCTGCCGATCTTCTCCCGCATCATCGCCTTGAGGTAATGGGCGATGCGCGAGACCGCAAAGATGTACTGCAGCTGCGCGGACAGGATCGCGTTGGCGTTGGCCGCGTCGGTGTTGTACTTCTTCGCCTTCTGCACCGACTGGGCACCGAAGAACGCCGCGTAGTCGGTGTTCTTGCAGTGCACCAGCGGGATGAAGCCGAGATCGCTGAGCTCCTTCTCGCGTCGATCGGTGATGGCGATCTCGGTCGGGCACTTCAGCGCCACTTCGCCGTCATCGGTGCGGAAGGTGTGTGTTGGCAGGTCCTCGACCAGGCCACCGCCCTCCACGCCGCGGATCGCCGCGCACCAGCCGTAATCCTCGAACGCGCGGGTCAGGCGCGCGCCCATCGCGTAGGCGGTGTTGCACCACAGGTACTTGCTGTGGTCGCTGGCCTCGACTTCCTCGACGAAATTGAATCCCTCGACGGTGGTGCCGTCCTTCGGGTTGTACGGCAGCCGACCGAGGAAGCGCGGCAGGGTCAGGCCCACATAGCGGCTGTCCTCGGCATCGCGGAAGGACTTCCACTTGGCGTATTCGACGGTATCGAAGATCTTCGCCAGATCACGGGGCTTGCCGAGGTCAGTGAAGCTCTCGAGCCCGAACATGTCCTCCGACGCGGCGCTGATGAACGGCGCATGCGCTGCGGCCGCCACGTGCGACATCTGCTCGATGAAGTACATGTCCTCCGGCTGCCGCCCGATCGCGTAGTCGCCGATCAGGGCGCCGAACGGGGCGCCACCGAAGGTACCGAATTCCTCTTCGTAGACCTTCTTGAACAGCGCGCTCTGGTCGAAGTCGATCGCCGACTTGAAGTCACGCACGATGTCCTTCTTCGGCGCGTTGAGCACCTTGACCTTGATCATCGGGCCGGTGGAAGTCTGCTGGCAGAGGTAGTGCAGCCCGCGCCAGGTGCTCTCGAGCTGCTGGAACTCCGGTGCGTGCATCACAGCCGAGAGCTGTTCGGAGATCATGCGGTCGAGTTCGGCGACGCGTGCGTCCAGGGTCAGGCTGAGGTTCTCCGAGACCACCACGGTCCCTTCCATGACCTCGCGCGCGAGCTCCGAAATGATGTCCTTCGCCCGCCGGTGCTCCACGTCGGTCTTGGCGACCTTGCTCTGCTCGACGATCTGGTCGAGCAGCCCGTCGACCTCGATGGTAGGCGCCGCGGCCGACGCGGCAAGTGCCTCTGCGTTCATGCGTCCTGCTCCTGCGGGTTTTCGGCGCCCAGGCGGGCCAGCTGCTCGGTGTTGTTGAGCACATCGGTCAGGATGTCCTCGAGTTTCTCGTTGCCCGCCAGCTTGTTGCGCAGGTCGGCCAGCTTGGATCGCGATTCCAGCAGTCGACGCAGGGGCTCGACCTGCTGCACCACGGATTCGGGCCGGAAATCATCGATCGACTTGAAGTTCAACTCCACGCCGAATTCGCCGCCCTGGTCGCCGATTCTGTTCTGCACGCGATACGTGGCACGTGGCGCGACGCCTTCCATCACCTCGTCGAAATTGTCGAGGTCGACGTTGACGAACTTGCGGTCTTTCAGCCGCGGCAGTGGCTGCTCGGGATTGCCGCTGAAATCGCCCAGTACGCCGACGACGAACGGAAGCTCCTTCTGCTCGATGGCGTCGCCCTTCTCGACGTCATAGGTGAGCTGGACGCGCGGGGGCCGGATCTTCTGCAGCCGCTTCTGGACGCTATCCTTCTTGGACATGATTCGTCTCCTGACGATGTGAGGCGGTGGCTGCGGTCAGTTCCCGCCGATGTTCTTGAACGGGTCGGCGCCGCTGCGTGCCGGTGCAGGCGCTGCCGGTGCACGCTCCTCCTGCGCCGGCGCGCTTGTGGCGGGCTGGCTCCGCTGCGGGGTCCGTGCGTTGCGTCGGGATGCGCGCGCAGGCTCCGGCTCGGCCAGGATGGCCGGGCCCATGGTTTCGCGCAGGGTATTGGCGAGGGTCTCGGCTTCGCGGCGCGCCGTCTCCGACGCCAGTGCCCCGCGGCCCTGCAGGCGCTGCAACGCGTGGTTGGCGATGCGGAAGCCGCTCACGGTGAGGATGCCGTCGGCGACGATGTCGTCCGGATCGCGCTGCATCGCCTCCTCGGCGGCCACGATCGCTCGCGCGTAATGGGTGCGATCGAACTCGAGCTGCGCGGTGCGCACCCAGGGCTCTTTCTGCGTGGGATCCGCGGTCGCGGCGTCGCGGAATGCGATCAACGCGTTGTCGACCTGACCCCCCCGCACCGAACTCTCGGCCTGGCCCATCAGGGCCGCGTAGTCGGGGGTGTTCCTGTTCCCGGAGGTCGAGGCACAGGCGCCAAGCAGCGCCGCCAACACAACCACGGACAGGCCGCGCACGGCCTGCTTACCGTTCCATCTCGTCATCATGACCGTCCCAAATCAATCCTGATTCTTTCCTTGTGTACGCACATCCCGTGCGCCACGTGGTGTGGCCCGGCACGCCGGCTCCACTCCTTCTCCCCACCCGGGGAGCCGGTATAGTAGCCCGCAGACGGCGCGTCAATGCAAGCATCAATTTCGCCCCGCCGATCGGCGGGCAGGATGCCGGTGCGACCAGATCCCCACCATGGACGATGAGCTTTCGTATGGATACGAGCCTGCCTGCGCGGCTTCCACCCCGCTTCCTTCCGGCCCTAACTCTGCGTGCAGCGGCGGGTGCACTGTGCATCGCGCTTGCGGTGGGCGGTTGCGCCAGCAGCGGAGGCCTCGTCGACCGCACCCTGCAGACGGTCGGCCTCCGTGACACCGCGGCGCAAGGCCCGAAGCTGGTCGCGGTCGAGCTGATGGCCGGCGGCAACCTCAACGCCGGCAACGGCCCGCGGGGACTCGCACTGGTAGTGAAGACCTACCAGTTGCGCGACACCCGTCGTTTCGAACAGGCCCCCTTCGAGGCCTTTCTCGACGAAGCCCGCGAACGCGCCGCGCTGGGCGAGGATCTCGTCGCTGTAAACGAAGTCGTGCTCGCACCCGGGCAACGCGAGGTGTTGCAGGAGCGGCTGGTCGACGATGCCACGGTGCTGGGCGTGGTGGGCCTGTTCCAGGCACCTGCCGCCGGTCGCTGGCGGCTTGCGTTCGATCCGGAGGACCCGGGTGCGCGCCGCGACGGGATCCGCATCGGCCTGCATGCGTGCGCGATGACCACCTCCAGCACCGCGCTCACCACCCGGCTGCCCGGTGACGCCTCCAGCCTGGCGTCGGTGCGCTGCCAGCCATCCGGGCGCTGACCGGGATTGCCGACCCCCGACGGGCTGGTTACTCTGCAGCAGGCGCCGAGCGCGCCACCATGCATGCGTCCGGCATGCCGCACCGAAGGAACGGCGCGAAGACGCATGGAGTTTCACCCCGCCAAAGGATTGCAGCGTGTCGCATGTCAGCCGGATGTCGAAGGTGTTCTGGGGCGAGGGCCTGTTTCTCCGGCCGCAGCATTTCCAGCGTCAGGATGCGTACCACGAAGCCCGCATCCAGGATCTCGCACGCAGCCTGCACCCGTACCCGTGGGGCGTTCGCAGGCTGAGGTTCGATCCGCAGAGCCTGGCCAACGGCAGCGTACGTGCACTCGAGCTCTCCGCCGTGTTTGCCGACGGCGAAACCTATGACGCGCCCGCACACGACCAGTTGCCCGATGCGCTGTCGCTGTCCGGGCTGCCGGCGGGCGTGCAATCCACGACGATCCACCTCGGACTGCCGCTGTTGCGCGACCACGGCGGCAACTGCGGCAACGGCCAGGACGACACCCAGGCGCGTTCGCCGCGTTATCGGCAGGCGGACCGCGCCACGCCCGACCTCTATACCGACGCCGCCGAAGCCGAACTCGCCTATCTGCACAAGGTCGTGCGCCTGCTCACCGACGACCAGCCACGCGACGCCTACACCACCCTTCCGGTCGCGCGCGTGCGGCGTACGCCCACCGGTGGCTTCGAGTTCGACGACAGCTTCATGCCGCCGGCGTTGCACATGCAGGCCTCCGCGCCGCTCAACCTGCAACTGCGGCAGTTGCTGGATGCCCTGCAGGCGAAGGTGGACGCCCTCTACGGCCTGCATCGCGAACCATCGCAGAACATCATCGAGTTCCGCTCCGGCGACATCGCCTCGTTCTGGCTGCTGCACACCGCGTCGTCGGCGTATGCCGCGCTGTCGCACCTGTTCCGCAATGGCGACTTCCACCCCGAGCGACTGCACCAGGAGCTCCTTCGCCTCGCCGGCGCACTGCTGACCTTCACCAAGGCGTACGGTCTCGCCGACCTGCCGCACTACGACCACGCACGACCGGAAGACGGGTTCGGGCAGCTGTTCGCGATCATCCGTGAATTGCTCGACACGGTGATCTCCGCGCGCTATTTCCAGATCGCGCTGTCGGAGATCAAGCCGTCGTTCCACCTCGGCCGGATCGATTCGCAGCGCATCGACGACCATTCCACGTTCTACCTCGGCGTGGGCGCGGACATGCCGGGCCAGGAACTTGTGCAGACCGTGCCGGTGCGGTTCAAGGTCGGCGCTCCCGACGACGTCGAGAAATGCGTGCTCTCCGCGCTCCCGGGCGTGAAGCTCGTGCACGCCGCACAGGTGCCGGCCGCGATCCCGGTGCGGCCGGGTAACCACTACTTCACCGTCGAGGCACGCGGCCCGCTGTACGAGCGGATGCTCAAGGCGCAGTCGATGATGATCTACGTGCCCGCGGGCATCCAGGAGCTCAAGCTCGAACTGATTGCGGTGGCGCCATGAACACGCTTCCTCCGGTCCCCGGCGCGATGCCCTCGCTGACGCCGCAGCACGCGGCAACGACGTCGACCACCGCGTCGGCGACTCCGCGCAGCCTGCTCGACCTGATGTCGGACGGCTTCTACCTGCTGGTACTGATCAAGCGCGGGCAGTTGCCGCAGGACACCGAAGCGTTCGTGCAGTCCATCCAGCGCTTCCTTGCCCAGGTCGAACGCGGCGCGGCACGGCTCGGGATCGCTTCCGAGGACGTGTATGCGGCGAAGTACGCATTCTGCGCCGCGGTCGACGAGGCGGTGCTGTCGCAGCCTTCGACACTGCGCGACAGCTGGGAACTCAACCCGCTGCAGTTGCGCCTGTTCGGCGAGCACCTGGCCGGAGAGCACTTCTTCGACCGGCTGGACGAACTGCGTGCCCAGGGCGCAGTGCGGCTGCCCTCGCTTGAGGTCTACCACTACTGCCTGCTGCTCGGCTTCGAGGGCAAGTACCGGCTGGAGGGGCCCGAGAAGCTGGGCTACCTCACCGCCCGGCTCGGCGACGAAATCGTCTACCTCAAGGGCAAGCGCACCGGCTTCGCGCCGCACTGGCCGCCGCCCGACAACGTGCGCCACGCACTGCGCCGCGTGGTGCCGCTATGGGCTCCCGCCGTGGTGGTCGCGTGCTTCGGATTGATCGGCTGGTTCGGGTTGCGGGCATGGAACGGCCAGCAGACCGAGCAACGCCTTGCCGCGTACAACCAGGTCGTGCAGATGCCCGAGCGCACGGCCCACATCACCATCACCCTGCCGTGAGCCCCATATGGACATGCCCGCTCTGGCCCGGGAAGCGCTTGCCGCGCTCTCGGTACCGTCGCAACACGCCCGCCTTATCCAGCTGACCGCACCTGTCGACGGCCTGGTCGTCGAACGCTTCCATGGATCGGAAGCCGTGTGTGCTCCGTTCCGCTTCGAGGTGGACGTGCTCTCGACCTCGGCGTTCGTCGAACCCGGGGCACTGCTTGGCGAGACGATTTCGCTGCACCTGCGCCGTGCCGATGGCGGGATGCGCGACTGGCATGGACTGTGCGCGGAAGTCGCACCGCTGGGCGGCGATGGCGGCATGGCGCGATACCGCTTGACCCTTGTGCCATGGACCGAATGGTTGCGCCATCGCCGCAACGCACGCATCTTCCAGGACATGGACGTGCGCGCCGTCATCGAAGCGCTGCTTGGCGAAGTGTCGTGCGCGGCATGGCGCTTCGATGTCACCCGCAGGCTCCCGGTGCATGCGATCACAACACAGTACCGTGAGAGCGACTGGGACTTCCTCGTCCGCCTGCTCGCGGATTCCGGGCTTGCCTGGCGCTATGAACATGCGCAACGCGGGACCGACGCCGGCACCGACAGGAATGCCGGGCATACCCTGGTGATCTTCGATTCCGATGCGGAACTGCCGCGACCGCTGCGCTTGCGGTTCCACCGCGCCGATGCCAGCGAAGCGGAGGATTCGATCACCGCACTGGGCGAGCAACGCGAACTCGTCCCCAACCGGAGCGTGGTGGGAAGCTGGCACAGCGAGCGCGTGGAGGCCGTCAGTGGCGAGGCCACCGGTGCCCACAACGAAGCGACCCCCGCACTCGAGATCTTCGTGCAGCCGCGCGCCGGGCGCTTCGCCGACGCGGCGCATGCCAGCGACGAGGCGACGTTCCGGCTTGACGCCGCGCGTCTGCGTGGATGGAGGCTCGATGGGGCCGGCACCGCCCGGACACTCGCGGCCGGACATCCCATCACGATTGGCCAGCACCCTCGTCACGAGGGTGCCACGCTGACGCCGCTGGCGGTCGAGCATGTCGGCGCCAACAATCTCGGCTCGGGCATCACCGCCCTGCTCGCGCGACCCGATCTCGAGCAAGGAAGCTACCGCAACCGCTTCATCGCCACGCCCGTGGAGGTCCCTGTCGCGCCGCTGCCGGGCGACCGGCCGCGTGTCCACGGGCCGCAGACCGCACGCGTCGTCGGCCTGCCCGAGGCGGCGGTCACCCCGAACCGCGACCACCAGGTGCGCATCCAGTTCGCATGGCAACGCGGCGAGCGCCCGAACCCCGGCGGCCTGTCTGCAGAGTCGCACGCGCCCGGTGACCACACTTCGGGCACCTGGGTCCCCGTAGCCGAATGGCTGGCTGGTCCGAACTGGGGCAGCCACTTCCTGCCGCGAATCGGCGCCGAAGTGCTGGTCGAGTTCCTGCACGGCGACATCGACCAGCCGCGCATCACGGGCCAGCTCTACAACGGCGAAGCGGGACTGCCGTTCGCCGCCGGCATCGATGGCTCGACCAACCACCGGGGCACGCTGAGCGGCTTGCACACGCAGGGTCATGACGGCGATGGCACACAGCAGTGGGTGATCGACGACACCCCCGGGCAACTGCGTACCCGCCTGCACACCACGCTGGCCGACAGCCGGCTGGAACTCGGCTATCTGATCGCGCACGGCGATCAGCACCGCGGCGCGCTGCGGGGGCAAGGTGTGGAGCTGGCCACTGCAGGCTGGGGCAACGTGCACGCGGCGCAGGGGCTGCTGCTGTCCACCACAGCCCGCCCGGATGGCGCGTCAACCCAGATGGACATGGCCGAGTCAGTGACGCAACTGAAGGGCGCCGAGCGCACCGCCGAGGCCCTGCACGACACCATGTGCCAGCAGGAGGTGCCGGGGCTTGAGGCCAACGGACGGCTCGTCGCGATGCGCGAGGCCGTGGATCCCGAGGTCGACTGCGCCTATCGCGCCGACGTGGCCGGGCAATCCGCGATGAAACCCGCCGCGGGCGGCCGCGAACCCGGAGACGCGCCGGTGGAACGATTCGCCGATGCCAGAGTCATCGCGGAATCACCGGAATCGATTGCTTTCGTGACCCCGAAGAGCGCCATCGCGTACGCCGGTGGCGCAATGCACCTCACCGTGCAGGACGACGCCCACGTCGCCGCAGGCCACACCGTCTCCTGGGTCAGCGGCCAGCACACCGCGCTTTACGCGCATGCAGGCCCAATCCGGGCGATTGCCGCCAATGGACCGGTGAGCCTGCAGGCACACACCGGGGAACTCGAAGTACTGGCCGACCAGTCAGTCACCCTAACTGCGACCGACGATCGCATCGACGTCCTCGCGCAGCAGAAGATCGTGCTGCAGGCGGGGCATTCACGCGTGGTGCTGGAGGGCGGCGACATCACGTTCGAATGCCCCGGCGAGTTCACGGTGAAGGCGAGCCAGCATCCTTTTCGGGGTGGGGAAAGCGTCGCTCCGGGGATCGAATCCCTCCCTCAGGGGACCGTCAGCACAACGAGTCCAAGGAAGTTCTCTTTCTCGCGCTAAGGATCTGCGAATGCTCATCAGCCCGCCGTTTCTTCCACCTCGCGGCGCGACGCAAGACGATGCCGCCTATCTAAATGCCGCCATGCCCCTCGCGGACCACGGTCGCTTCCCCGTCAGCAACAAACTGTCCTGGCACGGCGGCTTGCACCTGCTGGCACCGCGGCGCGGCAATGGCCGGGAACCGGTGCGCGCCATCGCCGATGGCACCGTCGTCTACGCCCGTCAACCCACGGCACGTCCCCCAACCCGGAACAGGCCAACGCGCACGCACTTGGTTACAACGGCTGGAGCGACGATGGCTGCGTGGTCATCCGCCACGACACCACCATCGGCAGCAACGGCGATGCCGAAACCGAAGTGCGCTTCTACTCCATCTACATGCACCTCAACGACATCCGCAGTGCCAACGTCGTCGAAGGGCAGCTGATCCACCGCAAGACCGAACTTGGCACCGCAGGCATGTTCGAGGGCAGCGCCAACCTCATCCACTTCGAAATCGTCTGTGACGACGCCAACCTGCAACGGCTGATCGGCCGCAATGTCGGCGTTCTCGACCTCAATGCCGACGGACGCACCGACGCGGTGTTCGGCGAGATGTACTTCAGGCTTCCCGCAGGTGCCTTTATCTATTCCGACCGGCCCGCATTGAACCAGCCCACCGGCACCGGCGGCGAGGCATTGGGCGACGCCCTGCTCGTCGGAATCCGCTATGAGCGCGGCAATGCCCAAGTCACCACCTACCGCGCCGATGGCGCGCCATTGGGCGCATCGCTGACAGAAGACAATGCCGAGTACGACCTGTATCGCAACTCTGGTCGGATCGTCGAAGCCTATCGGGCAGCACGCGCACCGCAGGTGCCGGCGCACAGTGCCACGTACGAATTGCTGCGGTTCGGTCGCATCCTGGGCCCGGATGCGCTGACCCCGACCAATACCCCGCACTGGCGGCAGATTCGCACGCGCACCGGCCAGGGCTGGACCAACCTCAACGCGACAGGCGTGACCAAATACAGCGACGCCGACGCCCCGCACTGGGTTGGCTGGCATCTACTGCAGGACTACGATGACCACGACAGTCGCTGCGATGTTGCACCTGTCCGCCGCGTGCTGGACGAGGACGCCGATGGCATCAACACTCGTTCCGAAGCCGATCGGCGGCTGATGAATGCGGCCATCCAGCCGTTACTGCGTGGCCTCGTATGCAAATTCCCGACCGAATGGCAGCGCACCGGCCTAGCAGCCCGTTGGAACTGGCTGACCACGGAGGGTCCGAACGAGACCGGCGGCGGTCGACCCACTCTGGGAGGTAACACCCACTTGTCGCAGGCCGACTTCTCCGAGTTCCAGCGACATGCTGAAGCTTTGGCGTTCTGGGAAGACGCAAAGCTGGAAGGTATCGGGCCGACACACTGGCACTTCCATCCGATGAAATTCATCGAACATTTCAGGAAGTGCGGGTGGTTGAGCAGAAGTGATCTTGCAAGGATATACACAAGCACCAGCGAACGCATCCGCGAGACGTATCGTGTATCTCTAAACCGCGTCGCGAGGAAATACTTCTATTCAAGCAACCTTGTCAGGTTAAGCCACTTCATCGGTCAGGGCGCCATCGAGTCCACCTCTCTACGGTCGATGCAGGAAGCAAGTATGACCGGACGGATCGACGGTGAGAACTTCTACGGTCAGGCGATAAATCAGGATTCTCGCACCAGCGAAAATCAAGCCGGACATTGGTACGGCGCCATACCACCAGAAGACGACGCCTGGTTCCGCTCAACAAAATACAATAGCAGGGGACAGCGCATAGCCAGTTCTTACAACTGGCGCAACGGAAATCTGGGGGATCCGCACGCACAACAATATCGAGGGAGGGGATTCAAGCAGCTAACCGGCTTGATCAATTACTCCAGATACTGGATGTATCGAGGGTGGCTTGACCCGGAAAGCTTCGACAACCGTTGGTGGGAAGACCCACAGTATAGAGCTAGAGATGCGGCGAGAATGGCACTTCGCCCACCTCGCATAGATGATCCGCAAAGGGCTACTGAAACCGCGTATAACTGTATCGACACCGGCGGGTGGTATCTAGGGGCAGAACGTCCAGACACACTGAGAGAAGTTGACCTCGACAGCAATGACGTTGCATCTACCCCGGCAGAGCGAGCTACAGAACGAAACATTTCATACGCCGTAACGCGAGCCATCAACGGAGGGGGAATTCAACGGGATGATCGTCTTCGTGAAACCAGATCTGCAAAAGAGATCTTGTTATGAAAATATCACTAATCATATGCTGCATGCCTCTAATAGCATGCGGGCAAGCGCTCCCCACTGCAACAGATAGCGGAGCTGATCAAGAGCGGGAAAATTCGCCTCAATATTCAGTCGGAAAAGACCGAAAAAGCATCAATATTCTATACCAAGGAAATACGAGGAATTGCCGAGCTGACAGTGAAGTAGCAGGCGCGACGCCAAGCTTCGACGGATCCGCCATAATTGTCTCCCATGACGGCTACATCCCGGTTCACGATCTTTTCAGGTGCGGCCAAGATCCAGTATCTGTTAGGAGAACTCCAGCGGAAGCGGGGATCCTTTCGGATATCAACCTCAACTACAAAATATACATCGCGCTGCTTCCAGTAACGACCCAGCCAATCTCGTACTTGGCCACAGTATCAAATCTTGGTTCGGATAAGAATCTTGTTTCACTTCCTGGAGCATATATCGCAGACTCCTCCGTCACTGAGACGTCGCAGCGCGCATTCGTGTACTCCGATGATGGAGAGTCGCCTCCCAAGATATCCAGAGACGGGCGCTATGTTGCTGTGGATGGGCAAGTAGACTGTTCAGACGATGCATACCCAGGGGTTTGGGATATCCAAGAGAACAAGAAAGTAGAACGACAAGGCAATACACCAGAAGAAAGTTGCCTAGACCTTTTCTACGATACATTTTAGTGCAGACCATGGCCTCATCCATCCGATTACAGGGTGGGCGTCGCACATGACACGAGAAGGTCGGCAGAAACTTATCCTTCAATCGTGTTATTGGCGATGAACCCCAGGCCCGTCGTCACTCTTTCTGTCTTGGCCTTCCTTATCGCACTTCGCACTGTTTGCGCTTTGGACGACACTTTCGCCAGCTCATTTCGCGTCACAACTGATCATTTCTCCTATATTCGTGGCGGAGTGGATATTCACATTAGCCTTGAGTCTACGATGAGCATGTGGAGAGTGAACTGTGCTCGAACGAGAGCCGTAGTCTGGGGACGAGACTGGAGCAAGGTACAGCTGGGAGACCCACCCGTCTCAAGGGTTTATCTGATTGATCTTGTAGGCGACAAGATCGTAGACCAATTCACAGTTACCAGCGGTCCCTACGAAGCGGTCTTCAGCAAGGACCAAAAGCTTGCAAGGGTTGACCACACCGTTCTTGATCAAGCATCCGGTAGCAGGATCGGCATGACTGAAGACGTTTACTTTGAGGTCGAGTCGTGCCCCGCGTTTGCCGGCAAGCGGTCGGACTAGAAAAGCTGCCGCTGCCGGGCGAACACGTCGCGTTCAGTAGCCTCGGCACCGGCATCACCGCCCTGCTCGCCGTGTTCGAGCTTGAGCACGGCCGCTACGCAACCGCTGGGCGCCGTGTCGGCGGACGTGACGCTCATGCCGTGCCATGTAATGTCCCGCGGGTGCACGGGCGCGGACCGTGCGCGTGGAAGGCCTGTCGGATCCGGCAGTAAGCCGTAATAACCGTGCGCAACCGTCATGTGCGCGTCCAGTCCACTTCGGTGAGGCGCAGGCTTCCTGGGGTAAGTACAATGGGTGCTATCTCTGCTGCATTCATCTCTACCTCGCCTGACGTGATGTTCGACGTCGCAGATACGCGTTGGCCAACTCTTTAGCGCAACGATATGAATCAGATCACGAGCGCTGTCCTGTTCGTAGCGATACCTTCTTGTTTGCATGCGTGTGCTGGAGCGATGGCGACCGAGGTGCCGGCACCTTCTTGTCGCGACTTCATCGGAGAACTTGAAGCCACGGAACGACCAGCGCTGCTGGAATACGATATCGAGCATCTGCTCAGCTTGAAGCCAGAGAATTACACAGACGCCTACGGCGCCATCCAGCCCTTGATGTCGGGCTGCATCCCCGGGGACATTGATTCCGCACGTCCCGAGGACATCAAGGCCCCTTGGGGTGGGAGGCCCTACGTCGATGTGGCCGCGGGCGTCATGGATGACATCCCGTGGATACAGTTTGTCTATCCGGCAATCGGCGAAGCCGGCCCTGGATTGGCCTCGAGCATCGTGTTCTATGGGCAGGACGCGAAGCCACGCTCTACGCATCTCGTCAGCGCGTACTACGCGTGGGAGAACGCGACCACGCTGCGCTCCACTCTCTCGTCCGGCACCATCCAAGGCTGCACACAGCACATCGAGCATTTTTCGTACAACAAGAATGGCGATATGGCAGAGGCGCTGGACCGTCCGATCCGATCGGGGTGCGAGTCGTCGTCCTCGAGGTACCCGACAGACGACACCCGATAAATGTGATGTCACGACGTTGCCGCTGCAAAGCCGATCAGCACTCGTTACGGTCGCCCCAGCATGACTTTCGGATCACGGTGCATGACCGCCGCTGGATCTTCCGGCTCGACAGCAGCGGCGTCGCGGCGAAGGGTCAATCGATCCTGGACGTATCCGCAAAGCAGGTAGAGGCCGAACGGACAGCAAAGTCAGCGCACTATGACCAGGCGACAACCAGTCTGACAGGTCGATTTCGCCGCATTCACCAGGGGCTCGATGGGTATTACGCACCACGCGCCTACCTCGAGTTCACCCGTGTCGAAACCCGAAACTGGATCGAAAGCTGTCGCGCTCAATGCCGAGCTCCGGGTACGGGAAGAACTCCCATGCTGCCGGCCACCACCATCATCTCCATGTCGGCGGATACGCTCCGAATCTCGTCGAGACGAATAAATGAAATCGACTGCTCTTGTTCTCGCCACTCTGATACAGGCGTGTGCCGTAAGTGAATCGCCTGACGCTCCCTCGCCAGTCGCTTCGGATGCTTCAGTGACGTCGGGGCACGGCCGCTCAGACATCAGGTCGAAAGACCATCGTGGCGGGTCGTGTTTTTCGGCGCTCGCGGGCGCAGAGGATATCGACGAGGAACAGCGCTTGAGCGCATTCAGGACATTCAACAATTACCCGCCATCGCAAGGCAAGGCCGCACTGGATGATGTCGACCTTGCATCGATCCCTGCTCGAACACCTGGGTTAAGTTCTTGCCTTGAAGACTCGCACTTCTCGTTCAAGGTCCTTGTCGACGGCGTGCTGACTGAAGGAGCGCCATCGCAGATGCACCCGCTCACGGCGTGGAGAATCCATCAAGGCTACTTGGTGTTTTTTCTGCACAAGAATTATGAGGTCGTGGATGGCGAAGGCGAGACGGTAGAAATTTCTGCGCTCGCACTGGATGCTTCTGGCACATCCGTCCAGTCGCTTCCAGCCGTGTCATCCTGGTACGAGTATGAGGGTTCCATCAGAATCAGGGACTTCGCTTACTTGAATCATCGCTTCGTAACAACGGAAGAAATATTCGATCCACTCGAACGAGATGAATCCGGCATCGTCTTGACTTATCAAGAAGTACCACGGAATAAGCGCTTTTCCGGTTACGAAATCGACTTCGCCCAGAAACAATGAACAGTTGTTCCAAACGATCCGCTTCATGGGGCCGGTTCCAAATCATGGGCGAAAATCACGCATCTGCAGGCTACGCGACCATCGAATGGTTTGCCAGAGACTTGTGCGCCTCGCAAAAGAAATAACCCCAAGGCCTTTGTCAGTTTCATTGAATCCGACCGGCGCCTAAGCACATCAATCATCAACAAAGACTGGCTTAGTTTTACTCGAACGTACAACGGGCCCGCACAAAACGGCTGCGATGCAAAAATGGAGAGCAACTACAATGCCCTTATCAGCGAAAGGCGCTAAGCTCATCCTCATGTCATCCATGCTGGTTATCGGGTGCTCCCCCTCGACCAATCCTGTCGCAACCTCCGCATCGACCGACACAGACGCCGATGCCGATGCCGATACGGAAGTTACCAGCATCGCTACAGCTTGTCCGCAATTCGAAACGTTGTACTTCTCGTGCGAGACATCATCTGGCGGCCACGTGTCGATCTGTGGCAGGAACAAAGACAGCCTCCTCGATCTCACCTACCGGCATAATGAAGGCGGCCGCATCACGCTCGAGCACCATTGGAATTCAGCGGCGGGCCCGGACGGAAGGTTCACCCAAAACGCCTACCACCGCTACAGAACCGAGTACAACGAGATCGGATTCGCACTTTTGGACAAGGAGTACAAGATCTTCTCCCACTACGCCGCAGAGGACGGGCCTGAGATGGTCTCGAGAGGCGTTCGAATCCAGGACGTGGAATCGGGCGAAGAAATCCGGTCGCTCCAATGCATGGACACCCAAGTCGATGAAATCAGGAAGCTCATCCCGATCCTCGAATGCGACCCGGATAGCGCCCTGGGATGCGCTGACTGACTTTATCTACCGTTTATCAGCAATGAAGAGGCCACCACCCTCTTCCCGCTGGTAATTGCGCCACTGCTACCGGCATGCGCCGGAGAGACTGCGACCGAACCGCGAACGACGTCGCGCCTCACGTTCGTCGAAGATCTCACGAGCCACGAGCGTTGCAACCTGTTGGAGTTCGACATCGAGGGCTCATTCGGTCGCGGACCGGAGACGTCGACTTGACTAGGGGAGCTTACGAGATCACCAGCAATGAAATACGCCGCGCTCTTCAGAAGACATGGCTGGCACGGGCGCTGTCGCACCTCATCGTCAAGCACGAAAGCGAGTGATCTGGTCGATTGGCAAGTGGGAGCCATCGACGAGTTGACCCCGGAGAATCGGGAGAAGGATTGGGCGAACGAGGAGGAGCGCTTTGATGCCGAGAAGGATTTGCAGGTTTGGAGGCTTGATGCTGCTGGCGGCGCTGGCCGCTTGCGGTGATAGCACCCCGCCGGGGTCGGTGGGCCGGGCCCATTCCGTTCAGGACACCATGCAGGTCGAGGACATCGACGTGGCGTCGCCCGCGCTGCCGGCGGCGGCGCGCGACGCCGACCGTGCGCTCCGCTACACCGATGCCGCCGGCGACAACGTCCTGCTGCTGGGGCAGCACTTCACGACGCATAGCGACGACAACTGCGTCGTCGATCGCCTGACGCTGCATGTGACCCGCCACATCAGGACGCCGCACGGACCACAGCCATTCCAGGAAGCCTGGCAGCATACGGAGGTCGTCGAATGCGGCGGGTTGGACTTCGACGGCCGGTTCCTCGATGACGCACTGCTGGTCGAGGATCTCGACGGCGACGGATTCGCCGAGGCCCTTGTCGGGCTCAGCACGTTCTGCGGCGGCGGCATCGACCCAAGGCAGATCAAGCTGGTCCTGCACACGCGCGATCGCGACTTCGTGCTCGAAGGCGAATCCATCGTCCAGCTTCCCGAAGGTTCTTCCTTTGGTGGCAGTCATGCCATGACCCCGCATAAGGACAGTATTCCGCCGCCCTTCCGCGAGGCGCTGCTCGCCGCGTGGAAACGCGTACGCGGCGGTTAGTCACGGTCGCTACAGCGATTTGCGATCGGGCGACTTCCGATCGTTTGCCTCACCTCCAGCAGATGGTGTCCCTTGTTCCGATCCCCGCGTTTCCCACGCCACCTGCTGCTGCCATGGCTTCTCTTTCTTTCCGTCTTGCTTTCAGCGTGCAACGGCACACGGATTGGCAATGCGCCGGTCAGGACGGACCACCGGGACACGTCCATTTCGACGTTCGAGACGGCCACGCAGGGTTTTACGATTTGCCAGTTGGGCAGCCTGTTCATCGATGAATACACTCAAGTCACGCCCAACCCGTATCTCCAGGCGATCGAAGATCGCCGATGTGATACTTCGGACACACTTGTCACCTACTGCATCCAAGAGCGGTTCCACGGTCTCCCCGTGGCCGGACTTGCAATTCCGCGAACTACCCTGCCGGTCTTTGCTCTTTACTTCGACGTTCCGCTTGAAGCAGCCCGGTCCACTCTGATGGCGAGGCTGGGAAAAGACTTCCGCCAATCCCACGCCTCACTGCTTGGCGCCGAGCCGGAACTTGTCCGCGATCCCGCCGATGCGTTCGCCTCGATTCTCATCTGCACCAAGCACGACTGATCGGGCCAGCCCCCTCATTCCGAACCCTACGGTCGAACATGGAATCGGCCGCCGCGGCGGCCCCGTCAATCTCTGCGGTCCTCTGCGCCAATACTGCTGGGCCTGCGCGCATGAATTCAGTCAGAGCGGCGGCCTGGAAGTGCACCGACCGGCCACGGCCACCAGCCCTCCCCCGTTATCGCGTAGCGATCGGCCGCCCGCTCGAAGCGGTTGCGGACGCTGACGCCGCCGCAGGCGAAGTACAGCGGCAGGAACAGCGGGCCGAGTGCCATGTACTGGTAGACATGGGCGCGTTCGTGGTCGCCGATGCGGATGTGTGGATCCACGCAGAGGCCGGCGCGATGCGCGTACGTGGTGCAGGCGACGTCGAGGTCGATACCGGTCTGCAGGATCACGTTGCCCAGCGTCATCGCCCCTCCTGGGCCCCAGGGGTACCGCACGAACACCAGTGAGAGGTCGCGACGCGACCATGCAGGACGCGCACCAGCCAGAATCCCGGCCGTACCGGCAATCAGGCCCAGCAGCGTGTTCGGTAGCGTCCACGTCGCGCCCGCGAGCAGCGCGGACATGTGCAGAAGACGTCGCGCCCGGGTCACGGCAGGCCGGTCGAACTACACCAGCACGATGCCGGCGCGACCCTGGACCGCATGCTCAGTCGCCTTCCGGCAGGACCAGCCAGAGCACGAGATAGACGATCACGCCGGGAAAGGCCGCCGACAGCACCGACAGCACGATGTACCCCAGGCGCACTGCGGTCGAACTCCAGCCCATCCGTCGCGCGATGCCGCCGAGCACACCGGCGAGCACGCGGTCGTTGATCGAGCGGGACAACGTGGCTGCGGGGGTATGCGGTGTCATAGGGGTCGCCTCGGTCGGGGAGCTGGCTCAGTGCGAGCGCGCCTTCAGCCATTCGTGGATGGCGGTCGGCACTTCCTTCTGCGCACGCCCGGAGACGTAGATGCCGATATGGCCGCCGCGGAACGACAGCTCGGAATAGTCCCCGGTCCCCACCAGGTCGCGCATCGGTCGCGACGCCGATGGCGGCACCAGGTGATCCTGCTCGGCATAGATGTTGAGCACCGGCATTTCCACCAGGCCCAGGTGCACTTCCTGGTCACCGATGGTGACCCCGCCGTTGACGAAACCGTTGCCCTGGTAGAACTGCTTGACGAACTGGCGGAAGGCTTCGCCAGCCTGGTCGGGCGAATCGAAGATCCACTTCTCCATGCGCAGGAAGTCCTCGACCGCCTTGCGGTCGTCGAGGATGTCCACCAGCCCGACGTATTTCTGCACGAACAGCCGCCAGGGCTTCAGCGTGAGGTAGCAGAGGTTCATCATGTCGGCCGGGACGTTGCCGAGCGTGTCGACGAACAGGTCGACATCCATCTCGCGCGTCCAGTTCGAGAGCATGTTGTCGTCGGTATGGAAATCGACCGGCGTCACCATGGTAACCAGGTTGCGCACGCGCTCGGGGTGCAGCGCGGCGTAGCACAGGGAGAATGTGCCGCCCTGGCACACGCCGAGCAGGTTCACCGCATCGAGGCCATGGGCATCGCGGAGATGATCGATGGCGCCGCCCAGGAAACGCTCGATGTAATCCTCGAGGGTCAGGAAGCGGTCCGACCGGTCGGGATATCCCCAGTCGATGATGTAGACGTCCTGCCCCAACGCCAGCAGGTTGCGCACCATCGAACGGTCCGCCTGCAGGTCGACCATGTAGGGCCGGTTGACCAGTGCGTAGCAGATGAGCAATGGGGTCTTCGCGGTCGGCGCCTGCTCGCCGCGGAAGCGATACAGCACCACCTTGCCGTCGCGCCAGACCTCCTCGCGCGGGGTCGCGCCGAAGTCGGTGTCGCCAAGTTCGTGCAGCGTTCGCGCGCCAGCCGCAAGCTTCTGCTGGAACGACATCGCGTCCTGCATCACGGTGTCAAAGCCGATGTTCAGCGGACCGGTCATGTCAGCGCTTCCCCTTCTTCAACGGCCTGGGTGTTGCGGGCATGGCATGGCTTGGGGAGAACAGCGTGCGTTGCCCCTGCTGCGCCGGTGCCGCCGCGACTTCGCGCCTGGACCGCTTGACGACAGCGCTCTTGCGCGCGGCTGTCTTGCTGCGGGCGCCTGCCTTCGCCGCTGCTGCCGACCGTCCACCTTCGCCGCTCCCGGCGGGTGCCTTGCGACGTGTGCCTGCGGCCGCCCCGCCTCCGGCAGCCACCCTGGAGCCCCGTGGCACCGCGCCGCCGGTCGCAGGCCCTGCCGCGGCCTGGGCCTTGCTGGTCGCGCGGACAGGTGCCGCGGCACCGCGCTTCGACTGCGCGCGCGCTGGCGCACGCTTCGCCGGCGCTGATCCGCCGGAGGCCTTGCGTCGTGCCATCTCCGGGGCAGTGTCGTTGCCGTTGCCGTCTGCGGACGCACTGGTGCGGCGGCTCCCGTCGCTCATTTGAGCGACGGCATCACGCAGGCGGCGGACCTGTCGCTCCAGCTCCACGATCTTGCGGTGCGCGCCATCGAGCTCGCTGCGGGTCGGCATGTCGAACAGTTCGCAGGCGTGCTCGACCTCGCGCTGAACGCCCTGCCGCACCCGCATCTGCGCATTCACCAGTTCCGCATACACGTGGCGGAATTCCTCGCCCAGTGCCACCGGCGCGTAGGCCTCTTCGGCAGCGTCGATCCACAGATCGAACAGGGCACGCGGCGAATCGATCTGCAGACCGGGCGCCTCGCGATCGGCAAGCTTGCGCTCGAAGATCGCCAGCGCGTCCTGCATCACCCGCCCCATCAGCGCGTTGTAGGCCTCCAGCTTCTGCGTGAGACCGATCTGCGCCTGCGCAAGCGCCTGCCAGCGTTCCTGGTGTTCACGGGCGAAGCCGAAGGTCGGCGTCTGCAACAACTCGCCGGCACCCCCCTGCATCCGCTGCAGCCAGGGCGCCGCCTGCATCATCCAGGCCTGCGGTCCGAGCGAGCCGGCCTGCTGCTGCGCGTTGGAGAGGAGCTGCGCGAACGGGTTGTCACCGGCATTGGCCAGCATCTGTTTCCAGGCTTCGACCACGTCGCCAGCGCTGCCGTCATGCCCCGCGAAGCGCGCGGCCAGCTGCTGCATCTGTGCATACCACTGCCGCGCGAGACCGTCGAAGCGTGAGGCGGCATGCTGCGCAGCACCCGCCTGTGCGAGGTTGGCCCACCAGCCAGCAGGATCCGCTGGACCCGCGGGCCCGAACCCGGGCATGCCCAGGCCGCCCGATGCGAAGCCGGGGGTGCCATACCCGCCCGTTCCGAACCCGGGCTGGCCGAAGCCGTTGCCCTGGCCGGCGCCATGTCGCATCGCTTCGCCCCAGGTCCCCCAGAAGCGGCGTGCAAGGGTGTCGAATTCGGCGGCGGCTGCAGCGAACGCCTGCTGGGATGCATCGTGGGACATGTGACCTCCGGACGTCGGCCCGATCATAGCAACGGCAGGCACATCACCTGTTACCGCGCGCGTCGGTGTCGTTCCGCCACGGGAATCAGGGCTTCGGAATCCGCAGCGTCTTGCTGATCATCAGGGTGCCCGACAGCGCGAACATGAGCACCAGCGGATGCAGCTGCCATGGCCCGAGTTGCCACTGGCCCAGCCAGATGGCGTCGCCGATGCGCCCCTGCCACGCCGCCACTGCCAGCACGATCACCAGCAGCAGGCTGGTCGGGATCGGCGTGCCTTCGAAATGGCGCACCTTGCCCTCCTCGCCCGCGAGCTGCTCGGCGGTGACGTTGTAGCGTGCCAGCCGGCTCACACCACAGGCGACGAAGTAGCTCAGCACCACCCAGTCCCAGCCTCCCTGCAGGCCGCAGGCATAGGCGAGCGCCGCGGGTGCGACGCCGAACGAGATCACATCGGCAAGCGAATCGAGCTCACGACCGAGCGTCGACGCGACCTTGCGCCAGCGCGCGACGCGCCCGTCGAGCGCGTCGAACACGAAGGCCAGCGGGATCAGCGCCATGCCGATCATCAGGTCGCGGACCACGCCGTCCTGCAGGAAACGCATCGCGGCGAAGATCGCACCGGTACCGCAGAACGCATTGGCGAGGGTGAACCAGTCGGCGAGATGGAACTCGCGCAGCATCGAGAAATGGCGGGATCGCGGCATCGTCAGTCACTCGGCGGGTGGCCTACAGCCTGCCAGAAAGCCCTGTGAAGCGGGCGGTGGCGGCGCGGGCATGCGGGCGCCGCCGGACGTGCATGCCATCGAGTGGCAATCCGGGAGCCGCACGGGATCCGCCGGGATGCTGGACCTTCGGCCATGCACACCCGCGGCCTGCGCGATCGGGGAAGTCAACGCGTCGGGATCGCCAGTGCCGACGCATCCAGCGTGCCGCCCGGCCGGGTGTCGATAACCGCATCGGCAGGCAACGCATCCTGCCCGTCGAGATGCGCCTGCACGCGATCGAGGGCGGCGTAGACGTAGGGCAGCAGCGGCACGTAACGCGCGGCGTAGTCGGGCAATGCAAGGAAGCCGTCGAAATGCTGCGCGTTGCGCACCTCCCACAGGCGCACGTCGCGGCCGGCCGCACGCGCGGCGGACGCGTACGGGGTGCTGGTGAAGGCGATCGGAATCAGGCCGTCGTCGCGACCATGCACGAGCACCACCGGCAGACCGGCACGCGGAGGTGCCGAGGCAAGCTGCTGCACACCCGCGCGCACGCGCCGGGCATCACCGCCATCTCCCGTCCACAGCGCCCGCAGGCAGGCGAGACCGGCACCGGTGAGGTCGGGCGGCGCGAGTTGCGGATCGATGATGCCGACGCCGGCGCCGGGCGGGATGCCACTGGCATCGCTCCACCAGGCGGCACGTTCGGCCGCGGTGGTGGCGCGCGGGCTGAAGTCGGGGTTCTGCGCCGCGAAGGAATAGCCACAGGGATGCGCGCCCGCCGCGAAGCGGCCGTAGGCCGATGCATAGGTGACCGCCACGGCGCGGTAGAGATCGAAGTCCACCGACAGTGCAGCCGCGCGGATCGCCTCGTCAGTCCACCCCGCGGCCTGCAGGGCGGCAAGCGCCGAGCGTGCCTGCGTGGCAGTGTCGTCGCCTTCCAGCACGCCGGCCTTGCGCAGCGCCGCACACCGCGGCGCGCGCATCGTGGTGGCCAGCGCGGACAACGGCGACTGCGGCAGGCCATCCAGCGCGGCCAGCGCGCATGGCATCAGCAGCGCGGCCTCGGTGGTGTAGTCGTACAACGCGCGTGCGCCCGGCGCGTCGATCTGGACGTTGGGCTCGCCGGCGACCACGGCATCGAGCCAGTCACCATCTTCGGCAGCACGCAGTACCGCGCCGCCACCATTGGAGATACCCACCGCGATGAAACGGGTGTTGTCGAAAGTGAAGGGCGCCGCGTCCGGCAAGGCGTCGTTGAGCATGGCCAGGGCGAACTCGCCCGCCTGACGTACATGACGGCCCCAGTCCGCTTCCGGGTTGTCGCCGGAGTGCGCGTGCTTGAAGGCGATGCCGGTCGCCGGCGCAGCGTTGCCGGGATCGAACGCCAGCAGCTGGTCACGGCCGGCGACGCGACCGTCCACGCCGACCCCCATGCCGGCGTCGAGGTCGAAATAGTCGCTGCCCGCGCCCTTGTCGGTGTAGGCGACCGCACAACCCTGCGGCAGGCCCCACGCGCCTGCGACCGCGATCGCGCCGTAGATGCCGCGTGAGCCCGACGAGGCGGTGACCACCACGCAACGCCGTTCGGCGTCGAACGTATCCGGCAGCTGCAGCATCACCCGGTGCGGATGACGCGTGCCCGGCACCGTCGCGAACGCCTGGAACTCGCGACCCGGCACCGTGGTCAGGCTGCCGTACAACGTGCCGTAGCCTCCTTGCGGGCGCAGGTCGGCGATGCCGCGCCAGCTGCTCCACAGGGCGCGCCGACGCAGTTCGGCGGCGCTGGGCGCGTGTGCATCGGCGAACGCGGGTGCGGTCATGCCCCGCAGCCCGTCGAGGCCCAACCCGCCGCTCAGCAGGTCGTCGCCATCCCGGTGGACACTGCTGGTGACGGCGGTGAACACGGCAGCCTCCGTCCGCGATGCCGATGTCGGCGGGGTGGCTGCGCATGCCGCGAGGACGAGTGCGCTGGCGCATGCGAGCAACTGCAGGGGAGTCTGGTTCATGGCCGGACCTTAGCAGTGCCGGCCAGCTCGGGCATCGTACTTTGGTACCACCGGCGGCGGCGGATGCGCTGGCTACAATCGCGCCATGCCCACCCTGCTGATCGCCGACGACCACCCGCTGTTCCGCGCCGCCCTGCGTGGAGCCGCGGACGAGGCTGCCGACGATATCCAGACCTGCGAGGCGGGCACGCTGGACGAGGTGATGTCCACGCTGGAAGCACGCGCGGACGTCGACCTGGTGCTGCTCGACCTGCACATGCCGGGCAACCACGGGCTGGCCGGCCTGGCGGCGCTGCGTGCGCAATTCCCGGCGGTCGCGGTGGTGCTGGTGTCGGCGAACGAGGACCCGCAGATCGTGCGCCGCGCGCTCGACCACGGCGCCGCCGGCTACATCCCCAAGAGCGCGGGCCTCGACGAGATGCGCGATGCGATCCGCGCCGTGCTCGACTGCCAGCAATGGCTGCCACCCGCGTTGCGCGGCGCGGTATCGCGCGCAGAGTCGGCGCCGGGCGATGCCGACCTCGCCGCGCGGCTGGCCAGTCTCACGCCGCAGCAGTTCCGGGTGCTGGCGCTGGTGGCCGAAGGCCTGCTCAACAAGCAGATCGCCGACCGGCTCGACGTGCAGGAGCGCACCGTCAAGGCGCACCTGTCGGCGATCTTCGAAAAGCTCGGTGCGCGCAACCGCACCCAGGCCGGGGTGATCCTGCGCGGGCTGGAGATCAGCGACCCGGCGCGGCAGGTCGAGGCCTGACGGTCAGAACCGCGAGCACGACCACGACAGCATGCGGCCGTCGCGGTACGGCATCACCATGTGGAAGGCGCGCGGGTCGTCGTCGAACACCAGCGGCACGAAGTGGCGGTCGCCTTCCCACATCGGCAGGTCGAGCACGCGCTCGACGTCCACCCACTCCAGCGTGCCTTCCGCGTTGGACGCATGGGGCGTGCCGCTGTAGCGGGTGACCAGGAACACGAAACCGAACCAGTCCTCGCCGCCCTTGCCGAATCCGGGCCAGCTGATCGTGCCGCGCAGCCGCATCGCATCGCAGGTGATCCCGGCTTCCTCGAGGATCTCGCGGCGCATGCCGGCGGCGATGTCCTCGTCGGCCTCCAGCTTGCCACCGAGGCCGTTGTACTTGCCCAGGTGCTGGTCGTTGGCGCGCGCGTTGCGATGGATGAGCAGCACGCGACGGCCGTCGGGCGACAGCACGTAGCCGAGGGTGGCGAGGATCGGGGTATAGGGCATGCGCTGCGGAGTAGTGGCGTCGGGCGGCCATGGTAGCCGCGGGTGCGGTACCGACGGCGTGCTCAGCGCGCGCGCATCGCGCACAGCCGGTCGAGCGTGGACTTGAGCGCCAGCGGCCGCACCGGCTTCTGCAGCAGGCCCAGGCCGAGCTCGGCGACTTCGCGGCGTACGGCATCGGTCGCATCGGCGCTGAGGATCAGCGTGGCCCGCGCGCCATGCCGTTCGCACAGGCGATGTGCCACCGCAGTGCCGGTCTCGCCGTCGTCCAGGTGGTAGTCGAACAGCCACAGGTCGGCGGGGCGATGGACAAGCGCGGCATCGGCATCATCGCCGTTGCGCACCGCCGCCACGCTGCATCCCCACCCTTCCAGCAGGCGCTGCAGCGCCTCCAGCGCGCCGGGTTCGTTGTCGAGCAGCAGCACATGCGCACCCGACAGCCCCGCGTGCGTGCGGCCGTGGTGATCCTGCACCGGTGCAGCCACCTGCGGCAGATCGAGGCCGAACACGGTGCCATCCTGTTCGCGGCTGCGCAGCGAAATGCGGGCGCCGAGCAGATGCGCGATGCGGTCGGCGATCGCAAGACCCAGTCCGAGCCCCTGCCCTGCGCTGCCCTCACCGCGGCGGAATTCCTCGAAGATCAGTGCCTGCTGGGCGAGCGGGATGCCCGGGCCGGTGTCGTGCACTTCCACCCGCAGCCCGCCGCCCACGCGGCGCACGCCCAGCAGGATGCGGCCACGCGCCGTGTAGCGCACCGCATTGGCGAGGAAGTTCTGCAGCACGCGGCGCAGCAGTTGCGGATCGCTGCGTGTCCACGCGCGGGTGGGCACGAAGTGGAACGCCAGCCCGCGCTCGGCAGCCAGTGCACGGAACTCCGACGCCAGCGGTTCCAGCACATCCGACAGCGGGAATTCGCGCGGCTGCGGCACCAGCCCGCCCGCTTCCAGCCGCGCCATGTCGAACAGCCCGGTGAGCAGGTCGGTGGTGGAATCCAGCGCGCCGCGCAGCTGCCCGAGCAGGCGTGGTGCATTGCCGGGCGGCGTCGGTGCGAGCTGCTGCTGCAGGGCGTCGGTAAACAGCTGTGCCGCGTGCAGCGGCTGCAGCAGGTCGTGGCCCACCGCGGCGAGGAAACGGCTCTTGGCCTCGTTTGCGCGCTCCGCATCTCGGCGCGCGAGGTCGAGGCTGCGGGTGCGTTCGTCGACGCGCTGTTCGAGCGTCTCGTTGGCCATACGCAACGCACGCTCGGTGTTGCGGAACTCGGTGACGTCGGTGAACGTGGCGACGAAACCACCGCCCGGCATCGGGTTGCCGCGGATCTCGATGGTCTCGCCACCGGGGAAACGGCGCTCGGCCACGTACGGCGTGCCGGCGCGCATGTGCGCGGTGCGCTTCTCCACCTCCTCGGCCACCGCCACCGCGCCGATCAGGCCGCGGTCGAGATTGTGGCGCACCAGCTTGGCTACCGGCACACCCACCCGCAGCAACGGTGCCGGGTAGCCGAACAGCTGCGCGTAGCGCGAGTTCCACGCCACCAGTTGCAGGTCCGCATCCACCACGCTGATGCCCTGGCTCATGTTCTCCAGCGCCGCCTCCAGCACCCGCTGGTTGAAGCGCAGGTCCTGCGAGGCCTCGCCGACGATGCTGGCCACGGTGTCGAGATCGGGACCGGATTCGCGGCGTGCCGCATCCAGCAGCAGCCGTGTCGAGGCGCTGCCGAGCACCGCCGACAGTTCGCGTTCCAGCCGCGCCTCGATGGCGGTGGGCACCGGCCCGCTGCGTGGCGCGCCGCGCAACACCCGATCGACGAGACCCACGGGCAGGAAGCGGCGCCCCGCGCTGCGCAACGCGTCGAGGTCGGCACGCGCGGATGGCCGGCCACGTTCGCGACGATCGAGCATCGCGACCACGGTGATGACCGCGGTGCCGACGAACAGCGACGCGCCGAAGGCCCGGCCGAGCTGGCTCCAGCTGCTCAGGCCGAACAGTGCCTGCGGGCTGGTCCACGCCGGCAACTGCGGAGCGAGTGCCGCCGGCAGCAGCGCCGGCGCCAGCATCACCCAGGCCCACACCACGAAGGCCGCGACGATGCCGGCGATGGCCGCATGCGGCGGCGTCTGCGGGCGCCAGATGGCGAACGCCAGCGCCGGTGCCAGCGTCGCCAGCGCCGAGAACGACACCGCGCCGATGTCGGCCAGCATGCTGGCATCGCCCACCAGCCGCCCGTACGACCATGCGGCCAGCATGATGACCACGATGCCGCCACGCCGCAGCATCAGCAGGTCGCCGCGATGATCGTCGCGATCGCGGCGTGCCCACGCGCCGCGCAGCAGGCCCGGCGCGAACCAGTGGTTGCCGATCATCAGGCTCAGCGTGAGCGTGCTGATCACCACCATGCCGGTGGCCGCGCTCAGGCCTCCGAGGAATGCCACCAGCGCCACCGCCTCGCTGCCCTGCGACAGCGGCAGCGCGAGCGCATACATGTCCGACGGCACGCGCTCCCCCAGCAGGCCCATGCCCACATGCGCGAGCAACAGGCCGGGCGCGCCGATCAGCAGCAGGTACAGCGGGAACTGCCAGCGCGCCGCCCCGACCTCGCGCTCATCGCGGCATTCCACGACCGCGACGTGGAACTGGTGCGGCAACACGAACATCGCCAGTGCGCCCAGGAACACCAGCGGCATGAAGCCGCCGCGATCCTGCGCCGGCAGCGGTGGCAGCGAGGGCATGTCACTCGCGATGCGCCAGACGAACAGGCCGAGCACCAGCATCGCCACCAGCTTCAGCACCGACTCGAACGCCACCGCGAGCACCAGGCCGCGATTGTGTTCGGTGGCACTCGCACGCCGGGTGCCGAACAGCATCGCGAACAGCGCCATCGCAAGCGCGACGTACAGGCTGACGTCGCGCCACGGGGGAATTTCCGACAGCTCGGACGGCGCGATGGCCGTCAGCGCCGAGTAGCTCATCGCCACCGCCTTGAGCTGCAGCGCGATGTACGGCAACAGCCCGAGCACGGCGACCAGGGTGACCGTCGCCGCCAGCCAAGGGTCCTTGCCCAGCCGGGTGGCGATGAGGTCGGCGAGCGACGTGGCGTTGCTTTCGCGTGCCAGCCGCACCAGCCGCACCATGAAGCGCCAGGCCAGGAGGTAGAACAGGATCGCGCCGAGGAAGGTCGGCGGTAGCGGCCAGCCGTAGCGGGCGGCCTGGGTCACCGTGCCGTAGAAAGTCCAGGAAGTGCAGTGCACCGCCAGCGACAGTGCATAGACATGGCGCCAGTGGCGCGCCAGCAGCTGCGGGTGGCGTTCGCCGTAGATGCCGGCGAAGAACATCAGGCCCAGCCAGAGGACGGCCGCGGCCAGCACCACCCCCACGTTCAGCATGGGTACCTGCCCATGGACGGACGCGCGAGGGAGGTGTTGATAGGCATGGCGCGCGAGCATAACGCAGCACGTCGACGCGGCTCCCACGGCACAGGCCCCGGACATGCCGGGGCCTGTGCGCTACACGGCAATGCGGGTGCGATCAGAAGTTGCGGCGGACCGTCAGGTACCAGTTGCGCGGCGGCGCGTAGTACGCGGTCTGGATGTTGGCCACCGAGGAGAACTCCTGGCCCTCGATCTTGTACAGCTCGTCGGTCAGGTTGCGCACGCCGGCACGCACCTGCCACGCGTACTGCGGGGAATCCCAGGAGGTGAACAGGCCGGCCGTGGTGTAGGCCTCCTGCATCAGGCCCGGGCGGTTGTCGACCGACAGCCAGGTGTCGCCACGGTAGGCGACGTCACCGCCCACGGTGAGGGTGCCGTTGCCGCCGAGGTCGAACGCGTGCTGCAGGGCGATGCGCGCGGTCCAGTCCGGCGAGAACGGGACGTGCTCGTGCAACGTCGGGTCGTATGCCGGATTGGCCGGATCGGTCGTGCGCAGGTCCTCGAAGGACTTGTAGCTGGCGTCCATCCAGCTGACCTGGCCGCTGAGTTGGGTGGCGTCACCGAGCCGTGCCACGCCCTCGAACTCGAAGCCGTTGATCTCCATTTCCGCGGCGTTGAGCACCGGGAACGAGAAGGTCGGGGTCGGCGAATCCGGGTTCAGCACCTCGGAGACGCGAGCCTGGAAATCCTTGTAGCTGCTGTGGAACGCGGCCACGTTCGCGGTCAGTCGACCACTATCGGAACGCATCTTGACACCGGCTTCGTAGGTCCACACGAACTCGGGATCGAACACCGCGCGGGTGGTTTCCAGCGCCGAGTTGGCACGGCCGTTGAAGCCGCCGGACTTGAAGCCGCGGTTGGCCGAGACGTAGCCCATCAGGTTGTCGCTGAAGGCCTTCTGCAGGCTCAGCGACGGCGTCCACGCATCCCAGCTCTGGTTGCCCTCGAATGCCACGGTCTCATTGAGCGCGGCCAGCAGCGGGCCCCAGTAGGTGCTGGTGGTGCGCCAGTAATCCTTCTCGTCGCGCGAATAGCGCAGGCCGGCGGCCAGCGTCCAGGTCGGCATGAACTCCCAGTTGACGTGAGCGAATGCGGCGACGCTGGTGGTCTCGAGGTCGTCGTCGATGGTGCGCAGGAAGTCGATCGGCGTGCCGGCGAAGCCGAAGAAGTCGCCCGCATAGGCTTCCTGGTACGACGGCAGCGTCTCGTTCATGTAGTAGGCGCCGAAGATCGCCTGCAGGTTGCCGCCGTTGTCGTACTGCAGCTGCAGTTCCTGGCTCACCTGCTCCTGGTCAACCTCGACCAGCACGTCACCCAGCTCCCATTCGGATGCATCGATGTCGATGAACGAGCTGGTATCGAGCTTGCGCCACGCGCTGATGCTCTTGAGCGACCACTGTTCGCCAAGCTCCCACTGCAGGTTGGCACTGACGCCCCTGTGCGTCATCTCCTGACCCTGGCTGGGGCGGAACGACGTGCGGGTGCGGAAGTCGTAGTCTTCGGTGGATGGCTGTAAAAGCACCACCTGGCCGAGTGCCAGATCGGTGCGCCGCAGCGGTGCGGTCGGCTGGCCGAGCGTGAGCGCGTTGTCCTGGCGAGTGTAGTCGGCTGAGAGCGTCGCGCTGAAGGTGTCGCTGGGGCGCAACGCGAACTTGCCGCGCAGCGAAATCGTGTCCTCGCCGTTGTACTCCTCGCCGGTGACCGGATCCTCGACGTAGCCGTCGTTGGTGAGCCACGCGCCGGCGAGGCTGAAGGCCGCAGTGTCGCTCAGCTGTTCGCCGAGGTAGGCCCGGCCATCGATGCGGCCGAAGCTGCCGGTGCCGAACTCCACCGCCGCGCCCGTGTCATCGAGCGGGTTCTTGGTGGTGACCTTGATTGCACCGCCGGTGGAGTTCTTGCCGTACAGCGTACCCTGCGGCCCACGCAGCACTTCGACCTGCTGCACGTCGAACAGCGAGAACAACGCACCGTTGATACGCGAGTAATAGACGTCGTCAACGTACATGCCGACGCCGGGGTCGAAGGTCTGCAGCGAATCGGGCTGGCCAATGCCGCGGATGAAGACGTTGACGGTGTTCGACGAACCGCGGCCCTGCACGATATTGAGGTTGGGCACGGCACCCTGCAGGCCGTCGATGTTGTTGGCCTGCAGGTCACGCAGCTGCTCTTCCCCGAACGCACTCACGGCCACCGGCACGTCCTGGATGGACTCGGCGCGGCGGCGTGCGGTGACGACGATGCCGTCGAGGGTGGTCGCATCCGCGGCCCGGGCGGAAGCACCACTGGCGGGCTGCGCCGGGTCCTGCGCCTGTGCGGCAAACGTCGACAGGCCAAAGGCGATCGCCAGGGCGAGCCGGCTGCCCGACAGCTTGTTGTACTTCATGTGTCCCCTCCCACGGGTGTGTTTCCTGGTGGCACGCGCCGCTGCGCGCGCCCTGGCCGCATGGACCATGACGGCAAGCCTAGGCAGCGCCTTCCGGGGCGGCACTTGTACCTTCGGACAATGGGGCCATCATCCCGTGCTGACGACACTGGCGACCGTCGTCAATCCGGATCGATCCATGTCCCTGCTGATCGTGCTCGCCGCACTGGGCTTCCTGATGCTGGTCGCCTATCGCGGCCACAGCGTCATCCTGTTCGCGCCCGTCGCGGCGATGGGCGCGGTGCTGCTGACCGATCCATCGCTGGTGGCGCCGATGTTCACCGGCCTCTTCATGGACAAGATGGTCGGCTTCCTGAAACTGTATTTCCCGGTGTTCGTGCTGGGCGCGGTGTTCGGCAAGCTGATCGAGGTGTCGGGTTTCTCGCGGGCCATCGTCGCCGCGACCATCCGCGTGGTCGGCGCACAACGCGCGATCCTGTCGATCGTCGTCGTCTGCGCGCTGCTCACGTACGGCGGTGTGTCGCTGTTCGTGGTGGTGTTCGCGGTGTATCCGTTCGCCGCGGAACTGTTCCGCCAGGGCAACATCCCCAAGCGGCTGATCCCCGGCACCATCGCGCTGGGCGCCTTCACCTTCACCATGGATGCGCTGCCCGGCTCGCCGCAGATCCAGAACATCATTCCGACCGCGTTCTTCGGCACCGATACCTGGGCCGCGCCGATCCTCGGCACCCTCGGTGGCATCTTCATCCTTGCCGTCGGCATGAGCTGGCTGGAATGGCGGCGCCGCAAGGCGCTGCATGCCGGTGAAGGCTATGGCGACCCGGCGACGCTCGCCAACGAGCCCGCGGCGTTCACCGGCGACAGCCTCGCCCATCCGCTGATCGCGCTGTTGCCGCTGGTGATGGTGGGCGTGTCGAACCTGCTGCTCACGCAGTGGATCCCAGGCTGGTACGGCGCATCGCACAGCTTCGTGCCGGCGGTGGTGGGCGACCCGGCGCCGGTGGTGCAGGAAGTGGCGCGGATCTCGGCGATCTGGGCGGTGATGGGCGCGCTGCTGATCGGCATCCTCACCGTGCTGGCGTTCGCCTGGCGTACCGTCGCCGCACGCTTTGCCGAAGGCAGCAAGGCCGCGGTGGGCGGCGCACTGCTGGCGTCGATGAACACCGCATCGGAGTACGGTTTCGGTGCGGTGATCGCCGCATTGCCCGGCTTCCTGCTGGTGGCGAACGCGCTGTCCGCCATTCCCGATCCGCTGGTCAACGAGGCGGTCACCGTGACCGCGCTGGCCGGCATCACCGGCTCCGCCTCGGGCGGGCTGTCGATCGCGCTGGCAGCGATGGCGGAGAGCTTCATCGCCAACGCGCAGGCCGCCGGTATTCCGATGGAAGTGCTGCACCGCGTGGCCTCGATGGCATCCGGCGGCATGGACACCCTGCCCCACAACGGCGCGGTGATCACCCTGCTCGCCGTCACCGGCCTCACCCATCGGCAGGCCTACGGCGACATCTTCGCCATCACCATCATCAAGACGCTGGCGGTGTTCGTGGTGATCACGCTGTTCTATGTGACCGGGATCGTCTGAGCGATACGCGGGTCCGACCCCGATATCGAGCTACCGTCTTCTTACTCGCGTTGACGGAAAGACCTTCTGGTCCTCTCCGGATCGAGGGGCGCTCGTTGGGAGTCCGTGCAGCCCGCCACGGACACAGGGGGATGCCCAGCCGGATATCTCCGCGTCCTGCTACCACATCCGGCCGCCGGCCATCCATGGCCGGCTCTGGACATCCCCCTGCGTCCGGGGCGGGCTCCAGCCTGTCGTCGCGTCCGGGAGAAGGTCAACGGCTGAAGAATGCCAGACGCCTTCGGCTGAGCCGTTGTGGATCTCCATCCGAACCGTCTGATGCACGACCAGGATCGTTGCCACGACTTCGGCGGCACCGCTGCTGACTTCCATACCGAAGCCCACGAATCTCGAAGCTCGTCGCGTGCACCAGGGGGTGTGCTCCCAGCCGGCCATGGATGGCCGGCGGCCGGCCGTGGTAGCTGGACGCGGACTTCGGTCGGGAGTACATCCCCCGGTGCGCGCGACGGGCAGCGCGGAATCAAAACGGAGCACCCCACGGGCGCACGAACAGTCCCGCGATCTGCCAAGCCGGGAGTTGAAGAAGAACAAAAAAAGAGCGGGCCGAAGCCCGCTCTTTCGGTAACCCACCACCACGCGTCGACGACGCGTGGTGCGGGAATGCCGATTACTCGGCCGGCGTACCTTCGCCTTCCTCGACCGCCTTGATCGACAGGCGGATGCGGCCCTGCTTGTCGACTTCCAGCACCTTGACCTTGACGATGTCGCCTTCCTTCAGCTTGTCGCCGACCTTCTCGACGCGCTCGCTGGAGATCTGCGAGACGTGCACCAGGCCGTCCTTGCCGGGGGAGATGGTCACGAATGCACCGAAGTCCATGATCTTGACCACCTTGCCCTCGTAGATCCGGCCCGGCTCGACGTCGGAGGTGATCTGCTCGATGCGGTCCTTGGCGGCCTTGCCGGCGGCGGCGTCGACCGAGGCGATGGTGATCGTGCCATCGTCCTGGATGTCGATCTGGGTGCCGGTCTCCTTGGTGATTGCCTGGATGACCGAACCGCCCTTGCCGATGACCTCGCGGATCTTGTCGGGGTGGATCTTGATCGTGATCAGGCGCGGCGCGAACTCGGAGAGCTCCGAACGCGGCGTGCTGAGCGCCGCCTCCATCTCCTTGAGGATGTGCAGGCGGCCCTGCTTGGCCTGGGCCAGCGCGACCTTCATGATCTCTTCGGTGATGCCCTGGATCTTGATGTCCATCTGCAGGGCGGTGATGCCCTCGCTGGTGCCGGCCACCTTGAAGTCCATGTCGCCGAGGTGGTCCTCGTCACCGAGGATGTCGGACAGCACGACGAACTCGTCGCCTTCCTTCACCAGGCCCATCGCGATACCGGCGACCGGTGCCTTGATCGGCACGCCCGCGTCCATCAGCGCCAGCGACGAACCGCAGACCGACGCCATCGACGACGAACCGTTCGACTCGGTGATTTCCGAGACCACGCGGATCGTGTACGGGAACTCCTCCATCGTCGGCATCACGGCGAGCACGCCGCGCTTGGCCAGGCGGCCGTGGCCGATCTCGCGACGCTTCGGACCCATCATGCGGCCGGCTTCACCGACCGAATAGGGCGGGAAGTTGTAGTGGAACAGGAAGTGTTCCTTGTACTCGCCGGCCACGGCGTCGATGACCTGGCCGTCGCGGGCGGTGCCGAGGGTCACGGCGACGATCGCCTGCGTCTCGCCACGGGTGAACAGCGACGAGCCGTGCACGCGCGGCAGGATGCCGACCTTCGAGGCGATCGGGCGCACGGTGTCGAGCGCACGACCGTCGATGCGGACCTTGGTCCTGATGACCGAGTCGCGCATGGTCTGGTATTCCTGCTCGCTGAACTCCTTCGACAGCTCGCTCGACGTCCAGGCATTGGCCTCGGCATTGGGCGCGAGCGCCTCGAGGATCGCCTTGCGCACGCTGGAGATGGCGTCGCGGCGCTGCAGCTTGTCGCGCACCTGGAACGCCGCCGAAAGCTGTTCGCCAACGGCACTGCGGATCGCCGAGACGATGCCTTCGTTGGCGGCCGGTGCGGTCCACTCCCACTTCGGCTTGCCGGCCTCGGCAACCAGCTCGTTGATCGCCGAGATCGCGACCTGCATCTGCTGATGGCCGAACATCACCGCACCCAGCATCACGTCTTCGGACAGCACGTTGGCTTCGGACTCGACCATCAGCACCGCATTGGCGGTACCGGCGACGACGAGTTCGAGGTCGGACTCCTTGAGCTCCGACACGGTCGGGTTGAGGAGGTACTGGCCATCCTTGTAGCCGACCTTGGCGGCACCGATCGGGCCGTCGAACGGCGCACCCGACAGCGACAGCGCAGCCGACGCACCGATCAGCGCGAGGATGTCGCCGTCGATCTCCGGATTCATCGACATCACCGTGGCGATGATCTGGACCTCATTGCGGAAGCCATCCGGGAACAGCGGGCGGATCGGACGGTCGATCAACCGCGAGATCAGCGTTTCCTTCTCGGTCTGGCGGCCTTCGCGCTTGAAGAAGCCGCCCGGAATGCGGCCACCGGCGTAGAACTTTTCCTGGTAGTCGACCGTCAGCGGGAAGAAGTCCTGCCCTTCGCGGGCGGTCTTGTTGGCGACGGCGCTGACCAGCAGCACGGTGCCTTCGCACGACACCATGACCGCGCCACCCGCCTGGCGGGCGACCTCACCGGTTTCGAGCGTGACCTGGCGGCTGCCGTACTGGAAGTTCTTGGTAACTTTTGCCACGTTGTTGTGTCCTTTGACTCTTTCTTCGATGAACCGCCCGGGGCCCTTGCCCCGGCCGGGCGACCGCGTTGGGGCGGTCCTGGAGGGTGGCATCCGTCGTACGCATCCGGTGCGACGTTGCCGATGCAACAGCCCCGGCCGCGGCCGTGGATCCTGCATGTCACCGCATCCCTGCAGCGCGGTACTTTCGTGGAACCTGAAAACAAACGCGGCGCATCACTGCGCCGCGTGTGTGGTGCGATTTACCGACGCAGACCCAGTTTCTCGATCAGTGCCTTGTAGCGGTCGGCGTCCTTGCGGTGCAGGTAGTCCAGCAGGCTGCGGCGCTGGTTGACCATCTGCAGCAGGCCGCGCCGGCTGTGGTGATCCTTCTTGTGGGTCTTGAAGTGCTCGGTGAGGTGCACGATGCGCGCGGTCAGCAGCGCGACCTGCACTTCCGGCGAACCGGTATCGCCTTCGGCCCGCTTGTGTTCGTTGATGATGCTGTTGGTATCGATGGACATGGAAGCCTCGTGTCGCAAAGCCCGCAGAAGACGCGACGTGGGGACTGCGACACGGCCCGGAATGCGGCGTGGAACAGACCACGATCGACGCACCGCCAGGGCCCGCCATGGATGGAAGAATGTGAAACGCAAGCGCTTGAAAAAGCGCGCAAAATCTTACCGCGAACAGCGCCCGGCCACAACCACGCTCAACAGCGGACCACGCGACCGGGCTGGCTCACCGCCCAGCTGAACAGCCGTTGCGGATGCAGGCGGCCGTCCGCGTCGACCTCGCCCAGCCCCAATGCCCGTCCGTTCAGGTCGAACACGCCCACTTCCCCCTGCGGGTGGAATCCCCCGCTCACGGCCTGCCCGTACGACAGCGCCTGCACCTGCCGGGGATCGAGGCGGATTTCCGGCCACGCCGCCATGCCCGCCTCGATCGGCAGCAGACAGGCCTCCAGCGCTGCGCGGCCCCGCTCCGAAAGTGCCTGCAGCGCCTCGAGGGTCCACAGCCGCGGGTCGCGGAACGGGTCCACCCAGGTCCGCCGCAGTTCGGTGACATGCGCCCCGCAGCCCAGCGCCTCGCCAAGATCGCGGACCAGGCTGCGCACATAGGTGCCGGAACCACATTCGACGTGCAGTCGCAGCTGCGGCGGCACCCCCTGCAGGTCGTCCACCAGGTCGGCCGCGGACTGCAGCGCGAACAGGTGCACGTCCACCTCGCGCGGCTCGACTTCGACGTGCTCGCCGCGCCGGGCCTTGGCATACAGCGGCTCGCCGCCGCGCTTGAGCGCGGAGTAGATCGGCGGGCGCTGCATGATGCGGCCGGTCAGCGCCTGCAGTGCGGCATCGATCTCCGCCACCCGCAACGGCGGGACCGGACGCTCGCGCAGCGGCTGGCCATCGGCGTCGTCGGTGTCGGTGACCGTGCCCAGGCGGGCGACGGTGTCATAGGCCTTGCGCGCACCCAGCAGGCCACCAGCGATCTTGGTCGCCTCGCCCAGGCACACCGGCAGCAGGCCGGTGGCGAGCGGGTCGAGACTGCCGGTATGGCCGCCCTTCTCCGCCTCGAACAGCTTGCGCACCTGCTGCAGCGCCTGGTTGGAACTCAGGCCCCGTGGCTTGTCCAGCAGGAGGATGCCGTCGACCTTGCGGACACGTCTGCGCGGTTTGGACATGGGTTCGCGTCATCGCACATCGCGGCAATGCAGGGCATGCCGCGCTGCGCTTCAGTCGCCGCGCGTCCCGTCCGCGTCGTCATCGCCCTCGTCGGCGTCGACCGGCGCATCGGGAAGATCACGCAGCAGGTTGTCGATGCGCTCGCCGCGATCGACCGAATCGTCGTAGTGGAAATGCAGTTCCGGCACGTGGCGCAGCTTGACCAGCCGGGCGAGGCGGAAGCGGATTTCCCCTGCCAGCGCCTTGAGGCCGGCCATCGCCTCCTGCGAGCGCTCGGCCTGCAACGCGGTCACGAACACCTTGGCGTGCGCGAGGTCGCGGGTGACCTCGACGTCGGACACGCTGACCGACGGCAGCCCGTGCTCCGACACGGCCTGGCGGACCAGGGTGCCGAGCTCGCGACGCAGCTGGGCGGACACGCGATCGGTGCGATGGAAGGATTTGGTGGGCATGTGGAAGCTCCTGGTCAGCGGCGCGCGGACCGGCCCCGGAAGCCGCGGAACATGCGCGAACGGCACTGCCGTCGCGCTTCTTCCCGGACCTCCGGACACCGGCCCTGGCGGGCCGCGTCCGTTACAGCGTGCGCTGGACCTCGATGCGCTCGAAGCACTCGATCTGGTCGCCGGCCTTGACGTCGTTGTAGGCCTTCACGCCGATGCCGCACTCGGTATGGACGCGGACTTCGTCCACGTTCTCCTTGAAGCGGCGCAGCGATTCCAGCTCGCCCTCGAAGACCACCGTGTTGTCGCGCAGCACGCGGATCGGCTTGGAGCGCTTGACCACGCCCTCGATCACCATGCAGCCCGCAACGGCACCGAACTTCGAGCTGCGGAAGACGTCGCGGACCTCGGCGATACCGATGATCTCCTCGCGGATCTCCATGCCCAGGATGCCCGAGGCGACCTGCTTCACCTGGTCGATCACGTCATAGATGATCGAGAAGTAGCGCAGGTCGAGGCCGTTGGTTTCCACCACCCGGCGCGCGGAGGCATCCGCACGCACGTTGAAGCCGATGATCGTCGCCTTGGCGGTCGCCGCGGCGTTGGCGTCGGACTCGGTGATGCCACCCACGCCGGACACGATGATGTTGATGCGGATCTGGTCGTTCGACAGCGCGGTAAGCGCCTGCTTGAGCGCCTCCACCGAACCCTGCACGTCGGCCTTGACCACCAGGTTGAGCGACAGCTGCTGCTCGGCCTGGCCCATCTGCGCCATGATGTCTTCCATGCGGTTGCCCGCGGCCTGCACCAGGCGCGTCTCGCGACGCTTGGCCTCGCGCTGCTGGGCGACGTCCTTGGCCAGGCGCTCGTCGTCGACGACCACGAAGTCGTCGCCGGCATCGGGCACGCCCGACAGGCCGAGCACCTGCACCGGGATCGACGGACCCGCACCGTCCACGGCCTGGCCGTTCTCGTCGAACAGGGCACGCACGCGGCCGTACTGCACGCCGCACACCAGGTAGTCGCCGCGGTTGAGGCGGCCCTGCTGCACCAGCACGGTGGCGACCGGGCCGCGACCCTTGTCGAGCGAGGATTCGATGACCGTACCGGTGGCACGGCCGTCCTGCACCGCGCGCAGTTCCAGCACTTCGGCCTGCAGCGAGATCGCGTCGAGCAGGTCGTCGACGCCCATGCCGGTCTTGGCCGAAAGCTCGACCATCTGGGTCTCGCCGCCGAAGTCCTCGGCCACCACCTGGTGCTCGAGCAGTTCGTTCTTGATGCGGTTCGGATCGGCGGTCGACTTGTCGATCTTGTTGATCGCGACGATCAGCGGCACCTTCGCCGCACGTGCGTGCTGCACCGCCTCGACCGTCTGCGGCATGACGCCGTCATCGGCCGCGACCACCAGCACCACGATATCGGTGAGCTTTGCACCACGCGCGCGCATCGAAGTGAACGCGGCGTGGCCCGGGGTGTCGAGGAAGCTGATGACGCCCTTCGGGGTTTCCACGTGGTACGCGCCGATGTGCTGGGTGATGCCACCCGCTTCGCCGGTCGCGACCTTGGTCGTGCGGATGTAGTCCAGCAACGAGGTCTTGCCGTGGTCGACGTGGCCCATGATGGTGACCACCGGCGGACGCGTGGCCTGCTCGCCCTGTACCTCGGCGACATGTGCGACCAGCTCGCTCTCGGCATCGTCGGAATCGGCGCGCACGGCCTTGTGGCCCAGCTCTTCCACCACCAGCACCGCGGTGTCGTGGTCGATGGTCTGGGTGATGGTGGCCATGACGCCCATCTTGAACAGCGCCTTGACCACGTCGCCGCCCTTCAGCGCGAGCTTCTGCGCAAGGTCGGCCACGGTGATCGCCTCGCCCACGGCGATCTCGCGCACGACCGGCGCGGTCGGACGCTCGAAGCCATGCGGGCCGCCGGAGCCGCCACGCGACTGCTCGACGTTGCGGCGCGGTTTCGGCCGGCCACGTGCAGTACTGCGACGGGCACGGTCGGCCGCCGACAGATGCAGCTGGCCCGCGAACCGCGCGGTGCTGTCATCGTCCTCGACCCCGGCCACCATCGCGTGCGAACCGCGATGCGCCTTGGCCTTCTGGCCGGCGCGATCATCGCGCGCCGGTGCCGCCGGCTTGGCCGGCTGGCCATGGCCGTGCGTGGCACGACGCACCGCCGGTGCGGCATCGCCGGTCACGGTGGCGGCGGCCGCCGCGGCTTCCTTGCGCAGGCGGTCGGCTTCCGCGTCTTCCTGGCGCTTGCGCTCGGCGGCCTCGTCGGCGCGGCGCTTGTCGTCCTCGGCCAGGCGCTGCTGCTCGGAAAGGTTGCGCTGCCGCGACTCCTCCAGCTTGCGCAGGATCTCGGCGCGCTCGGCTTCCTCGCGCGACAGCCCGGACGCCGGATCGATGCCATCGCCCTTGCCGGACGGCGGGACCAGGGTCACCTTCTTGCGCACCACGACATCGACCGTCTGGCGGTTCTTGCCGCCACCGACGGTGAGTTCCTGCTTGCGGCTGCGATTGAGGGTGATCTTCTTCGGGCTGACCGCGTCCTCGACAGCCTTTTCGGACTTGCCGTGGGTGCGGCGCAGGAAGCCGAGAAGCTTCACCTTCTCGGTGCTGGTGACCACCTGGTCGGGGCTGCTGAACTTCATGCCGGCCTCGGCCAGCTGCTCCAGCAGTTTCTCGACCGGTGTATTCACCAGTGCGGCCAGCTTGCGGATGGTGGTTTGCTGCGACATTCGGTTTCCGTGTCCAATGCGGCGGCTCGGGGCCGGCGCGGATATGGGGATTCTAACGGCTCTGGCGCGTGAGGTCGGCGCGGGCCCGCCCAGCTGACTGACTGGGCGGCCTTGCGCGACCTGTCAGCCTTCCCGCTCCAGCCGCGCGATCTCCTCGGCGCGGGCCGCCAGGATCAGCACCGCGGCGCGCTCCTGGTCGAGGCCTTCGATTTCGAACTCCAGCACTTCGTCGGCACCCAGGTCGGACAGGTCCTCCGCGGTGCGCACGCCGTGCGAGGCCAGCGCATAGGCGATGGCGTCTTCCATGCCCGGCAGCTGCAGCAGGTCGTCGGACGGCGCGTTCTCGTCCAGCTCCTCCTCGACCGCCAGCGCGTCGTTGAGCAGCGCGTCGCGGGCGCGGGCGCGCAGTTCCTCGACGATGTCCTCGTCGAAGCCCTCCACCGCCAGCAGCTCGCCCATCGGCACGTAGGCGATTTCCTCGACCGTGCTGAAGCCTTCAGCCACCAGGATGCCGGCGATTTCCTCGTCGACCTCGAGCTTGTCCTGGAACAGCTGGCGGGCGGTGGCCTGCTCGGCCTCGCTCTTGGCCTGCACCTGCTCCGCGGTCATGACGTTGAGCTGCCAGCCGGTCATGCGGCTGGCCAGGCGCACGTTCTGGCCGCCCTTGCCGATCGCCTTGGCGAGGAAGTCCTCGGCCACGGCCAGGTCCATCGAATGCTTGTCCTCGTCGACCACGATCGACTGCACTTCCGCCGGCGCCATCGCGTTGATCACGAACTGCGCCGGGTTGTCCGACCACAGCACGATGTCGACGCGCTCGCCGTTGAGTTCGTTCGACACCGCCTGCACGCGCGAGCCGCGCATGCCGATGCAGGCGCCGATCGGATCGGTGCGGTTGTCATGCGCGAGCACCGCGATCTTGGCGCGATCGCCCGGGTCGCGGGCGCAGGCCATGATCGACACCAGGCCCTGGCCCACTTCCGGCACCTCGAGCTTGAACAGCTCGATCATGAATTCCGGGGCGGCGCGGCTGATGAACAGCTGCGGGCCGCGGGGTTCGCTGCGCACGTCGTACAGGTAACCGCGGATGCGGTCGCCGGCGCGCACGACGTCGCGCGGGATCGCCTTGTCCTTGGGGATGAAGGCCTCGGCGTTGCCGCCGAGATCGACGTACACGTTGCCGCGCTCCACGCGCTTGACCACGCCGGTGACCAGCTCGCCCACGCGATCCTTCCAGGCATCCACCACCTGCTGGCGCTCGGCCTCGCGCACGCGCTGCACGATCACCTGCTTGGCGGCCTGCGCGGCGATGCGCCCGAACTCGGCGTTGTCGATCTGCTCTTCGATGTAGTCGCCGACCTCGACGCCCTCGGCCTCGTCGATCGCGTCCATCAGGCGGATCTGGCGGTCGGGCGACTCCATCACCACGTCATCGGCAACCACTTCCCAGCGGCGGAAAGTGTCGTACGTACCGTCCTTGGAATCGATCGCCACGCGCGTGAGCACGTCCTGGTCGACGTAGCGCTTCTTGGCCGCAGTGGCCAGCGCCGCTTCGATCGCCTCGAGGATGACGGACTCCGGCACGCCCTTCTCGTTGGCGACCGCGTCGACGACCATCAACAGTTCCTTGCTCATTCTGTTACGCCTCTGAGATGTCTTGGATTCGTCTTCGGAGACCGGAGGTCGAGCCCCGAAGCTCCGCCAGTCCGTTCCGGACTGCCTGCCCCGTCAAGGGGCCAATGTCTGTTGTGATGCCCCGTCGCCTCAGGCGGCAGGACCGTCGCTACGCTTCTTCGCGCCACTCTTGCCGGGGCGTGCGTCGCGTCCGGACGCCTCGTCCTTCGCCGGGGCCAGCCCGAGGGCCACCCAGTCCGGCACCAGCCGCGCCTTTTCGATGTTGTCGGCCACCACTTCGAAGGGCTGCCCATCGATGTCGAACGTGATCCGCTCGTCATCCACGGACACGATGCGCCCGGTCAGCCGACGGCGGCCATTCTGCGGCAGCTTCAGCACGACCTTCGCGGTCTCGCCATTGAAGCGCGCGAACTGCGCCGCCGAGAACAGCGGCCGGTCGATCCCGGGCGACGACACTTCGAGCGTGTAGTGGCTCGTGATCGGATCCTCGACGTCGAGCTGGGCCGAGACCTCGCGACTGACCGCCTCGCAATCCTCGATCGTCACGCCGGGGCCGACGGCATCGCCTTCGCTGCCGGGACGGTCGATATACAGCCGCAGCAGCGCACTGCCCGGATTGGGCAGATACTCCGCGCCCAGCAGTTCCAGCCCGAGGGCTTCCACCGTGGGCTTCAGCAGTTCGATGATTCGGGTTGCATTGTCAGCCACGAATGCTCCGGCTCCTTTCGATCCGGTAAACGAAAATCCGCCCCTGAAACAGCCAAGGGGCCCGATGGGCCCCTTGTCCGATGACGCTGGATTTCGGTGCCGGCACACGGAGCAACGTGTACCGACTCAGCCCGATCGCGACCGGTACCGCCGGAATGCCTCCCTTGAGGACATTCCACCGACCGCGAAAAGCTGGTAGCGGGGGCAGGATTTGAACCTGCGACCTTCGGGTTATGAGCCCGACGAGCTGCCAGACTGCTCCACCCCGCAGCAGAGAAGTGAATTATGACGATCGACCGGTTTGATTGCAACCCCGGATGATCGTTTCGATGGATATATCGCGATACATCCATCACCGCGGCGCGCACCATCGATGCGGCGCCGCGGGTATTGCGGCTTACAGCGTGGCGAACGCCTGCTGGCACCAGTCCATCACCGGACTCCAGGCCAGCCCCAGCACCAGCAGTGCAAGCGCATTGACCGTGAACACCACGCGCAATGCCGTGCCGCGTCGCGGCGATGCCGGCTCGCCGACCGGCTCGTCGAAGTACATCACCTTGATCACGCGCAGGTAGTAGAACGCGCCGATCACCGCGAACACGATGGCCACGATCGCAAGCCACAGCATGTCGGCCTCGACCACCGCGCGCAGCACCGCAACCTTGGCCCAGAAGCCCAGGAACGGCGGCACACCGGCCAGCGAAGCCATGGTGATCAACACCAGGAAGGCCATCCACGGACTGCGTGCATTGAGTCCACGGAAATCGTCGATGCGATCCGCTTCGAACCCCTGGCGCGACAGCATGACGATGGCGCCGAACGCGGCCGCCGACATGATCGCGTAGCTGATCGTGTAGAACATCGCCGCGGCGAAACCGTCGGTGCCACCACCGGCAATGCCGAGGAACAGGAAGCCGACGTGGGAGACCGTGGAATACGCGAGCATGCGCTTGAGGTTGGTCTGCGCGAGCGCCACCACGTTGCCCACCGCCAGCGACGCTGCCGCGAGCACCCCCACCAGCAGCTGCCAGTATTCCTGCATCGGGCCGAGGCCGCCTTCGAACAGACGGAAGGCCATGCCGAATGCGGCGAGCTTGGGTGCCGAGCCGATGAAGATCGTGATCGGCGTGGGCGCACCGTGGTAGGTGTCCGGCAGCCACATGTGGAACGGCGCGGCACCGAACTTGAACGCCACGCCGACCACCACGAACACCATCCCGGTGAGCAGCAGCGTGTGGTCTTCCCCGGAGACGCTGGCCGCGGCCTCGCGGATTCCGTCCAGCGCCAGCGTGCCGGTGGCGCCATAGACCAGCGACAGGCCGTACAGCAGCAGTCCGGACGCAAGCGAACCCAGCACGAAGTACTTCATGCCCGCTTCCGAGGCCTGCGGGCTGTCACGATCGGTGACCACCAGCGCGTAGGAGCACAGCGCCAGCAGCTCGAGGCCGAGGTAGAGCATGGTCAGGTTGCCGGCCGAGACCAGCAGCATCATGCCGACCGTGGCGAACAGCATCAGCACCATCATCTCGCCGCGGTACAACCCCCGCTCGCGCATATACGACCAGCTGTACGACGCGGCCAGCGCGGCCACCACCAGGATGGTGAACTTGAGGACGTCCGAGACCGTGTCACGGATGAAGACGCCTTCCATCACTTCGCCCTGCCCGCCGATGCCGAGCGCGACGGTGAGGGCCGCGACCAGCAGCGTGGCGATGCCGAGGGACTGGGTGACGATGCGCTGGCGGTCCGACAGGAACAGGTCGAGCATCAGCAGGGCGAAGGCGCCGAACACCACCACCAGCTCGGGAGCCAATGGCGCGAACTCGGCGAAGGTGCGGACGGGAGGCGTCATGGTGGCGACGGTCATCGCGGGTCTTTCCTCAAAGCTTGGTGGCGGTGAGCAGGTCCGCCAGTTGCGCGATGGACGGCTCCATCAGGTCGGTGAGCGGCTTGGGGTACACGCCGATCGCCAGCACGAAGATGGCGAACACGCCGAGCACCAGCGCTTCGCGCTTGTTGATATCGGTCAGCGCGGCGACATGCGCGTTGGCGACTTCGCCATACAGCGTGCGCCGCACCAGCCACAGGCTGTAGGCCGCACCGATGATCAGGGTCAGCGCCGCGGTGAAGGCGATCAGCGGATGCGCCTGGAACGAGGCCATCACCACCATGAACTCGCCGACGAAGCCCGACGTGCCCGGCAGGCCGGAGTTGGCCATCGCGAAGAACACCATGAACGCCGCGAACCACGGCATCACGCTGGCGACGCCGCCGTAGTCACGGATCATGCGCGTGTGCATGCGGTCGTAGACCACGCCGACGCAGGAGAACATCGCGCCGGAAATGAAGCCGTGCGAGATCATCTGCACCATCGCGCCCTGCAGGCCCAGACGTGCCGCATCCGGGTTGCCGGTGTCGCGGATCAGGGTGAAGGCGATGAAGATGCCCAGCGTCACGAAGCCCATGTGCGAGATCGACGAATAGGCGATCAGCTTCTTCATGTCCGCCTGCACCAGCGCGACCATGCCGACATAGACGATCGCGATCAGGCTCGCCGCGATCACCAGCCAGGCCCACTCATGGCCCGCGTCGGGCGTGATCGGCAGGCTGAAGCGCAGGAAGCCGTAGCCGCCGATCTTCAGCATGATCGCCGCTAGGATCACCGAACCACCGGTGGGCGCCTCGACGTGGGCGTCCGGCAACCAGGTGTGCACCGGGAACATCGGCACCTTGACCGCGAACGCGATCAGGAAGGCGAAGAACAGCCACATCTGCTCGGTGGCGTTGAGCGGCAGCGCATACAGGTCGGGCAGCTGCCAGCTGCCGCCCTTGAGGTACAGGTACACCAGGCCGACCAGCATGAAGACCGAGCCGAGGAACGTGTACAGGAAGAACTTCATCGCCGCGTACACCCGGCGCGGGCCGCCCCAGATGCCGATGATGATGAACATCGGGATCAGCATGCCTTCGAAGAACACATAGAACAGCAGCGCGTCGACGGCGGCGAACACGCCGATCATCATGCCCTCGAGGATCATGAACGCCGCGAAGTAATGCGCGACGCGCTTGTCGATCGAGCCCCACGCGCCGATCAGCACCAGCACCGTGGTGATCGTGGTCAGCACGATCAGGGCGATCGAGATGCCGTCCGCGCCAAGGTGGTAGCGGATGTCGTAGGCGGGAATCCACTCCCGGTGCTCGACGAACTGCAGTCCGGCTGCTGCGCCGTCGAAGCCGGACAGCAACAGCAGGCTGGCCGCGAGCGTGAGCACGGCGAAACCGAGCGCCACCCAGCGGGCGGTGTTCGGGCGCGCGTTGCCGCACAGCAGGGTCAACACGCCGCCGAGGATCGGCAGCCAGATCAGAAGGCTGAGGAGGGGCCAGTTCGCCACGTTTCTTTATTCCGTATGGTGTTGCGTCAGCGCCAGTGGAAGATCAGCACGGCCAGCAGAGCAATCAGGCCGAGAATCATCGCGAAGGCGTAGTGGTAGAGATAGCCGGACTGCAGGCGACGGGTCACGCTGGCGACCAGGTCGACCACGCGCGCGGCGCCATTGACGAACAGGCCGTCGATCAGCTTCTCGTCGATCTTGCGCGAACCCTGGCCGAGCACCAGACCGCCGCCGGCGAACCCGTCGATCCACAGGTCGTCGGCCCAGTACTTCTTCTCCAGCACCCGGATCGGCAACGCGAACATCCGCGCGGCCCTAGCCGGGAGATCGGTGCGCCAGACGTACATCAGGGTCGCGAGCAGGAAGCCCGCCAGCATCAGCCAGAAGGTCGGGACCTTGAAGCCATGCACGGCGTAGGCGACCGGCCCGTGCCAGAGGGTGTCCTTGAGCTGCAGCACGGTGTCACGCGCAGGCGCCAGGTCGATCGCACCGAGGAAGAACGGCAGCTGCTCCGTGTGGCCACTCCAGTCGGTCCCGAACAGCATCGGGCCGACGGTGAAGAAACCGATCGCGATCGACGGGATCGCCAGCAGCACCAGCGGCAGCGTCACCACCCACGGCGATTCGTGCGGCTCATGCGGGCCATGGTGATCGTGATGGCCGTGGCCGTCATCGTGCAGCGGCTCGTGCAGGGTCTGCTGGCCGTGCTCGTCCTTCGCGGCCACCGGATGCGACGGCGTGGCGTGGCGGAAGCGCTCCTCGCCGAAGAAGGTCATGTACAGCAGGCGGAAGCTGTAGAAGCTGGTGACGAAGGCGCCCAGCAGCACCGCCCAGTAGCCGTAGGTGCCGACCCAGCCCATGCGCTCGGCGGCGTGGCCGGCGGCCTCGATGATGGTGTCCTTCGAGTAGAAGCCCGACAGGAACGGCGTGCCGACGAGCGCGAGCGTGCCGATCACGCTGGTCCAGAAGGTGACCGGCATGTACTTGCGCAGGCCGCCCATCTTGCGCATGTCCTGCTCGTGGTGCATGCCGATGATCACCGAACCCGCGGCGAGGAACAGCAGCGCCTTGAAGAACGCATGGGTCATCAGGTGGAAGACCGCGGCGGAATACGCCGACACGCCCAGCGCCACCGTCATGTAGCCCAGCTGCGACAGCGTCGAATAGGCGACGACGCGCTTGATGTCGTTCTGCACGATGCCGATCAGGCCGGTGAAGAAGGCCGTGGTCGCACCGATGAAGAGGATGAAGGCCAGCGCGGTATCGCTGAGTTCGAACAGCGGCGACATGCGCGCCACCATGAAGATGCCCGCGGTGACCATCGTCGCGGCGTGGATCAGCGCGGAGATCGGGGTCGGGCCTTCCATCGAGTCCGGCAGCCACACATGCAGCGGCACCTGCGCCGACTTGCCCATCGCGCCGATGAACAGGCAGATGCAGATCAACGTTGCCACCGACCATGGATAGCCCGCGAAGACCTCCACCACCTGGCCGCCACCGACGCGATCGGTGGCGTTGGCGAACACGGTGGCGTAGTCGAGCGTGCCGAACCAGTACAGCACGCCGGCGATGCCGAGCAGGAAGCCGAAGTCACCGACGCGGTTGACCAGGAACGCCTTCATGTTGGCGAACACCGCGCTCGGTTTCTTGAACCAGAAGCCGATCAGCAGGTACGACACCAGGCCCACCGCTTCCCAGCCGAAGAACAGCTGCAGGAAGTTGTTGCTCATCACCAGCATGAGCATCGAGAAGGTGAACAGCGAGATGTAGCTGAAGAACCGCTGGTAGCCCGGATCCTCGTGCATGTAGCCGATGGTGTAGATGTGCACCAGCAGCGACACGAAGGTCACCACCACCATCATCATCGCGGTGAGGCGGTCGATCATGAAGCCCACGTGCGCCGAATAGCTGGCCACGTCGAACACCGTGTAGATGTTCTCGTTGTACGGCGCGGCGCCCTGCAGGAGCTGCCAGAGCACGTAGCACGACAGCACGCAGCTCGTGGCGACGCCGAGGATCGTCACGCTGTGCGCGCCGGCACGGCCGACCTGCCGCCCGAACAGGCCGGCGATGATCGAGCCGAGCAGCGGCGCGAGCACGATGATCAGCAGGTGGGTTGTCGAAATTGCCATCTGGATATCCATTGACCGGGTCGCGCCGGGGCGGACCGTTACAGCCGTTCGGGTGACATGCGTCGCCGTGTGTCACCGCGTCGAAAATCGCGTGTGGTGCGTGCCATCCATGGCGGTACTGCGCGGGCTCCGGAGAGTCCGGCCCGGCCATCCATGACCGGGCGTTGGCGGCAGCGCGAGCCCAGGCTCGCAAGCGCTGCCGCTTACCCCTTCAGCGTGTCGATATCGGCCACGTTGATGGTGTTGCGGTTGCGGAACAGCGTGACCAGGATCGCGAGGCCGATCGCGGCCTCCGCCGCCGCGACCGTGAGGATGAAGAACACGAAGACCTGGCCGCTGGCATCGCCGAAGTGCCGCGAGAACCCGATGAAGTTGACGTTCACCGCCAGCAGCATCAGCTCGATCGACATCAGCAGCACGATCACGTTCTTCCGGTTGAGGAAGATGCCGGCCACGCTGATGCAGAACAGCACCGCGCCGAGTGCGAGGTAATGGCCCAGCGCCAGCCCTTCTCCGAACAGACTCATGCCTGGCCCTCCCCGTCCTGACCCTGGGTCACGGCAGGCGCCTGCGGACGCACCGCGTCCATCTTGATGATCCGCACGCGGTCCGAGGCGCGTACCGCGGCCTGCTCGGCCGGGTTCTGCCTCTTCACGCCGACGCGTGCGCGCAGGGTCAGCATCACCGCGGCCACCACCGCAACGGTCAGGATCAGCGCCGCGATCTCGAACGGCAGCAGGTAGTCACGGAACAGCGTGTGCGCGACCCAGGCGGTATTGCCCAGCCCCGCCGCTTCCGCTGGATCGACGCCGAACGGGGTCACCCGCGAGCCGATGCCGATCAGCGTGAGCACCTCGGCCAGCATGACCACCGCCACCACCAGCCCGATCGGCAGGTAGCGCACATAGCCCTGGCGCAGGGTGGTGATGTCGATGTCGAGCATCATCACCACGAACAGGAACAGCACCATGACCGCGCCGACGTAGACCACCAGCAGCGCCACGCCAAGGAACTCGGCGCCGGCGAGGATCCAGGTACCGGCCGCGCTGAAGAAGGTCAACACCAGGAACAGCGCGGCGTGGACCGGGTTGCGGACACTGATCACCGCCACCGCCGACATCACGGTGATCGCGGCAAAGCCCAGGAACGCGAGAAGAATGAAATCCATGGCTTACCTGTAGGCGGCGTCGGTGGCGCGGCGCTCGGCGATTTCCGCCTCGAGCCGGTCACCCAGTGCGAGCAGCTGCGGCTTGCTGACGATGTTCTCGCCGCGGTTCTCGAAGTGGTACTCGTGGATGTGCGTCTCGACGATCGAATCGACCGGGCAGGATTCCTCGCAGAACCCGCAGTAGATGCACTTGAACAGGTCGATGTCGTAGCGCGTGGTGCGGCGGGTGCCGTCCTCGCGCTGCGCCGAGTCGATGGTGATCGCCAGCGCCGGGCACACCGCCTCGCACAGCTTGCAGGCGATGCAGCGCTCCTCGCCATTGGGATACCGGCGCAGTGCATGCAACCCGCGGAAGCGCGGCGACTGCGGCGTCTTCTCCATCGGGTACATCAGCGTGTACTTGTCGCGCCAGAGGTACTTGAAGGTCAGCCTCATGCCGCCCAGGAGTTCCAGCAGCAGCAGGCTGCGGAAGAAATTGCCAACGCGGCTCATCGCTGTACGCCCTCCAGCACCCCGAAATACGCCATCAGCGCAGTGACCACGATCCAGGCGATGCTGACCGGGATGAAGACCTTCCAGCCCAGACGCATGATCTGGTCGTAGCGGTAACGCGGGAACGACGCGCGGAACCAGATGAAGCAGCTGGCGAAGAAGAACATCTTGGCGAACAGCCACCACCAGCCATCGCCGAGGATCGTCGACAGCACCGGCACGTCGGGGATCCACGCCGCCGGGATCGGCGACAGCCAGCCGCCCAGGAAGAACAGCGTCGTCAGGATGCTGACGAGGATCATGTTCGCGTACTCGGCCAGGAAGAACAGCGCGAACGCCGAACCCGAGTACTCCACCATGTGGCCGGCCACGATCTCCGACTCGCCTTCCACCACGTCGAACGGCGAACGGTTGGTCTCGGCCACGCCGGACACGAAATAGATCACGAACAGCGGCAGCAGCGGCAGCCAGAACCAGCCGAAGAGGCCGTTGCCGGTGGACTGCGCCATCACGATATCGGTGAGGTTGAGGCTGCCGGCCGCGATCAGCACGCCGACCAGCGCGAAGCCCATCGCGATCTCGTAGCTCACCATCTGCGCGGCCGCGCGCATCGCGCCGAGGAAGGCGTACTTCGAGTTGGTGGCCCAGCCGGCGAGGATGATGCCGTACACGCCCAGCGAGGTCATCGCCAGCAGGTAGAGCAGGCCCGCGTTGGCGTTGGACAGCACCAGCTGGTAGTCGAACGGCACCACCGCCCACGCCGCGAACGCAGGCGCGAGGGTGATCAGCGGTGCCAGCACGTACAACGCGCGATGTGCGTTGGTCGGCTGGATGACTTCCTTGAACAGCAGCTTGAAGACGTCGGCGAACGCCTGGAACACGCCCATGCCGACATACATCGGCCCGTGGCGCACGTGCATCCAGCCGATCAGCTTGCGCTCCCACACCACGTAGAAGGCCACCGCGATGATCACCGGCATGGCGATCGCGAGGACCTTCAGCACGATCCACAGCACCGTGCCGATCGCGCCCAGCGAGAACAGCGCCTCGCGCAGCGGACCGAACACCTGCTGGAGCAACTCTGCCGTCGTCATGCCGGCACCACCTGTACGTTGCCGGCCGTCAGCGCTGCAGTGGCGCCATAGCCGCTTTCGACGAAGACCGCGCCGGGTGCGACCTGGTCGCTGACCGTGACCTGCAGGGTCGCGGTGCCGGCATGGTTGGAGACCCTGGCCATCGCGCCGTCACCGACGCCCAGCGCGCCGGCATCGGCCGGATGCACCACGATGCGCGGGCCGAGCGTCAACGGATGGGCCTGCAGCGCCGGTGCACGCCGGACCATCGCGTCGCTGCGGTAGATCGCCGGTGCGACCGCGAGTTCGAGGCCACCGTCCACCTGTGGGGCCTGCCCCGACTGCACGGCGACCTGGCGCGGCTGCATCGACGCACGCAACGGCGCGATGTCGATGAATTCGAAACCTTCGAGTCCAAGCTCGCCGCCGAGCGCGCGCAGCACGCGCCATCCGGCACGCGCCTCGCCCGGCAGCCGGCCGGCGGGAACCGCCCGCTGGTCGATGCCTTCAAGGTTGGTCAGCGTGGCCTCGATCTCGGGCAGCGCTCCAATCGGCAGGATCACGTCGGCGACGGCACGCGTGGAGGCGCAGGCGAACTGGCTGAACGCCACCACCTGTGCACCCTTGAGCGCCTTCAGCGCGAGCGCCTGGTCGGCGAAGTCCAGCCCCGGCTCGATGCCGTACAGCACGTACGCGGAGCGTGTGTCGCGCAGCATCGCCTGGGCATCGCGCGAGGTTGGCAGTACGCCGTGGCGGCCCAGGCCCAGCGCATTCGCGCCCTGCGGGATGCGGCACAGCGCAGCGCCATGGGCGCTCGCGAAGCGTTCCGCAGCGGAACGGATCGCGCCTGCGTGCGCACCGGCCTCGGCCAGTGCGCCCACGATCACCACCATCCGCTCGCCCTCGCCTACCGCCGCGGCGAGATCGGTGCCACCAAGGGCCGCGGCGATGCGCGACGGCGCGACGATCGCCTTGGAGGCGACGTCGAAGGTGAAGTCGAAATCGACCGGGTTGACGACGTGCACGCGCGCACCCTTGCGCCATGCCTGGCGCACGCGGTGGTGCAGCAGCGGCACTTCGTGGCGCAGGTTGGAGCCGACGATGACGATCGTGCCGGCGTTGGCGATGTCCGCCACCGGCATCGCGAACGGCGCGGCGACGGCGTCGCCGGACATGTCGCGCTGGCCGATGCGGTGGTCGAGGTTGCCGGTGCCGAGGCCTTCGGCCATGCGGGCCAGCAGCGCGCCCTCTTCGTTCGAGGTCGACGGATGCACCAGCATGCCGAGGTCGTCGGCGGCGTTGTCACGCAGGATCTGCGCGGCACGCGCGAGCGCCTCGTCCCACGAGGCCGCGCGGAAGTCGTCGCCCTCGCGGATCAGCGGCTGCACGGCGCGGTCGTCGGCGCCGAGGCCCTGGTGCGAATAACGGTCGCGATCGGACAGCCAGCACTCGTTGACGGTCTCGTTGTCGCGCGGCACCGCGCGCAGCACCTCGCCACGGCGCGCGTGCAGGAACAGGTTGCTGCCCAGTGCATCGTGGTAGCCCAGCGATTCCCTGGCGACCAGTTCCCACGGGCGTGCACGGAAGCGGAACACCTTGTTGGTGAGCGCGCCGACCGGGCATACGTCGATCACGTTGCCGGACAGCTCGGTGGTCAGCGGCTTGCCGTCATAGGTGCCGATCTGCAGGTTCTCGCCACGGCTCATGCCGCCGAGCTCGTAGGTGCCGGCGATTTCCGCGGTGAAGCGCACGCAGCGCGTGCACTGGATGCAGCGCGTCATCTCGGTGGCGACCAGCGGACCGAGGTCCTCGTCGGGCACCACGCGCTTGCGCTCGACGAAGCGGCTTACCGAGCGGCCATAACCCAGCGACAGGTCCTGCAGTTCGCACTCGCCGCCCTGGTCGCAGATCGGGCAGTCGAGCGGATGGTTGATCAGCAGGAACTCCATCACGTTGCGCTGCGACTTCAACGCCTTGTCGCTGCGGGTGACGACCTTCATGCCGTCCATCACCGGCGTGGCGCAGGCCGGCGCCGGCTTCGGCATCTTCTCCACCTCGACCAGGCACATGCGGCAGTTCGCCGCGATGGCCAGCTTGTCGTGGTAGCAGAAACGCGGGATCGGGATGCCGGCCTTGTCGGCGGCCTGGATGATCATCGAGCCCTTCGGCGCGGCCATCTCGACACCGTCGATGAAGACGGTGACGTGGTCGGGCGGCAGGTTCGGGTTCACGGGCTGCGCGCTCATGCGGCCACCGCCTTCGGCACCACGGTGCCATTGCGCTGGTCGTCGACCAGGAAACGCCGGTTCACGATCGCGTACTCGAACTCGTCCCAGTAGTGGCGCAGGAAGCCCTGCACCGGCCACGCGGCGGCCTCGCCGAACGCGCAGATGGTGTGGCCTTCGATCTGCCCGGCCGCGGCCCGCAGCATGTGCAGGTCCTCAACGGTCGCGGTGTGCTGCGCGATGCGGGTCAGCATGCGGTACATCCAGCCGGTGCCCTCGCGGCAGGGCGTGCACTGGCCGCAGGATTCCTGGTAGTAGAAACGCGCGATGCGCTGGCAGGCGCGCACCATGCAGGTGGTGTCGTCCATCACGATGACCGCGCCCGAACCCAGGCCGGAACCGGCCTTCTGGATCGAGTCGTAGTCCATCGTCAGGCCCATCATGATCTCGCCCGGCAGCACCGGCATCGACGAACCACCCGGGATCACGCCCTTGATGGTGCGACCCGGACGCATGCCGCCGGCGATTTCCAGCAGCTCGGAGAACGGCGTGCCGAGGCGGATCTCGTAGTTGCCCGGACGCGCCACGTGGCCCGACACCGAGAAGATCTTGCAGCCGCCGTTGTTGGGCTTGCCGAGGTTCATGAACCACTCGGGGCCGTTGCGCACGATCGCCGGCACCGAGGCGTAGGTTTCGGTGTTGTTGATCGTGGTCGGCTTGCCGTACAGGCCGAAGTTGGCCGGGAACGGCGGCTTGTAGCGTGGCTGGCCCTTCTTGCCTTCCAGCGACTCCATCAGCGCGGTCTCTTCACCGCAGATGTAGGCGCCAGCGCCGAGCGCGTTGTGGATGTCGATGTCGATGCCGGAGCCGAGGATGTCCTTGCCCAGCCAGCCGTTGGCGTACGCCTCGGCGGTGGCTTCCTCGAGATGCTCGAACGGCTCGTGGTGGAACTCGCCACGCAGGTAGTTGTAGGCAACCGACGAACCGGTGGCATAGCAGGCGATCGCCATGCCCTCGATCACCGAGTGCGGGTTGTAGCGCAGGATGTCGCGGTCCTTGCAGGTGCCCGGCTCGGACTCGTCGGAGTTGCAGAGGATGTACTTCTGCATGTCGCCCTTGGGCATGAAGGACCACTTCAGTCCGGTCGGGAAGCCCGCGCCGCCACGGCCGCGCAGGCCCGACTGCTTGACCATCTCGATGACGTCGGCCGGCGGGATCTTCTCGGTGAGGATCCGGCGCAGCGCCTGGTAACCACCGGTCTTGAGGTAGTTCTCGTACGACCACGGCTTGTCGAAGTGCAGCGTCGTGTAGACGGCCTGGTGCTCCTTCGGCGCGGGGCCGACGGGCCCGTAGCCTTCGGAGACGTGGGTGTGTTGATGCGCCATGCCTGCGTCCAGCCTCACTTCAGTCCGTCGAGCAGCTCGTCCACCTTCGCGGTGTCGAGCTTCTCGTGGTAATGGCCGTTGATCACGACCACCGGGGCGCCGCAGCACGCGGCCACGCACTCTTCCTCACGCTTGAGGTAGACGCGGCCGTCGGCGGTCGACTCGCCCAGCTTGCAACCCAGCTTCTGCTCGGCGTGCGCGACAAGGTCCTCGGCGCCGTTGAGCCAGCAGCTGATGTTGGTGCAGAAGGCGACGTTGTTGCGGCCGACCTCCCGCGTCTCGAACATCGAGTAGAACGTCGCCACCTCGTACGCCCACACCGGCGGGATGCCCAGGTACTTGGCCACCGCGGCGATCAGCTCGTCGGTCAGGAAACCGCCGTTCTGCTGCTGGGTCGCGAACAGCCCCTGGATCACCGCCGAACGCTTGCGGTCGGGCGGGAACTTCGCCACCCAGTGGTCGATGTACGCACGCGTGTCGTCGCTCAACGCGACCATCGGGTCGACGTTGCGCGCGTTCTCGAAATTGCCTGTTGCTTTCATTTCCTCACGCGCCTCAACGGTCGATTTCGCCGAACACGACATCGTAGGTGCCGATCATCGCCACCACGTCGGAGAGCATGTGGCCCTTGACGATGGCGTCCATCGACGACAGGTGCGCGAAGCCCGGGGCGCGCAGGTGCACGCGGAACGGCTTGTTGGCACCGTCGGAAACCAGGTAGCAGCCGAACTCGCCCTTGGGCGCCTCGACGGCCTGGTAGGTCTCGCCGACCGGCACGCAATAGCCTTCCGAGAACAGCTTGAAGTGGTGGATCAGCGCTTCCATGTCGTCCTTCATCTCCGCACGGGAGGGAGGCGCGACCTTGTAGTTGTCGACCATCACCGGACCGGGATTCGCCCGCAGCCATGCCACGCACTGCTTGATGATGCGCGTCGACTGGCGCATCTCGGCCACGCGCACGAGGTAGCGGTCGTAGCAGTCGCCTTCCACGCCCACGGCGATGTCGAAGTCGACCTCGGCGTACTTGGCGTAGGGCCGGGTCTTGCGCAGATCCCACGCAACGCCGGAACCACGCAGCATCGGGCCGGTCATGCCCCAGGCCTTGGCCTGTTCGGGCGGGATCACGCCGATGCCGACGGTGCGCTGCTTCCAGATGCGGTTGTCGGTGAGCAGCGTTTCGTATTCGTCGATCCGGGTCGGGAAGTCGTCGGCGAACTGGTCGAGGAAGTCCAGCATCGAGCCTTCGCGCCAGGCGTTGAAGCGCTTGAGCTTGGCACCCTTGCGCCACGGCGAATCGCGGTACTGCGGCATGTGGTCCGGCAGGTCGCGATACACGCCGCCGGGGCGGTAGTAGGCGGCATGCATGCGCGCGCCAGACACCGCCTCGTAGACGTCCATCAGCTCTTCGCGCTCGCGGAACGCGTACAGCATCACCGCCATTGCGCCGAGGTCGAGGCCGTTGGAGCCGAGCCACATCAGGTGGTTCAGGATCCGCGTGATCTCGTCGAACATCGTGCGGATCCACTGCGCACGTTCCGGCGCCTCGATCCCCATCAGGGTCTCGATCGCAAGGACGTAGGCGTGCTCGTTGCACATCATCGACACGTAATCCAGACGATCCATGTACGGGACCGACTGGTTGAACGGCTTGGACTCGGCGAGCTTCTCGGTGCCGCGATGGAGTAGGCCCACGTGCGGGTCGGCACGGACGATGGTCTCGCCGTCCATCTCCAGGATGAGGCGCAGCACGCCATGCGCGGCCGGGTGCTGCGGGCCGAAGTTCATCGTGTAGTTGCGGATCTGCTGGCGCAGCGCGGCCGGGCCGCCCGTTGCCGCCTGTTCCGCCGAATAACCGGTACTCATTTCTGCGTCTCCGCTCCCCGCGCCCGCGATTCGCCGGCGGCGGTCAGGTAGCGTGCGTCGTCACGGATCACGCGCGGAACGCCCACGCGCGGCTCGACGGAAGTCACGGGCTCGTACACCACGCGCTTCTTCTCGGCGTCGTAGCGGACCTCGACATTGCCGATCAGCGGGAAATCCTTGCGGAACGGATGGCCCACGAAGCCGTAGTCGGTCATCAGGCGACGCAGGTCCGGATGGCCCGCGTAGACGATGCCGAAGAGGTCGAATGCCTCGCGCTCGAACCAGTTCACGCCTTCCCACACCGACACGACGGACGCCACCACCGGCATCGCATCGTCCTCGGGGTGCACGGTCACGCGCAGGCGGCGGTTGTGTTCGATCGACAGCAGCTGCGCGACCGATGCGAAGCGGTTCGCCGGCACCGGCAACGGGCCTTCGCTATCCGGCGAATCCAGCTGGCGGCTGGGCGCCTGGCCATAACCGAACCGGCCAGGACCACGCCCTTCGACGCCGCGGCTGAAGCCGGCGGACGACACCTCGGTGTCCCACTCGTCGCTGCCGTAGCCGAGGTAGTCGACACCGCACAGGTCGATCAGCGATTCGAATGCGAACTCGTCGCGCAGCGCAAGGCACCCGGCCAGGTAGTCGGCGGCGGCGAACACGATGCCGACCTCGCCACGCGGTTCGGCGACCGTCACCAGCGCATCCGGGAAGCGCGCACGCAGCTGCGCGGCAAAGGCCTCTGCGGATCCGCTCATTCGCGCAGCCCCGTCTTGTTCTCGCCGAAGTTGGTGCCGCGACGGATCTTGCGTTGCAGCTGCAGGATGCCGAACACCAGCGCCTCGGCCGTCGGCGGGCAGCCCGGGACGTAGATGTCCACCGGCACGATGCGGTCGCAGCCGCGCACGACGGAATACGAGTAGTGGTAGTAGCCGCCGCCATTGGCGCAGCTGCCCATCGAGATCACCCACTTCGGGTCGGGCATCTGGTCGTAGACCTTGCGCAGCGCCGGGGCCATCTTGTTGACCAGGGTACCGGCCACGATCATGACGTCGGACTGGCGCGGGCTCGGGCGGAACACCACGCCATAGCGGTCGAGGTCGATGCGCGCGGCACCCGCGTGCATCATTTCGACCGCGCAACAGGCGAGGCCGAACGTCATCGGCCACATCGAGCCGGTGCGTGCCCAGTTGAGCAGCACGTCCGAGCTCGTGGTCAGGAACCCGCGCTCGAGCAGCGGATTGTCGCCCTCGGGCCGCAGGATGTCCTCGACGCGCCCTTCCGGCAGCGGATTGCTGGCGAAGTCCGCGGCCTTCTGGATGGACTGGATCACTCCCATTCCAGGGCTCCCTTCTTCCACACGTAGATGAAGCCGAGCAACAGCATGCCGGCGAAGATGCCCATCTCGACCAGGCCCACGACGCCGAGGTCGCGGAACACGGTGGCCCAAGGCACGATGAAGATGATTTCCAGGTCGAAGATCAGGAACTGGATCGCGATGAGGTAGTAGCGCACGTCGAAGCGCATGCGCGCGTCCTCGAACGCGTTGAAGCCACTCTCGTAGGGCGACAGCTTCTCGGCCGTCGGACGCTTGGGTCCCAGGACGTTGCCGACCACCAGCAATGCAATGCCGATGCCGGTGGCAACGATCAGGAACAACAGGGTCGGCAAATATTCGGCCAGCACGTGATGTTCTCTCGGCTACTTGCCGCCCGTGGGCGGCCGTTGCTCGGCGCTTCGCGCCGCTCGCACATGGCGCCGGAGCGCCGCGTGCGTCGTGTTTACTCAGGGGGTGGCCGACATCCCGTCGCACCGGCCACACCCGGCCCGGGTGCGTTCTCGGCTGGCCCTTCCTGGGCGGTTCCGGCTGTTGCCGGACACCGTCCTCGAAACCAGCCAATTGTACCGTTTCGTGAACTGGTGAGTAAACCAATTCGGTCCCGCAGACCCATTCCACGCATGACATCCGTGCATGCGCCGTGTAACACCCTCGACTGCATGTCGCACCACCCCGGATACGCAAACACCCCGCGCGGGGCGGGGTGCTGGCGCTGGCGGCAGAACCGCCGTATTGGTGCCCAAGGGGGGACTCGAACCCCCACGACTCTCGTCGCTACCACCTCAAGGTAGTGCGTCTACCAATTCCGCCACCTGGGCATGGTGTCCGCGGTCGACAGCGCCGACCGCGGGGTGCGCATTGTACGCGCTTTACTGCTCCGTTTGCGGTGCCTGCGGAGGAATTTCCTCACCGGCCGCCGGCTGTGCCGGAGGCGCTGCGGGCACGGCTTCATTCGACTGCTGCACCGGCGCCTGCGGCACGCTGGCATCCGCTGCAGGCGCGGCCGGCGCCTGCGGAATCGCGGACATCACGCCCAGATCCTGCTGCTGCACGACCGGCTGTGCCTGGCGGGTTGCGTACCACGCCATGAACAGCGTCACGGCGAAGAACGAGATCGCCAGCCACTTCGTCGCCTTGGACAGGAAGTTGGACGAGCCACGCGCACCGAACACGGTGGCCGACGCGCCGCCACCGAAGCCGGAACCGGCCTGTGCGCCGGCGCCACGCTGCATCAGGATCAACGCGACCATGGAGATCGCGATGAGGACAAAAAGTACGTTCAGGACGAGCAGCAGCATCGTGGCTTGACCGGGTTCAACCCGCGGCGGCGGCCGCGGCGATGGCGAGGAAATCGGAGGCTACCAGCGAGGCGCCACCGATGAGGCCGCCATCGACGTCCGGCTGCGAGAACAGCTCGGCCGCGTTGGCGGGCTTCACGCTTCCACCGTAGAGGATGGGCAGCGAATCGGCGATCTTAACATCCCGCGCGGCCACCTCGCTACGGATGAAGGCGTGCACGGCCTGGGCCTGTTCCGGCGTCGCGGTGCGGCCGGTGCCGATCGCCCAGACCGGCTCGTAGGCGACGACGGCGTTGGCGAACGCCGCGGCGGTGACCAGGTCCAGCACGGGGCGCAGCTGCGAGGCGATGGTGTCCTCGGTCATGCCCGCCTCGCGCTGCTGCAACGACTCGCCCACGCACAGGATCGGCCGCAGGCCGGCGTTGACCGCGGCCAGGAACTTGCGCGCGACGTGTTCGCTGCTTTCGTTGTGGTACTGGCGCCGCTCCGAGTGGCCGACCAGGCCGAAACGCGCGCCCACGTCGACCAGCATCTTCGCCGAGACCTCGCCGGTATAGGCGCCTTCCTGGTTGCTGCTGACGTCCTGGGCGCCGAACGCGACGGGGCGACCCTCGAAATCCTCGACGAGGTCGCCGAGGTATGGCAGCGGCGGAAGGACCACGACCTCCACGCCGCCGGGCAGCGCATCGGCAATGCGTCCGACCAGATCGGTGGCGAAGGCGCGACTGCCGTGCAGCTTCCAGTTGCCGGCGACGATACGTGGACGCATGACCTACCTCGGGATATGGACAACCGCCCATTCTAGGCGGTGCGCGCCATGAAGGCATGGCACGGCACGGGTGGGAGCAGGACGCACGCGCCCTGCCCGACCGCGCAGGACTACTTCAGCTTGATCTCGCGCAGGCGTTCCTCGAGGAAGCCGTGCGCGGTGATGGGCTCGGGATACCGGCTCGGGTTGTCGTCGGTGATCGTCATCGGCAGCACGTCGATGAGGAAATCGGGATTCGGGTGCAGGAAGAACGGCACCGAATAGCGCGGCTTGCGCGCCTGTTCGCCAGGCGGGTTGACCACGCGGTGGATCGTCGACGGATACACGTGGTTGGTCAGGCGCTGCAGCATGTCGCCGATGTTGACCACGATGGTGTCGGCGTCCGAGGTGAACGGCACCCACTCGCCGTCGTGCGACTGCACCTCCAGCCCGGCCGCGCTGGCACCGACCAGCAGGGTGATGAAGTTGATGTCGCCATGCGCGCCGGCGCGCACGTTGGGGATGTCGTCGGCGGTGATCGGCGGGTAGTGGATCGGCCGCAGGATCGAGTTGCCGTTGTCGGTCTTGTCGGCGAAGAAATGCTCGGGCAGGCCGATGTGCAGCGCCAGCGCCGACAGCACCTGCGAACCCAGCGCATCGAGGCGCTGGTACAGGCGGTAGCCGTGCTCGCGGAATTCCGGCAATTCCTCCGGCCACAGGTTCGGCGGCATCACGTCGCGGTACTGCGAGTCATCGGGAATCTCTCGGCCGATGTGCCAGAACTCCTTGAGGTCGAAATGCTTCGAGCCCTTGGCGGTCTCCACGCCGAACGGGGTGTAGCCCCGCGCGCCACCGCTGCCGGGCACGTGGTACTTCTTCTTGGTGTCTTCAGGCAGCGCGAAGAAGGCCTTGAACGCCGCGTAGGCGGCGTCGATCTCGTCCTGCGCGATGCCGTGGCCGTTGATGCCGGCAAAGCCCCACTGCCGGTAGGCGGCACCGAGTTCGGCCACGAACGCATCGCGGTCGGCCGGGCTCTGCGGATCGGTGAAACGACGGATATCGAGGGTGGGGATGCGGGAAGTCATGGCGGTCTACCGGGTCAGGAAACGGCCGCCGCACGCACGGCGTCGGCCAGTGAATCGAGGGTGGTCTGCATCAACGTGGCGTCGTCGGCCTCGACGGTGACACGTACCACGGGTTCGGTACCGGACGGGCGCAGGAAGGCGCGCCCCCTGCCCTGCACGGCCGCCTGTGCCTGCGCCAATGCGGCGAGCACCGGAGGCGCTTCGGCGGGCGTGGCGCCGGCGACGGTGGCGACGTTGATGGTGCGTTGCGGATAGCGATGCAGCCCTTCGAGCGCCTGCTGCAGGGTGATGCCGCGGCGCTGCAGTACTTCCAGCACCTGCAGCGCGCTGACGATGCCGTCGCCGGTGCTGCTGCGGTCCAGGCACAGCAGGTGGCCGGAGGCCTCGCCGCCCAGTACGCCGGAATGCTGGACCAGCGCATGGTGCACGTGGCGGTCGCCGACCCTGGTGCGCAGGAACGGAATGCCGCGCTGCTGCAGCGCCTGTTCGAGCCCGTAGTTGGTCATCAGGGTGCCGACCACCGGCCCCTGCAGGCGCCCGCTGGCCTGCCAGTCCAGGGCAAGGATGTAGACCAGATCGTCGCCGTCGACGACGCGGCCATCGTCGGTGACGAACATCACCCGGTCGCCGTCGCCGTCGAACGCGATGCCCAGCGCGGCGCCACACGCCTGCACATGCGCGGCCAGCGCCTCGGGGTGGGTCGAGCCGACACCGGCATTGATGTTGACGCCGTTCGGCTCGATGCCGATCGCATCGACCTGCGCGCCCAGCTCGCGCAACACCAGCGGACCGATCTGGTAGGTCGCGCCATTGGCGCAGTCCATCGCGATGCGCAGGCCATCCAGGTCGAAACCACGCGGCAGCGAGTTCTTGCAGGCCTCGAGGTAGCGGCCCACCGCGTCGCGGGTGCGCACGGCCTTGCCGAGTTTCTCCGAGGCGACGGTACGGAACGGCTGCTCCAGTGCCGCCTCGATGGCGAGTTCGGTGGCGTCGTCGAGCTTCTCGCCGTCGGCGGAGAAGAACTTGATGCCGTTGTCGTGGTGCGGGTTGTGCGAGGCGGAAATGACGATGCCGCCGTCGGCGCGCAGCGAACGGGTGAGGTGCGCGACGGCCGGCGTCGGCATCGGCCCCATCAGCTGCACGTCGACGCCGGCGGCGACCAGGCCGGCTTCGAGCGCCGCCTCGAACATGTAGTTGGAGATGCGCGTGTCCTTGCCGATCACCACCAGCGGCTTGCGCCACGCCGGATCGCCCTCGTGCAGCACGTGGCCGTAGGCATTGCCCAGGCGCAGCACGAAATCGGCGGAGATCGGGCCGACGCCGACCCGGCCACGGATGCCGTCGGTGCCGAAGTACTTCCGGCTCATGCGGCGGTTTCCCCGGGCGGCGGCGCCTTCATCAGCAACGCCAGCAGCGCGGCGATGCGGTCGCGCAGCTCGCGACGGTCGCAGATCTGGTCGATGGCGCCGTGCTCGAGCAGGAACTCAGAGCGCTGGAAGCCTTCCGGCAGCTTCTCGCGCACGGTCTGCTCGATCACGCGCGGCCCGGCGAAACCGATCAGCGCCTCCGGTTCGGCCATGTTGATGTCGCCCAGCATCGCGAACGATGCCGACACGCCACCGGTGGTGGGATGGGTCATCACCGAGATATACGGCAGCCCGGCAGCCCGCAGGCGACCCAGCGCGGCCGAGGTCTTGGCCATCTGCATCAGCGAGAACAGGCTCTCCTGCATGCGCGCACCGCCACTGGCGGCGAAGCATACGAAGGGCGAACCGATCTCCAGCGCGCGCTCGGCGCCCAGCGCGAAGCGTTCGCCGACCACCGAACCCATCGAGCCGCCCATGAAGGCGAAATCGAACGCGGCGGCGACGATCGGCTGGCCCTTGAGGGTGCCTTGCAGGGCGATCAGCGCGTCGCGCTCGCCGGTGGCCTTCTGCACCGCCTTGATGCGGTCGGCGTACTTCTTCTGGTCGCGGAAGCGGAGCACGTCGGTCGGCCCGAGCTCGGCGCCGATCTCGCTGCCGGTGTCCGCGTCGAGGAAGCCGCGCAGGCGCGCACGCGCGCGGATCGGGCGGTGGAACGCGCACTTCGGGCACACCTCGAGGTTCTCCTCGAGCTCGGGGCGGTACAGCACCGCGCCGCAACGGTCGCATTTTTCCCACAGACCTTCCGGCACGTTGCGCTTGCGCGGCGCGCCCGGTTCGGTGCGGATGCTGGACGGCATCACTTTCTTGAGCCAGCTCAAATCGTCGTACTCCGGTGGCGGCCGGCGACAGGCGTCGCGCGGCCGGGACAAGGGCGCAAGTCTAGCAGGCCGGCGCCCCCTGCCCGGCCCCGGCGGACCTGCGCAAGTCGCTGATTCGCAAGGCTTACTCCGTACGCAGGCGGATGCATTCGATGCTCAGTCGGCCGCGCCGTCGAGCGCCGCGCGCAGCGGAGCGAAGAATGCCGCGCCGCGTGCGGCGGCATCGGCGGAATCCCGCGCATCGGCCATCACCGTGACCAGCGCACTGCCGATCACCACGCCGTCGGCGGCATCGGCCAGCGCCGCCACGCCGGCGGCATCGCGGATCCCGAAGCCCGCCACCACCGGCGCCGCGGTCCCGGCGCGGATGCCGCGCAGGCGCGCGGCCACGGCGCCGGTGTCGAGTCGATCCGACGCTCCGGTGACTCCGGCAAAGCTGACGTAGTAGAGATAGCCCTGCGCCTCGGCGAGCAGGCGCGACAGCCGCGCATCGCCGGTGGTCGGCGACACCAGCAGGATCAGCGCCACGCCGTGGGCGGCGAACGCCGTGCGGAATTCGCCGGCTTCTTCCGGCGGCAGGTCGACCAGCAACATGCCATCGACGCCCGCAGCGGCCGCATCCGCGGCGAAACGTTCCGGTCCGCGGATCTCCACCGGGTTGAGGTACCCCATCAGGACCACCGGGGTGTCGGCGTCGCGCGTGCGGAACTCGCGCACGCAGCGCAGCACGTGTGCCAGCCCGCCACCGCGCGCCAGCGCGCGTTCGGAGCTGCGCTGGATGGTCGGCCCGTCGGCCATCGGATCGGAGAACGGCACACCGAGTTCGATCACGTCGGCGCCGGCACCGACCAGGGCGTGCATCACCGGCACCGTGGCCTCCAGCGACGGGTCGCCGGCGGTGATGAACGGAATCAGGGCCTTGCGGCCTGCAGCGCGAAGTTCGGCGAACCGGGTATCGATACGGGACATCGGGAATTCCTGGGGTAGCGCCTGGATGCGGAGTCACGCAGGCAGGCGCGGAGTGAGGCCGGGAGCGATGCGCGGGCCGGCGGCAGTGGACGCCATGCGGGGGCGCGAGCCGCATCGTCCTGCCCGCGCCCTGCTCTGATCCTCGCCACCGCACGGGTTCGCGGCGGCGCGTTGGTTACACCTCCACGCCCTCGCGCGCGGCGATCGTATGCACGTCCTTGTCGCCGCGCCCGGAGAGGTTGGCCAGCACCAGCGCGTCCTTCGGCAGCTCGCGGGCGAGCTTGATCGCCTGCGCGATCGCATGGCTGGATTCGAGCGCGGCGAGGATGCCCTCGGTGCGTGCGAGCAGGTGGAACGCCGCCAGTGCCTCCTCATCGGTCACGCCGACGTATTCGGCACGGCCGGCGTCGGCCAGGAACGCGTGCTCCGGGCCGACGCCCGGGTAGTCGAGGCCGGCGGAGACCGAATGCGTCTCGCTGATCTGGCCGTCGTCGTCGCACAGCACATAGGTGCGGTTGCCGTGCAGGACGCCCGGTCGACCCGCCGCAATCGATGCGGCATGGCGTCCGCTGGCGATGCCGTCACCGGCAGCCTCGGCGCCGACAATGCGCACGTCGCGGTCGTTGAGGAACGCATGGAACAGGCCGATCGCGTTGCTGCCGCCGCCGACGCAGGCGGTGACCGCGTCCGGCAGGCGGCCGTAGTCCTCCAGCATCTGCGCGCGCGCCTCGCGGCCTGCCACGGCATTGAAGTCGCGGACCATGCGCGGGTACGGGTCCGGCCCGGCGACGGTGCCGATGATGTAGAACGTGCCGGCGACGTTGGTCACCCAGTCGCGCATGGCCTCGTTGAGCGCGTCCTTGAGCGTGGCCGAACCGCTGGTCACCGGCACTACCGTGGCGCCGAGCAGCTTCATCCGGTAGACGTTGATCTTCTGGCGCTCGATGTCCGTCGCGCCCATGTAGACCACGCACTCCAGGCCCAGGCGCGCGGCGACCGTGGCGCTGGCCACGCCGTGCTGGCCGGCGCCGGTCTCGGCGATGATCCGGGTCTTGCCCATGCGGCTGGCCAGCAGCGCCTGGCCGATGGTGTTGTTGATCTTGTGCGCACCGGTGTGGTTGAGGTCCTCGCGCTTGAGCAGGATGCGCGCGCCACCAACCTCGCGCGACAGCCGTTCGGCCTCGTAGATCGGGCTCGGCCGGCCGACGTAGTGCTTGAGGTCGCGATCGAACGCGGCCACGAACGCGGGGTCGACGCGCGCGGCGTCATAGGCCGCGGCGAGCTCCTCCAGCGGTCCCATCAGGGTTTCGGCAACGAAACGCCCGCCGTAGCGGCCGAAACGGCCCTGTGCATCGGGCCAGGCGTGGAAATCGATCACGTTCGGGGACTCATCCGGCTTCACAGCTCTTTCCCAGTTCGGCGCAGTCGGCCCGTCGCACTTCCTCGACGAACCGGCGCATGAGGTCTCCGTCCTTCAGCCCGGGCGAACGCTCGATGCCGCTGCTGACGTCCACGCCCCACGGCAGCAGCGCGAGGGCAGCGTCATGCACGTTGTCCGCGGTGAGCCCGCCGGAGACGAAGAACGGTGTTTCGATCCCGGGCTTGAGCCGCGACCAGTCGAAGGTCCTGCCCTGCCCGGGCGACTCGCCGGCACCATGGCTGTCGAACAGGAAGCCGGACGCGCCGGCATAGCGCACGCGCAGGGCGATGAAGTCGACCGCGCCCTGGCCACTGCCCGTGCCCATGGCGATGGCCTTGAGATACGGCAGGCCGAAGCTGCGGCAGAACGCATCTTCCTCGTTGCCGTGGAACTGCAGCAGCACCGGGCGCACGCGGCGCACGACGTCGCGGACTTCCTCGGAGCTGTTGTCGCGGAACACGGCCACCGGGCTCACCATCGGCGCGAGCGCCACGCGCATGGCGCGGGCCTCCTCGGCATCGACGCGGCGCGGGCTGTCGGCGGCGAAGATGAAGCCGACCGCATCCACGCCCAGTTCGCCGGCGAGGCGGACGTCGCCGGGGCGCGTCATTCCACAGAACTTGATGCGCGTGCGGAACAGGGTGCGCTTCACTCGGTGACCTCGTCAGGCAGGCCCCACTCGGGGGGATACAGGGGGCCGACGAAGACCAGCCCCGCCGAAGGTGCGGTCGGGCCGGCCAGCGTGCGGTCGCGTGCGGCGAGTACTTCGGCGACCCAGGGTTCGGGCCGCTCGCCGGCACCGACTTCCATCAGCGAGCCGACGATGTTGCGCACCATATGATGCAGGAAAGCATTGGCCTGCACGTCGATGACGATTTCCGCCCCTTCGCGGCGGACCTCGATCCGCTGCAGGTTGCGGCGCGCATGCGTGGCCTGGCAATGCACCGTGCGGAAGCTGGAGAAGTCGTTCTCGCCCAGCAGCGCCTGCGCGGCGCGGTGCATCGCTTCCGCATCCAGCGCGCGCCGCGACCATGCGAGGTACTGCCGACCCAGCGCCGGCCGCACCATCCGGTCCAGCAGCCGGTAACGGTAGCGCCGCGCGCGGGCGGAAAAGCGGGCGTGGAAGTCGTCGCGCACGGGGGTACACCAGCGCACGGCCACACCCTGCGGCAGGCGCCCGGTGGTGCCGAGCACCCAGGCGCGCGGGTCGCGCACGACGTCGGTGGTGAAATGCACGACCTGGCACAGGCCGTGGACGCCGGCATCGGTACGGCCCGCACAGACAGTTTCCACGGCTGCATCGGCCACGCTCGACAGCGCGGCCTCCAGCGCCGCCTGCAGCGTGGGCGGGCCGTCGGTGCCGGGCTGGCTCAGCCGCTGCCAGCCGAGGAAGGCGGTGCCGTCGTACTCGACACCAAGGGCGAAACGCATGGAAATCCCGATCGCTGGCGGACCGGCATCCTAGAACGCGGCGCTGCCCGCGTCATCCGCAGGCGGCGATCGGTTCAGGCCAGTTCGCTGAGCAGCTGGGCCGCTTCGCCACGGACCGCGGGCGTGCCGCAGTCGACGACTTCCAGCAGCAGGGTGCGCGCGGTCTCCACGTCACCGAGTTCGACGTAGGCACGCGCGAGCTCGATGCGCTCCTGGCCTTGCGCATCTTCGAGCGCGTCGGCGACCGCTTCGCCATCGCCCACCGGAACGGCCGGTGCCGCTGCCGGTGCCGCGGGAGCGGCGGGCGACGGCATGATGGCCGCCCTGCGGCTGGCAGTCATGGCCTCCGCGCGCGGGTCCATGGCCGTGGGCGCGGGTCGGTGGCCACCGCGGCTGCCGCAGCCCCGGTCGCGTGCCAGGTCGGCTTGCCTGGGACCGGCACCGGCGCGGGTGCCGCAGGCGCGGTCGGAACGTCGGCAGGCACAGGGGACACCGAAGGCGCACGGAATGCCGGCTGCCGCCCGCTGCGGCGGTTGAGCAGCCAGAACAGCAGTGCCCCCACCAGCAGCACGCCCATACCGCCGAGGATCCACGGCAGCGCACCGGTGCCCTCCGCCGCTGCCTGCTGGTTGCTGGTTTCCAGCCGCTGCTGCGCGGCGGCGAGCTCGCTGTCCTTGAGCGCGATCAGCTGCTGTTGCTGCTGCTGGAGGCGCTCGAGGTCCGCCAGCCGCGCCTTCAGTTCCTCGACCTCGGCATCGCGCGCGGCGACCGTTTCCTGTGCCTGTTGCAGTTCCTGTCGAAACATGTCGCCCTCGCCACCGGCGGAAATGCCCGACCGGGTTGCTGCCTGTTGGGTACCGCCCGCTCCGGGCGGCACGATCTCCAGCCGCGCATCCTGCGCCGCCGGCTGCGACGCCACCGCCGCCTCGCCATCCGCATTGCCATCGGCCGGCGTTGCCGCCGCGTCGGGCAGCGGCGCCGGCTGCGACAGCTCGCGCCAGCGCGCGACCTGCGCGCGGACCTCGGCGGTCGCCTCGCGCGTGCCGATGCTCAGCGCCTCGTCGCGGTCGGGGATGCGCAACACCGCGCCCTGGCGCAGGGTGTTGATGTTGCCGCCGATGAAGGCCTCGGGATTGCTCCGCAGCAACGCCAGCATCATCTGGTTGACGCTGACGCTGTCGTCCGGCGCGATCCGCTGCACGATCTGGCTCAGCGTATCGCCCGCCTGCACGGGACCGTATTCCCCGGGCGTGGAGCGTTGCGTGGTCGCGGCCACCGGCGCGGCGGTCGGCGACGCGGTAGGTGCCGCGACCGCTGCGGCGTCCGCAGCGGCGGGTGCGGATGCGTCCCCGGATTCGGGCGACACGGGCTGCCCCTCGGCGTCGGCCACCGGCTCGGCTGCGCGCACGATCCGCCCTTCGGTCGACGGCTGCGTCGGCAACGGGGCCTGGATCGGCGGCTGCGCCGGCGCGGCGATGGTGTCGGGTGCATCGAGCAGCGCGGAATACTCGCGCACCAGCCGGCCTTGTCCCCAGTCGACCTCGACGAGGAAGGTCAGCAGCGGCTCCCGCACAGGCTGCACGGTGGTGACACGGATGACCGGCCGCCCCTGCGCATCGAGCGCGACATTGAACTGCAGGTCGGACACCGCGCCCTGCGGCGCCTGCAGGCCGATCCGCGCAAAGGTCTCCGGGGATGCCAGCCGTGCGCGCAGCTGCTGCAGCTCGGACGGATCGCTGGAAACGACCGGAATTTCCGCCAGCAGCGGTTCGCCGGCCTGCGAGCGAACCTGGATCTGCCCCAGGCCCAGCGCGAACGCGGGCGCGCAGACGCACAGCGCCAGCAACAGCAGCAGGATGGACTGCCAGATCCTCGACATCACGACTCCCCTCGGGGCACAGACTCTATCCGCGTGCACCGACGCGGTGCAACGTCGGCCGCCAGGTCGCAGCGATGCGCGCGTGCAACAGAGGTCGTTCAACTGCCCTGCCCGGCCACCAGCAACTCGGCGATCTGCACCGCGTTGAGCGCCGCGCCCTTGCGGATGTTGTCCGACACCACCCACAGGTTGAGCCCGCGCGGATGCGAGATGTCCTCGCGGATGCGGCCGACGTACACCGCGTCGTTGCCCGAGGCATGGGTGACCGGCGTCGGATAGCCGCCGGGCGACCGGTCGTCGACGACGACCACGCCGGGGGCGGCTTCGAGCAGTTCGCGCGCGCGCGCTGCGCTGAGCTTGTCGCGCGTTTCGATCGCCACCGCCTCGGAATGGCCGTAGAACACCGGCACCCGCACCGCCGTGGCGTTCACCTGGATGCCGTCGTCGCCGAGGATCCTGCGGGTCTCCCAGACCAGCTTCATTTCCTCGCGGGTATAGCCGTTGTCCTGGAACTCGTCGATGTGCGGGATCAGGTTGAATGCGATCTGCACCGGGAAGCGTTCCGGCTCCGGCGTCTGGAAGCTCAGCAGCGCGGCGGTCTGGCGACCCAGCTCCTCCGTCGCGGCGCGCCCCGCGCCCGACACCGACTGGTAGGTGGCGACGTTGATGCGCTCGATATGCGCCTCCCGATGCAGCGGGGCGAGCGCCACCAGCATCTGCATGGTCGAGCAGTTGGGGTTGGCGATGATGCCGCGCGGGCGCTGGCCGATCGCTTCCGGATTGACCTCGGCCACCACCAGCGGCACGTCGTCGTCGTTGCGGAACGCCGACGAGTTGTCGATCACCACCGCACCGGCCGCCGCGAACTTCGGCGCGTACTCGCGCGACACCTCGCCGCCGGCGGAGAACAGCGCGATGTCGATGCCATCGGGATCGAAGCCGGCCAGCTCCTGCACCAGCACCTCGTCATCGCCGAAATCGACATGACCACCGGCGGAGCGCCCGGACGCGAGTGCCACCAGCCGGCCGACCGGGAACTTCCGCGCCGCGAGGATGGACAGCATGGCTTCGCCGACGGCACCGGTGGCGCCGACGACCGCGACATTGAAGCGGCGGGGTTGCTCTGACATGGGGAGTTCTCGAGGAAGAAAATGGTGATACGTACTGTTCAGACGGCGTGCAACGCCCGCACCGCCGGTAAGCGCAGTGGACGCGACTCAGCCGCCGCCCGGCACGCGTGGCGACACCGCACCCACATCGCCACACTGCGCGCGGTGGCGCAGCGCCTGGTCGATCAGCACCAGTGCCAGCATCGCCTCGCAGATCGGCGTGGCCCGGATGCCGACGCAGGGATCGTGGCGGCCGGTGGTGATGACATCGACCACGTTGCCGTCGACGTCCAGCCCCTGCACCGGCAGGCGCAGGCTCGAGGTCGGCTTGAAGGCGGTGCGCACCACGATCTGCTGGCCGGTGGAAATGCCGCCAAGCACGCCGCCGGCATGGTTGCTGCGGAAGCCCTGCGGCGTCATCACGTCGCGGTGTTCGCTGCCCTTCTGCGCCACGGCGGCGAAACCGGCGCCGATCTCGACGCCCTTGACCGCGTTGATCGACATCATCGCCGCGGCGAGTTCGGCGTCGAGCTTGCCGTAGACGGGCTCGCCCCAGCCGGGCGGGACGCCATCGGCCACCACCGTGACCTCGGCGCCGACCGAATCGCCGGACTTGCGCAGCGCGTCCATATAGGCCTCCAGCGCGGGCACGTCGCCGGCGGCGGGCCAGAAGAACGGATTGGCCTCCACCGCTGCCCAATCGTGGCCGGTGGGTGCGTGTTCGCCGAGGCGCGACAGGCAACCGCGGACTTCGACGCCATGGCGCTCGCGCAACCATTTCCGCGCGATCACCGCGGCGGCCACCCGCATCGTGGTCTCGCGTGCCGACGCCCGCCCGCCGCCGCGCGGATCGCGGATGCCGTACTTCTGCCAGTAGCTGTAGTCGGCGTGGCCCGGCCGGAACTGTCGGGTGATCGCCGCGTAGTCCTTGCTGCGCGCGTCGGTATTGCGCACCAGCAGCGCGATCGGCGTCCCGGTGGTGACGTCGTCGTAGACACCGCTGAGGATCTCCACCGCGTCGGCCTCGCGCCGCGCGGAGGTGTGCCGGCTGCGGCCGGTGGCGCGCCGGGCGAGGTCGCGGGCGAAGTCGTCCTCGGCGATGGCGATGCCGGGCGGGCAACCGTCGATCACGCAACCGATGGCGGGCCCATGCGACTCGCCGAAGGTGGTGACGCGGAACAGCTGGCCGGTGGTGTTGGACACAGGCTCAGAACAGCGCGCCGGGCGCCGCCGCAGCTGCCATGCCCGCCGCCTGACGCTCGGCAGCCAGTGCCGCGATGCGCGTGTTGTGGGTCACCAGGTCGCGCCGCTCGACCACGAACACGCCCATCTGCCCGACCTTGAACTCGACCCACGCCAGCGGCAGCTCCGGCAGCAGCGCGTTGACCGCGCGCTCCGAGTCACCGACCTCGCAGATCAGCAGGCCGTGGTCGGTGAGGTGCAGCGGCGCGTCGCGCAGGATCTTCAGCACCAGGTCGAGGCCGTCATCGCCCGCGCGCAGGCCGAGCTCCGGCTCGTAGCCGTATTCGCGCGGCAACGCATCGGTCTCGTCATTGGTGACATAGGGCGGATTGGTGACGATGAGGTCGTAATGCTCGCCCTGCAGGCCGGAGAACAGGTCCGAATGCACCAGGCGCAGGTTGTCGGCAAGCAGGCGCGCCTTGTTCTCTTCGGCCAGCGACAGCGCCTCGGTGCTGATGTCGGCGGCATCCACCTGCCAGTCCGGGTTGTAGTGGGCCATCGCGATGCCGATGCAGCCGGAGCCGGTGCACAGGTCCAGCGCGCGGCGCACCTCGCGCCCGCCGAGCCAGGGCTCGAAACCCGACAGGATCAGCTCGGCGATCGGCGAACGCGGCACCAGCGCCCGGCGGTCGCTCCTGAAGCTCAATCCGGCAAACCACGCCTCACCGGTCAGGTAGGCCGCCGGTACCCGTTCCTCGATGCGGCGCAGGAACAGCCCGAGCACGTCTTCCTTTTCCGCGAGGGTGACCCGCGCCTGGCCGTACACCGGTGACAGGTCATGCGGCAGGTGCAGGGCATGCAGGGTCAGCTGGGTGGCTTCGTCGAGCGCGTTGTCGTAGCTGTGGCCAAACGTGAGCCCGGCCGCGTTGAAACGGCTGGCGCCGTAGCGGATCAGGTCGATGATCGTGTGCAGTTCGTCGGTCATGCGGGACGCCGCCCGGGTGCGGGCGGCCAGGGGAAGCCGGGTGACCGGAAAGTATATGGGGCGGCGGGTATCATGGCGCAAAACCGCCAGTGGACATCGCCTTGTTCAGTCGCACCACCATCGTCATCCTCGTGTTCGCGCTTGCCGCCGGCCTCGGCCTGCTGGTCGCGCAGAAGTTCTTCAACGATCCGTCGGCGCGCGCGCCGCAGACGCAGGCGGTGACGCTGTTCCCGCAGCCACGCGCGCTGCCACCGTTCTCGCTGCAGCAGTCCGATGGCACGCAGCTGGTACCGGGCGAACTGCAGGGCCACTGGACCGTGGTGTTCATCGGCTTCACGTTCTGCCCGGACGTGTGCCCGACCACGCTGGCGGAACTCGCCCAGGCCCAGCGGCAGTGGGAGGACCTGCCCGAGGCGGTGCGTCCGCGCGTGTTGTTCGTTTCGGTCGATCCGGAACGCGACACCCCGGAACGCGCCGGCGAATACGCATCCGCGTTCCATCGCGACATCCTCGCCGCGACCGCCGACGTGCCCGCGCTCGAAGCCTTCACCCGCTCGCTGTCGCTGGTGTTCATGAAGGTGGCGCCGCCGGAAGGCGCGGCCGCCAACCAGTACACGATCGATCATTCCGCCTCGCTGGCGGTGCTCGACCCGCAGGCACGCATGGCCGGCGTGATCTCGCCGCCGTTCGATCCGGCGGCGATCGCCGCCGACCTGCGCCTGCTTACCGAAGCGCGCTGACGCCGATGGCTTTCGACCCGATCACCCCGCTTACCCACGTCCTGCCCCATCGCCTGCTGTCCGGACTCGCCCGGCGGCTGGCCTATTCCGAGAATCCCCGCGTCAAGCAGTGGTTGATCGACACCGTGGTCCGCCGCTTCGGCGTGGACCTGGGCGAAGCCGCGGAGTCGGATCCGAACGCGTACGCGAGTTTCAATGCGTTCTTTACCCGTACGTTGCGCGACGGCGTGCACGTGGCGGACCCGGATCCACGCGCACTGCTGATGCCCGCCGATGGCCGGGTGAGCCAGTGCGGCGCGGTCGGCCACCCGGACGAGCGTGGGCGCATCTTCCAGGCCAAGGGCCGTTCGTTCACCGCCGGCGAGCTGCTGGGCAGCGACGCCGACGCCGAAGTCTTCGATGGCGGCGTGTTCGCCACCGTCTATCTCTCGCCGCGCGATTACCACCGGGTGCACATGCCATGGACCGGGGAGCTGCGCGAAACCGTGCACGTGCCCGGCCGACTGTTCAGCGTCGGCCCCTCCGCCGTCGCCGCGGTGCCGCGCCTGTTCGCCCGCAACGAACGCCTGGTCTGCCATTTCGACACCGACTTCGGGCCGATGGCGATGGTCATGGTGGGCGCGCTGCTGGTGTCCGGGGTGGAAACCGTCTGGAGTGGCGTCGAGATCCCGAAGTACGGGCGACGGATCACCCGCAAGGACTACCGTGGCCGCGGCATCGTCATCGAGCGCTTCGCGGAAATGGCGCGCTTCAACTACGGCTCCACCGTGATCGTGTTGCTGCCGCCGGGCGTGGCCGAGCTGTCATCGACGCTCGGGCCGGAAGTGGCGGTGCGCCTCGGCCAGCGGCTGGCGACGCGCACCGCGTAACCACGCGCGGCGCCGCAGCTAGCCGCTGCAGCCGGCCAGCGTCAGCTCCTGGCCGGGACGGATCGCATACGACGGGGCGCGCAGCTCGTTGGCGCGCGCAAGCGCGCCCAGGTCGCAGCCATAGCGCTGCGCGATGCGTCCCAGCGTCTCGCCACGGTTGACCCGGTGCCTGCGCGCGGCAGGCGCTGCCGGCGCGTCAGTGACGGGGGCGAGAGTCCCCGCACCCGCCATCGGCATTGGCTCGAGCGCACCAAGGCGCACCACCGCGTTCGCGGGATCGCTGCGCACCAGTTCGTGCGCGAGTTGCGCGCGTGAGCCGCGCGTACACCAGCGGTTGTAGAGGTTGACCACGCGCGTGGTGGCGTTGAGCTGGGTACCGGCCGGGATCATCTCGTCGGCGCGATAGCGCGGATTGAGGTTGCGCAGCACGCGCATGTAGCCCGGCGGCGAACCGCTGCTGCCCAGACAGATGGTCAGCTCGTAGATCGTCGCCGGCTTCTGCAGCGCAAGCACTGCGGGGCGTGTATCGACATCGGGGAACTCCAGCCCGTAGCGGCGCGGATGCAGGAACAGCCACGCCGCGGCGATCACCATCGGCACGTAGTCGCGGGTCTCCGGCGGGAACTGGCTGTACACCGATTCGTCCCAGAAGTTGGTGCCGCCTTCATTGAACACGCGCCGCGCGCGGCCCTCGCCGCCGTTGTAGCCGGCAAGGGCGAGTTCGATGTTGTTGTCGAGCTCGCGCATGCGCTCGGTCAGGTAGCTGGCGCTGGCCTGCGAGGCGGCATAGGGGTCGTAGCGGGTGTCGAAGCCGGTGGCATCCGGGCCGATGCCGAAACGGCGGCCGGTGGCATACATGAACTGCATCGGCCCGGCGGCGCCGGCGCGCGACGTGGAGTGCACGCGGCCGTTGGATTCCTTGGCCAGGATGCCGAACAGCAGCGCCTCGGGCAGGCCCGCCTTCTCGAAGTTGGGCCACATCTGCGGGCGCATGTACTGGTAGTTCTCGTAGCTGGTCAGCAGCTGGACGCGCATGTCGGTGAGCCAGCGACGGATGCCTTCCTGCACCGCCGGGTTGAACTGCACCATCGTGGCGAAGCGCTGGCCGTCGGTGAGCAGTGCCGCGGCCTGCGCGCCGGCCGGCACGCTCGCCCCGCCCGGCAGGGTGCCCATGCCATCGGGATCGGGATCGAATGGATCCGCCTCCTCGCCCTCGGCCGGCACGTTCGCCGAGTCCGCGCCCGCCTTGAGCAGGCGCTTGAAGGTGGTGACGTAGGCCACCGGATCGCAGCCACGCTGGCGGCCGCACTCCACCATCACGTCCTCCATGTCCTCCAGCGCGGCATCGCCTTCGGCGGCGGCACCCGGCTCCTCGTTGCGCACCCGCACCATGGCCTCGCGGTAGCGCAGCTCGGCCTGGTCCATGCGTGCCTGCAGCGCATCGGCCGAGGCGCGGTCACGCCGTGACTGCGCGGACGCTTCCGGAACCGCCAGGAACGGCACGATGGCGACGGCGAGCAACAGGCAGACCGGAAGGCAGCGTGCGCGGAAAGCGGAACAGGTGGCTGCGCGGGACATGCGATCTTCAACGGCGACGGGAGTGGCAGGGTAGCGGCGACCAGCGCACGCGGGCAAACCCGCCACGGCCAGTGTGACGGGCGCCTCACGTAGAATCATCGGCGTCAGATGCGCGGGAGCGTTCATGGATCCGATCCTCGTTGGCAAGTCGACGACCACCGCCGACGGTGCGCCGGTGGTGCTGCAGCCCCGCTACGGCAACCGGCACGGCCTGGTGGCAGGCGCCACCGGAACCGGCAAGACGGTCACCCTGATGACCCTCGCCGAAGGTTTCTCGCGGATCGGCGTGCCGGTCTTCATCGCCGACGTGAAGGGTGACGTGGCCGGCCTGGCCGTAGCCGGCGACGACAGCCCGAAACTGCGCGAGCGCGTGGCGGCGATCGGCATCGACGATTACCGGCCGGAAGGCTGCCCGACCGTCTTCTGGGACCTGTACGGGCGCCTTGGCCATCCGGTGCGGACGACGGCCAGCGAAATGGGCCCGCTGCTGCTGTCGCGCATCCTCGAGCTCAACGACACCCAGGCGGGCGTGCTCGACATCGTGTTCAAGCTCGCCGACGACCGCGGGCTGCTGCTGCTCGACCTCGCCGACCTGCGCGCCCTGCTGGCGCTGGTGGCGGAGGAACGCAAGACGGTCTCGGCTGAATACGGCCTGGTCAGCGCGCAGACCGTTGCCGCCATCCAGCGGTCGCTGCTGCGCCTGTCGCAGGACGGTGGCGAGGCGTTCTTCGGCGAACCGGCGCTGGAACTGCACGACCTGATGCGCGTCGACCACCCCGGTCGTGGCGTGGTCGGCATCCTCGCCGCCGACCAGCTGGTGCTCAAACCGCGGCTGTATTCGACGTTCCTGCTGTGGCTGCTGTCGGAGCTGTTCGAGACGCTGCCCGAAGTCGGCGACCTCGACCGGCCCAAGCTGGTGTTCGTGTTCGACGAGGCGCACCTGCTGTTCGGCGATGCCCCAGCGCCGCTGCGCCAGCGCATCGAGCAGGTGGTGCGGCTGATCCGGTCCAAGGGCGTGGGCGTGTACTTCTGTTCGCAGTTCCCGGATGACGTGCCCGGCGAGATCCTCGGCCAGCTCGGCAACCGCGTGCAGCACGCTCTGCGCGCATTCACCCCGCGCGACCAGAAGGCGGTGCGGACGGCGGCGGAAACCTTTGTCGCCAACCCCGGCCTTGACGTGGCGCAGGCCATCGGCCAGCTCGGTACCGGCGAGGCGCTGGTCTCCACGTTGCAGGACACCGACCGTTCGCGTGCCGTGCCGTCCGCGGTGGAGCGCACGCTGATCGCGCCGCCGCGTTGCCGGATGGGGCCTATCAGCGACGCCGAGCGCGCGCGCCTGCGCGCCGCCAGCCCGGTCGGCGCGAAATACGAAGCCGCGGTCGACCGCGAATCCGCTGCCGAACTGCTGGCACGCCGGGCGACCGCACAAACGGAAGCAGCCGATGCGCCGAAGGCGGCAGCGCGAAACGAAGGTGGTGTCGGCCAACGCATCAACGAGTGGCTGTTCGGCACCAGCCGCCGCCAGGGCGTGATCGAGGCCGCGGGCAAGCAGGCGGCACGGACCATCACCAACCGGATCGTGCGCGGGGTGCTTGGCAACTTCCCCGCCGGGCGCCGCTGAACGATGCGGACCCGTCGTTTTCCCGATGCATCGCACGTCGCCCTGGCGCTGCTCGCTGCAGCGTGCCTGCTGGTGGTCGCCGGTTGTGCGCGCGAACCCACGGACGATGTGGAACCAGCGGCCGCGCTGACCGTCGCCGGCGCCGGTGCGGGCAGCGTCGACGGCCCGGCTGTCGACCCGTCGCCCCCCTCCACCGAAGGCGTTTTCGAAGGTGCCCTGCCCTGCGACGGTTGCGATCACGCGCAGGCCGTCGACGCCACCCTGCACCTGCGGCCCGATGGCGGCTTCGAACTGATCGAGCGCCAGGCCGACGGTGGGGAGACCATCGAACATGCGGGGGTCTGGTATGCCAGCGACGACGGCCGCGCGATCCTGCTCGCGGACGACCACGGCCATGGCCATCGCGTGTTTGAATGGCAGGGCGACGATGCGTTGCGCCTGTTGCCCGATGCGCCGGTGGACGATGCCGAGCCGGTGGTGCTGGTGAGGGCGGACTGATGGGTCGCTGGCGACCGCCACCGGAAAAAAGCACGGCGCTGATCACCCGCGACGGCCACGAACGGTTGAAGCGCGAGCTGGACGAGCTGTGGCGCCAGCGCCGTCCGGAGGTGGTGCGGGCACTGGCCGCGGCGGCCGCCGAGGGCGACCGCTCCGAGAATGCCGAATACACCTATCGCAAGAAGCAGCTTGCCGAAATCGACCGCCGCGTGCGCTATCTCTCGAAACGGCTGGAACAGCTGCGCGTGGTCGACGAGGCTCCATCGGATCCGGACGCGGTGTTCTTCGGGGCCCGGGTCGAACTGGAAAATGCCGCGACCGGCGAGGTCCACCACTACCGCATCGTCGGACCGGACGAGACCGATGCGCGCGACGGGCTGATCAGCATCGACTCGCCGCTGGCGCGCGCGTTGCTACGCAAGCGCCTCGACGATGAAGTCGAGGCGATGCTGCCGGCGGGGCCGGTGACCTTCGTGATCGCCGACGTGAGTTACGCCGACGATACGGCCGCCCAACCGTAGGCCCGCATCAGCCGATCAGGCGAGCGCGCCGATCACCGCATCGGTGAACGCCGGGATGTCGTCCGGCTTGCGGCTGGTGATCAGGTGCCCGTCCGTCACCACCTCGGCATCGCGCCAGTCGGCACCGGCGTTCTCCATGTCGGTGCGGATCGAGTGATACGAGGTCAGCTTGCGACCCTCGACCACGCCGGCCTCGGCAAGCAGCCACGGACCATGGCAGATCGCCGCCAGCGGCTTGCCCGCGCGATCGAACGCCTGCACGAACGCGACGGCATCGGCGTCGGTGCGCAGGCGATCGGGATTGATGACGCCGCCCGGCAGCACCAGCGCGTCGTAATCATCCGCGCTGGCATCGCCAAGCACCCTGTCAACGGCGACGGTGTCGCCCCAGTCCTTGTCCTTCCAGCCGCGGATCTCGCCGCGCTCCGGCGAGATCACCTCGACGTCGAAGCCCGCCTCCTTGAGGCGGCGGCGCGGCTCGAGCAGCTCCGACTGCTCGTAACCATGGGTGGCGAGGATGGCGACGCGCTTGGCATTGGCCATGGGGGGGCACTCCGGTGACAGGGGCCGACGAGGCTCCACCATCCACGGTCACCCGGCCGTGAATCAGGCCGTGCCGAGCACCGGCAACAGATCGGCCTCGACCTCGCCGTACAGGTCGTGCTCGTCGCTGCCGAGGATGCGCACGTCGACGAAATCCCCCGGCACGAGGCCGGCCGCCGCGCCGTCCTGGATCTGCACCAGGCCGTCGATCTCGGGCGCATCCGCCCGCGAACGTGCGAGCGCAAGCTCGCCGTCGATGGCATCGACGATGCAGCGCTGGACGCTGCCGACGCGGGCATCGAGGCGCGCGGCCGACACCGCGGCCTGCCGCTCCATGAAGCGCGCCAGGCGTTCCTGCTTGACCGCTTCGTCGACCGGATCGGGCAGCAGGTTCGCCGCGGCGCCGTCGACCGGCGAGTAGGCAAAGGCGCCGACGCGGTCGAGCTGGGCTTCGTCAAGGAAGTCGAGCAACGCCTCGAACTCCGCATCGGTCTCGCCCGGAAAACCGACGATGAAGGTCGAGCGGATGGTCAGCTCGGGACAGATCGCGCGCCAGCGCTGGATCCGTTCCAGCGTGCGATCGACCGCGCCCGGGCGCTTCATCAGCTTGAGGATGCGCGGGCTGGCGTGCTGGAACGGGATGTCGAGGTACGGCAGCAGCTTGCCTTCGGCCATCAGCGGGATGACATCGTCGACGTGCGGATACGGGTAGACGTAATGCAGGCGGGTCCAGACGTCGAGCTCGGCCAGGCCCTCGCACAGCGTCTTCATCCGCGTCTGCCACGCGCGGCCGCGCCATTCGCGCTCGGCGTAGCGCAGGTCGACACCGTAGGCCGAGGTGTCCTGCGAGACCACCAACAGCTCGCGCACGCCGCCGCGCACCAGGCGCTCGGCTTCGCGCAGCACCTCGTCGACCGGCCGCGACACCAGGTCGCCACGCATCGACGGAATGATGCAGAAGCTGCAGCGGTGGTTGCAGCCCTCGGAAATCTTCAGGTACGCGTAGTGCTTCGGCGTCAGCTTGATGCCGGTGTCGTTGTCGTCGCTGCGCAGCGGCACCAGGTCGAGGAAGGGATCGTGGCGCGGCGGCGCGGCCGCATGCACGGCCGTCATCACGCTGGCGTAGTCCTGCGGCCCGCTGATCGACAGCACGTCCGGATGCGCCTCGCGGATCAGCGCCTCGCGCTTGCCCAGGCAACCGGTGACGATGACGCGGCCGTTCTCGGCCATGGCTTCACCAATCGCATCCAGCGATTCCTCCACTGCCGCATCGATGAAGCCGCAGGTGTTGACCACCACCACGTCGGCATCGTCGTAGCTCTGCACGAGGTCGTAACCCTCGACCCGGAGCTGGGTGAGGATGCGCTCGGAATCGACCAGCGCCTTGGGGCAGCCGAGACTGACGAAACCGACCCTGGGGCCGGGGTTCCGGGAAGACATGGGGGTGGACATGGGGACCGTAGAGGTGACGCGCGCGACCGGCGATTATACGGTGCCGGGGGCCGCCCACCGGCTCCGGCGGGTGGGCGGTTCAGCCTCGCAACGGCTCACGCGGCGGCCGCTAGAATCCGGGACGTTCGCAGCGGGAGCACGGCATGGGCAGGGACATCGCGATCGGCTCGGCACACGGCAGCATCGGTGGATGGCGCGCGCAGTCGCCGGGCGCACCCCGCGGCGGCCTCGTGGTGGTGCAGGAAATCTTCGGCGTCAACGCGCACATGCGCAGCGTCGTCGACCGCTACGCCGCCGAGGGCTACACCGCGATCGCGCCGGCGCTGTTCGACCTTGTCCAGCGCGACGTCGAACTGGCCTATGACGATGCCGGGTTCTCGCGCGGCCGCGAGCTTGCCGGCACACTCGGCTTCGATCGCGCGGTCGCACTGGTCGAGGCCACCGCAGGCGTCCTGCGCGATGACGGCCTCGCGGTCGCCGTAGTGGGATTCTGCTGGGGCGGAAGCGTCGCCCTGCTCGCGAACACGCGCCTCGGCCTGCCTGCTGTCAGCTATTACGGTGCGCGCTCGCTGCCGTTCCTGGACGAGCCGCTGCGCGCTCCGATGCAGTTCCACTTCGGCGCCCACGACCCCAGCATTCCCGCCGACGACATCGAACGGCACCGCAACGCATATCCCGACGCCGAGCTGCATGTCCATGCCGACGCCGGACATGGTTTCAACCGCGACGTCGATCCGCGTCACTTCATCCCTGCAGCGGCATCGCTCGCCCACCAGCGCACGCTGGCGTTCCTGCGCCGCGTGCTGCCCGAGGCCTGACCAACATGGACACCGCCGGCTACCACCTGCACCCGCAACTCGCCGCCGACAGCCATCCGCTGGCGACGCTTGCACTGAGCGAGCTGAGGCTGATCGACGACGCCAACTATCCATGGCTGGTGCTGGTGCCGCGGGTTGCCGACGCGGTCGAACTCATCGATCTCGGCCGCGACCAGCGCGTGCAGCTGACCGACGAGATCGACTTCGCCGCGCGCCTGCTGCGCGCCGCAGTGCGTCCGGACAAGCTCAATGTCGCGGCACTCGGCAACATGGTGCCGCAGTTGCACGTGCACGTGATCGCGCGTTTCCAGGACGACCCGGCATGGCCGGCGCCGGTCTGGGGCCGGCTGGCCGCCAGGCCGTACGCACCGGAAGCGCTGGTCGAGCGGATCCGCAACTTCCAGCGCGCGATGGCCGATCTCGCCGGCGGCGCGTAGGCCGCTCAGGTACGCGGCAGGGTGACGCCGGTCTGCCCCTGGTACTTGCCGCCACGGTCGCGGTAGGACGTCTCGCAGACCTCGTCGGACTGGAAGAACAGCATCTGCGCGACGCCCTCATTGGCATAGATGCGCGCCGGCAAGGGTGTGGTGTTGCTGAACTCCAGGGTCACATGCCCTTCCCACTCGGGCTCGAGCGGCGTCACGTTGACGATGATCCCGCAGCGCGCATACGTGCTCTTGCCCAGGCACACCACCAGCACGTCGCGCGGGATGCGGAAGTACTCCACCGTGCGCGCCAGCGCGAACGAGTTCGGCGGGATGATGCAGACGTCCGACTCGATGTCGACGAAGCTCTTCGGGTCGAAGTGCTTGGGGTCGACGATGGTCGAATTGATGTTGGTGAACACCTTGAACTCGCGCGAGCAACGCACGTCGTAGCCGTAGCTCGACGTGCCATAGCTGACGATCCGCTGGCCACCCGCGTCCTGCTTGATCTGCCCCGCCTCGAACGGCTCGATCATCCCGCCGGGCTGTTCGGACATGCGGCGGATCCAGCGGTCGCTCTTGATGGTCATTCGAAGGTTCCTGCGGCCTTGCGGCGAGACGCGCATTGTGGCCGCGCCACTCACCCGCGTCACCATCAAGCGCCACGAATGCCGCGATATCGCTACTTGCAATGCACTGCGCTGGATCACGACAACGCCATCAGTGCGACGGCACCACACGCAGTGCGTTGCAACAGTTGACCGGTCCAGGAAGAGGGTTGCAAACGTCAGTGCACTGTGGCACTAATGTTAAACGCCTGTTAAACAACTGTTGCAACCTAACCCGGTTCATTCGGGCATAGGGGTAACGGGCGTCTCAACTGAAATCAGGGGATCTTTCTCGATGACCAACCGCCAAAGCCTCGCTCCGAGGCTGAATACGCTGAGTATTGCCCTTTCGATGGTGATGCTCGCGACCGCACCCACCGCCTTCGCCCAGGACCAGAGCGAGCAATCCCGCCCGGCGTCCACCCAGGCGAGTACGCTCGATACCGTGACGGTCGTTGGCTCGCGCATCAAGCGCGCCGAGATCGAGGGTCCGGCACCCGTGACCGTGATCACGCGCGCGGACATCGACCGCGAAGGTTTCCAGACTGTGGGCGACATGCTGCAGTCGTTGACCCAGCAGAGCACGGCCAATTTCACTGGTGATCTTGCAGTGAGCGGCTTCACGCCGAATGCCCAGGTGGTGAACCTGCGCGGCATGGGGCCCGGATACACGCTGACCCTCATCAACGGTCGCCGCCCGCCCGACTACCCGCAGCCGTACAACCGCGACAACAACGTCGTCAACGTCCGCATGATCCCCAGCGCCATCGTCGAGCGGGTGGAAGTCCTGACCGGCGGCGCCTCGGCGATCTACGGATCGGACGCGGTTGCCGGCGTAGTCAACATCGTTACCCGCAAGAACTACGACGGCAACCAGATCCGCGTGACTGCCGGCACGACTGCGGAAGGTGGCGGCGACTCGGTCGCATTCGAATACACCGGCGGCTCGACGGGCGACCGCTGGAGCACCCTGTACGCGCTGCAGTACAACGCCAACGAGCCGGTGTTCGCGAGCCAGCGCGAGTTCCTCGCCGATACCCGGAACAACCCCTATGGACTGACCGCGAATCCGAACCTGGCGCTGGTGGCACTGAGCCTCGGTGGCGTGGCGGCACGTGCGAACCACAACGCGGTTTACGACGCGGCCGCATGCGATGCGTTCGGCTACACCACTGTGACGACCCCTGCGCGCGGCACCTACTGCGGCAGCTTCACCCAGCCTGCTTCGCGCTCGATCTCGAACAAGCAGGAGACCTGGGCGACATACGTGTCGGGCACCTTCGACGTCACCAACACGCTGCAATTGTTCGGTAGCGCTTCGTTGTACACATCGGAAGCCTCGTCGGGCAGCGGCACCGAATTCTGGGGCACGTCGGGCGACCGCTTCACGGCGAATCCCTCGGGTGCGGCGACCGGCTACTACTACGACGCCGCGTATGGCGACTTCTTCCAGCTGCAGCGCGTTTTCAATCCGTTCGAGCTGGGTGGCTCCGAAGCCGCCACGACGCTGTACGACGAGAACTATTTCGACCTCACGTTCGGCGTCAATGGCGTGTTTGGCCGCTTCGACTGGGAAGCCAGCGCCAACTATGGCGAGTACGAGTACGAGAACGACCGCCCCCGCCTGTTGGCAAAGCCGGTGCACGACTACTTCCTGGGGCCGCAGCTGGGCAACCGCAGTAACGGCGTGCCGATCTACGCGTTGAACCTCGCCCGCTGGAACTCGCCGATTACCCCGGAGATCTATCGTTCCTTCGCCACCCGGGTGAAGAACATTTCTGAAACCTCCTCCGGCACGGTCAACTTCAACTTCTCCGGCGACCTGTTCGATTTGCCGGCCGGACCGTTGAGCATTGCGGGCGTGGTCGAGGGTACCCGTCAGACGATGGACCTGATCAGCGATCCGCGAACGGACCAGATGCGCCCGCTCGATGAGCAGACCATCTACAACCTGACGAGCTCCGGCTCCACCAGCGGTGAGCGCGACCGGTATGCAGTCGGCGTGGAGTTCCGTGTGCCGATTCTGGATTCGCTCACTGCGAACCTGGCCGGCCGCTACGACAAGTACGACGACATCACCGCCGTCGATGGCGCTTTCACCAAGACGTTCGGCCTCGAATGGCGGCCCTTCTCGAGCCTGCTGCTGCGTGGCTCGTACGCCACGAGCTTCCGTGCCCCCGACATGCAGATGGTCTTCGCGGAGGGCGCTGCTTCGTATTCGAGCGTTCTCGACGAATATGCCTGCCGTTCCGGCCAGTACCTCGGCCAGACCACAGGCCCGCGCACTGTGCCTACCTGCCAGCAGTCCGGCGACCTGACCCAGTACCAGACGCAGAGCCGCATTGCCGGCAACCCGGGGCTCAAGGAAGAGGAAGGCGAGAGCTGGGGCTACGGCTTCGTGTGGGACATCATCGACAACATGTCGTTGTCGGTCGACTACTACCGCATCCGACTGGAAGACAAGGCCAGCCAGGTGACCGCGGCGTACATCCTGCAGAACGAGGCTAATTGCCGCCTCGGCGTCAAGCGCGACGGCACTGCGTTCGAGAACGGACCCGATTCGGCGTTCTGCCAGAACATCTACGGGCTCATCACCCGCACCGTGGCCCCCGGCACAGCGCTCGACGGGCGGTTGCAGGCACTCAACACCGCCTACATCAACACGGCGTTCCAGGAGGTCAGCGGTGTCGATGCGAACTTCCGATACCGCCACACCACTGACCGTTGGGGCCGTTTTGACCTCGACCTCGGCTACACGCTCCGCCTGACCGACAAGTCGAAGCAGTTCGCCGATGACGAATTGGTCGACTATCGCGACATGTGGGATTACGACCCCCGTTCGCGCGTGCGTGGCTCGCTGGGCTGGAGTTCCGACGACTGGAGCGTGACGCTGTTCGGCACCCGCCTGGGCGCCAACCAGAACTGGGCCGAGACCGACCGCCTGCGGCCGTACATCACCTACAACATGCAGGTTGGACATCGGTTTACGCCCAATACCAAGGTCGAATTCACGGTGGTCAACCTCACCGACAACCAGTACCGCTTCGACGAAACCTACACGTCGTATCCGTACTTCTACTACGCCAATGGTGCGGACCCGCTGGGTCGTCGCTTCTTCATCTCCATGACCCATCGCTTCTGATTTCGTAACTCGCGAAGAGACAAGGCCCGGCGCTGCCGGGCCTTGTCCTTTGTGCTCCACACATCACGGAGTCGAACAGGTAGATCAATGACCATCCCAACCAGGATCTATGCTCTTGCGCTGGCAGGACTTGCCGCGATGCCCGCGCTTGCACTGTCTCAGCCCCCGATCGAGGACTTCGTCAAGCGTCCGCTCTACGGCGCGGTGCAGATTTCCCCCGATGGAGAGCACCTCGCACTCATCACCGACCTTGGCGAACAGGATGTGTTGACGGTGCTTCGCACCGCCGATCTGCAGCCGGTCAAGGTCAATATCCTGCCCAACAAGCAGAGTGTCGGCGAGTTCCATTGGATCTCCCAGGACCGATTGTTGTTCAACGCCGTGCGCAAAATGGGTGGCTATGCCCAACCCTTCATGACCGGCGAGTGGTTCGCGGTAAACGCAGACGGATCGCAGGCGACGCCGGTGATCTTCTACGGCACGCGCAGCGCATCGGAACGTTCAAAGAGCGTAGGGGCCGAGCGGTTTACGCTCCTCGACCCGTTGCCGGACGACCCCCGTAACGTGCTCATGCAATCCCGCTTCCCGCGTTCCACCGAGGGCGCGAGTACCGAAGTCGTTCGAGTGGACACCGTATCCGGGCGCCGCACCGTGCTTGCAGTCGCTCCCAAGGCGAACTGCTCGATTTCCCTCGATGCGGACAAAGCCCCCCGATTCGCAGTCTGTTCCTCGTCGCGCAACGAAGAGGGCGAGTATGAGGAGCGTACAGAGCTGTATCGCCGCGATGGAATGAGCTGGACGCTGATCAATGCTTCCCGCTCGGAAGGCAAGCACCTCTGGGTCGTTCGAACCACACCACAAGGCAGGATCTACGCCCTGCAGAGCGACGACAAGCCAGGCGCGATCGGCACGATCAACGCCGAGACTGGTGAATTCACCGAGCTCTTTCGCGACGACATCGCCGATATCGAGCGGTTTGTGTGGTCCACGGACGAAGCCGCCCTGATCGCGGTTACCACCATGGCCGGGGCACCGCGGGTAACGATGATCGATGAAGATCATCCCGATACCGAACTCTACCAGTCCCTGGCGGCCGCTTTCCCCGGCAAATACGTCGATTTCTCAAGCCACACAGTCGATGGACGACAGATCGTGGTCTCCGTCCGTAGCGATACCGATCCGGGTGAGCTGTATCTTTACGACCGCGGGACTGGCAGCGCCCGATTCCTCATGCGGAACCGCGAATGGGTGGACCCTGCGCAGTCGGCAAGCGTGAAGCCCTTCGCATTCCAGGCGCGGGACGGACAACTCCTACACGGCTACCTGACGTTACCGAATGGCTCCGACGGCAGGAACCTTCCGCTGATCGTCAACCCGCACGGCGGGCCCATCGGTCCGCGCGATGCCTGGGGCTACAACCCGGAGACCCAGCTGTTCGCCAGCCGTGGATACGCCGTGCTGCAGGTGAACTTCCGGGGTTCGGGTGGCTACGGCCGCGGGTTTCAGGATGCCGGCCACCGGCAGTGGGGCCAGGGAATCCAGAACGACATCATCGACGCAACCCGTTGGGCGATCGCCCAGGGCCATGCCGATGAGGACAGGATCTGCATCTACGGTGGCAGCTTCGGTGGATACTCGTCGCTGATGGCACCAGTACGTGCGCCCGGTCTTTTCAAGTGCGCGTTCGGCTACGTCGGGGTCTACGACGTCGACATGATGTTCAAGCGTGGGGACATTCCGCAGAATGATTCCGGTCTGCGCTACCTGCGCAGAACCCACGGCACGAGTGCAGCCGAATGGACGGAGAATTCGCCGGCTCGACGGGCGGCCGAAGTCAGGATCCCTGTGTATCTCGCCGCAGGCGCTCGTGACATGCGCACACCGCCCGAGCAGACCGAGCTCATGAATCGTGCACTTACGGCAGCGGGCAACCCTCCGGAGGGGATGATCATCCAGTCCGGGGAAATGCACGGCTTCTACGATGAGGACGCGCGCCTCAAGCTGTACACGGAGATGCTCCGCTTCTTCGACAGGCACATTGGGGCGACGGTCCACCAGAGGGCGTCCACTTCGGGCGATTGATCCTTGGGTCACCCGGGCCAGGTTTTCGCCCGGGTGACCCACCGTGTTCTAGGTGGATGGCGCCAGGGCTCGTCTTACCTCAGAGCAGCGACGCCCCGATCGATACCGGAGCGCGCGGGCGCTTTTCGAGTTCCTCCACCAATCGGCGCGCCACGGCGACGTAGGCCTGCGCTGCCGGCGAACCGGGCGACGCAGCGACGACCGGCGCCCCCGCATCGCCCTGCTCGCGGATGCTGCGCTCCAGCGGCAGCGAGCCCAGCAGCGGCAGGCCGTACTGCTCCGCCATGCGCTGGCCGCCGCCCTCGCCGAACAGATGCTCCACGTGCCCGCAGTTGGAGCACACGTGCTGCGCCATGTTCTCGACCAGGCCCAGTACCGGAATCGACACCTTCTCGAACATCCGCAGCGCCTTGCGCGCGTCGAGCGTGGCAACGTCCTGCGGCGTGGTGACCACGACCGCTCCCGCCACCGGGATCTTCTGCGCGAGCGTGAGCTGGATGTCGCCGGTGCCGGGTGGCAGATCCACCAGCAGGTAGTCGAGGCCGGCATCGCCGCCCCACAGCGTGTCGTGGAGCAGCTGTGTCAGGGCGGAGGTCGCCATCGGGCCGCGCCAGATCATCGGCGTGTCGGCCTCGACCAGGAAGCCGATCGACATCGCCTCGATCCCGTGCGCCCGCATCGGCTCGATGTGCTTGCTGTCGGGACTTTCGGGGCGGCCCGAGAGGCCAAGCATCATCGGCACGCTCGGCCCGTAGACATCGGCATCCAGCAGGCCCACGCGGGCACCGTCTGCTGCCAGGGCCAGTGCGAGATTGACCGCCGTGGTCGACTTGCCCACCCCGCCCTTGCCCGAGCCGACGGCAATGATGTTGCGGATGCGGGGCAGCGGTGACAGGGGCGGCTGCGGAGCCCGGGCCTTGATATGCATATCGGTCAACTGGAAGGGGGTGGGACATTGTCCCACCCATTCATGCGCACGGCGTTTCTTTCTGGCGTACTAGCCCCTCGTCGGTCAGGCAGCGCAAGCGTCCTGGCACCTACGGATTGCGACGAAAACTCCTTGGACTTCAGCTTTTTGCTACCAGGAGTTCTCAATGAAATTGCACCCAACGCGTTCACGGTTGTGTACCGCCCTGTTGGCGGCCCTGATAATCCCCTGCGCCGGCGCCGCGGCCCAGGATGAAGACCCCGAGTCGAGTACACAGCAGTCGCCACGCACGCTTGACCGCGTGACGGTGACCGGCTCGCTGATCCCGCAGGCGCAGATCGAGACCTTTACTCCGGTAACCGTCATCACCGCGGAAGACATCCAGTCCCGCGGATTTGCCGCGATCTCCGATGTCCTGCAGCAAAGCGCCTTTTCCACCGGTGGCGTGCAGGGTTCGCAGTCGTCGGCATCCTTCACCCAGGGCGCCGAAACCATCAGCCTGTTCGGCCTGCCGCCGGGCTATGTAAAGTACCTCATCGACGGCCGTCCGATGGCGAGCTACCCCGCCCTCTACAACGGCAGCGACACCTTCAACAACATCAGCGGCATCCCGATCGACCTCGTCGAGCGCATCGAGATCCTGCCGGGCGGGCAATCCTCGCTGTACGGGTCGGATGCGATCGCGGGCGTGATCAACGTGATCCTGAAGAAGGAAATGCAGGGCTCCGCCTTGAACATCCGCGGAGGCACGTTCACCGAAGGTGGCGGCAACAGCTTCCGCGCCAGCTTCTCGACCGGCTTCCAGTCCGCGGATGGGCGCACGAACGCCCTGCTCGGCGTCCAGTACGAGGAACGCGACCCGATCTGGGCCTATGACCGTGATCTCACGCGGCAGTTCTTCACCCAGGGCAGCTCGCCACCGCTGGCCAGCCGGGATTACCTGGTGCTGAGCCCGTTCACCAGCTACAAGTTCCTCGATCCGGCCAATTGCGCCAACGTCAGCGGACAGTTCGGCGGCACCGTAGGGCTGCAACGGCGCCCCGGATTCGGCGACGAGTATTACTGCGGCTCGTTCTATACCCCCGGCTACCGCACCCTGCGCAACGGCAAGGAGGCCACGCAGATCTACGGCAACCTGACCTTCGAGATCAACGAAGGCATGCAGCTGTACGCCAACGTTCTGCATTCAGACGAGAAGGTCGACTACCACGTGGGTTCCAACTTCACCTGGTGGGGCAGCAACACCGAGTCGATGGGTTATTACTACTACGACCCCAATCTTGACGACTACCTCAGCCTGCAACGTGCGTTCGCGCCGGAGGAGATGGGCCCGGGCGGATTCCGCAACACGATGCAGCACGACGACAGCAAGTCGACCCGCGTTGCGGTCGGCCTCAACGGCGTGTTCGGCGATTCGGCGTGGGATTACGACGTTGGCTACACCCGCACCGACTACAAGCTCGAGGAGGTCGCCTTCGTGCGCTTCGCCGAACCGATGGACAACTATTTCCGCGAACGCGTGCTGGGGCCGCAGCTCGGCCTGGACCCGACCTACGGCTTCTACCCGGTCTACTCGCCCGACTACGCCGCCTTCTACCAGCCCATTTCTCCGCAGGACTTCGCCAGCCTGACCGGCTATGCGACCACCGAATCGAAAACGGTGGACCAGATGCTGCGCTTCCAGGTCACCAACACACAGCTGTTCGAGCTACCCGGCGGCGACGCCGGGCTTGCGGTGGTGGCCGAGGTCGGCAACCAGGAATGGCGTTATGACCCGGACCCGGGTTACCTCGACGGCACGATCTGGGGCACCACGGCGGTTTCGGGCGGTGGCGAACGCGACCGCTACGCGCTGACCACGGAGCTGCGGATGCCCGTGCTCGAACCACTGACCGTCACCCTGTCCGGGCGCTACGACGCCTTCAAGCCGGAAGGCGGCGGCACAATCGACAAGCCGACCTACAGCCTCGGCCTGGAGTACCGCCCGTTCGAGGAACTGCTGATCCGCGGCAAGTACGGCACCGCGTTCCGCTCGCCGACCTTGTCCGACCTGTACCAGGGTGAGAGCGGCTTCTTCATCGCCGTCACCGACTACTACGCGTGCTCCCTGCTGGGGTTCGAACCCGGCAACACGGACGCGTGCCCGGCGGCGCTCAGCAATCGCCAGGTCTTCGGCACCCAGGAGGGCAATCTCGACCTGCAGCCGATCAACGCGGATGTCTGGAGCGTCGGCGTGGTCTGGTCTCCCGTCCCGCGGATGTCGATCAACGTCGACTACCACAACTGGGACATCGCCGACGAGGTCACCCAGCAGAGCACGGACGCCCTCATGCTGCAGGAATATCGATGCCGCACCGGGCTCGACGACATCAATTCACAGCTGTGCACGACGACGCTGTCACAGGTCACGCGCAACCCGGCCACCGACCAGATCACCGAGATCTACACGCCGAAGATCAACGTCTCGCGACAAACGCTGGAAGCGGTGAGCGCAGGCATCAACTACGCGATGGACGTCGGCATCGGCGCACTGACCTTTCGCGGCAACTACACGCAGAAGATCGATCACCAGTACCAGCAGTACGCGGAAGATCCGTACATCGACCTGTTGAACAACCCGTTCTGGAGCACCGATCCCAAACAGAAGGCCGATGCCTCGATCACCTGGGCAACCGACCATTGGGCATCCACGGTGTACGCCAACTGGTTCAGCGAAACCCCGAATTACCGCTCGGAAGTGCTGGCGCATTACGACGACCCGCTGGCGCGCAAGCTGCCTTCGCACCTGATCTACAACGCGTCGGTTTCGTTCTCGCCGATCGAGCCGCTGCAGTTCTCGCTGCTGGTCAACAACGTGTTCAACAAGATGCCGCCGATGGACTGGTCGTACCCCGGCACCACGGGCGCGCCGTACAACGAGAACAATTTCAACGTGTACGGGCGCGCCTTGTACCTGGAAGCACGCTACCTGTTTGGTCGGAACTGATCGCCGACCCCCCAACGGCCCCGGGATCCGGGGCCGTTGTCTGAGACACACCGGCGAAGTCCGCGCTGTGACCGGCCTGCCCTGGCTGGAGACAGGGTGGTCGCGCTGTGGACGGACAACGGCAGCCCGGACTACGCTTCCGCCACCGGGCCCCGCCCATCCGTTCAAAGGACGACAAGATGAAGAATCCGATCCGCGGTTGGCTGTGCCTGCTCGCTGTGCTGCCGCTGGCCGTCTTCGCCCAGTCCGGCCCGACCGGCCGCTGGAAGACCATCGACGACGAGACCGGGCGCGCCAAATCGATCGTGGAGATCCGCCAGCTCGACGATGGCTCGCTGTCGGGGACGGTGGTCGAGATCCTGCAGTCCGACCGCGGTCCGAACCCGACCTGCGACCGCTGCACCGGTGCCAACAAGGACAAGCCGATCCGCGGGATGACCATCCTGTGGGGCCTGCGCGCGGACGGCAGCAATGCCTGGGCGGGCGGCACCATCCTCGACCCGGCCAAGGGCAAGACCTATCGCTCCAAAGCGCAGCTGATCGACAACAACCGCCTGGGCGTCTCCGGCTGCGTGGCCTTCATCTGCCGCGAGCAGGTCTGGCAGCGCGAGTAACCGACGCCAGGCGCATCCTCCGAAACGGCCCGGCACATGCCGGGCCGTTGCTGTTTCCAGGAGCGCGCGCGTCGCCTGCCCTGTCCGCGCGCCGGCCCTGCCGGGTCCGCATGCGATAATCGGCCGCCTCTCGCACCGATCCTGTCCATGCCGCGCAACGCCCTCGTCACCACCGCCCTGCCCTACGCCAACGGCCCGCTGCACCTGGGCCATCTGGTCGGCTATATCCAGGCCGACATCTGGGTGCGGGCACGGCGCCTTGCCGGTGACGTGGTCCGCTTCGTCTGCGCCGACGACACCCATGGCACGCCGATCATGCTTGCGGCGGAGAAGGCAGGCGTCACCCCGGAAGCCTTCATCGCCGGGATCCAGGCCGGCCACGAGGCCGACTTCGCCGCCTTCGGTGTCGCCTTCGATCATTACGATTCGACCCACTCCACCACCAACCGGGCGCTGACCGAACGGTTCTACACGCGCCTGGATGCTGCCGGCCACATCAGCCGCCGCTCGGTCGCGCAGTTCTACGACCCGGCCAAGGGCATGTTCCTGCCCGACCGCTACATCAAGGGCATCTGCCCGAACTGCAGCGCGGCCGACCAGTACGGTGACAACTGCGAAGTCTGCGGCGCGGCCTACTCGCCCACCGACCTGAAGGAACCGCGCTCGGTGCTGTCGGGCGTGGCGCCGGAGCTGCGTGACTCCGAACACTTCTTCTTCGAGGTGGGCCACTTCGAGCCGTTCCTGCGCGAATGGCTTGCCGGCGACGTCGCGCTGCCCGGCGTCAAGGCCAAGCTGATGGAATGGCTGGACGCCGAAGGCGGCCTGCGCGCATGGGACATCTCCCGCGACGCGCCCTACTTCGGTTTCGAGATCCCGGGACATCCCGGCAAGTACTTCTACGTGTGGCTGGATGCGCCGATCGGCTATCTGTCGAGCTACAAGGCGCTGTGCGAGCGCAATGGCGAGGATTTCGAGCGCGTCCTCGAGCGCGGTTCCGATATCGAGCTGCATCACTTCATCGGCAAGGACATCGTGAACTTCCACGGGCTGTTCTGGCCCGCGGTGCTGCACGGCGCCGGCCACCGCGCGCCGACGCGGCTGCATGTCAACGGCTACCTGACCGTCGACGGCGCCAAGATGTCGAAGTCGCGCGGCACCTTCGTGATGGCGCGCACCTACCTCGAGAGTGGCCTGGAGCCCGAGGCGTTGCGTTACTACTTCGCGGCCAAGTCGTCCGGCGGCGTCGACGACCTCGACCTCAACCTCGGCGACTTCGTCGCGCGGGTCAACGCGGACCTGGTTGGCAAGTTCGTCAACCTCGCCAGCCGCTGCGCAGGCTTCATCCACAAGCGTTTCGATGGCCGCCTGGCCGGTGAACTTCCCGACCCCGCGCAGTACGCACGTTTCGTTGCAGCGCTCGCGCCGATCCGCGATGCCTACGCGCGCAACGACCCGGCCAGCGCGATCCGCCAGACCATGGCGCTTGCCGACGAGGCCAACCGCTACATCGACGAGCGCAAGCCGTGGGTGATCGCCAAGCAGGAAGGCGCCGATGCAGAACTGCAGGCGGTCTGCACCCAGGGCCTCAACCTGTTCCGCGTGCTGGCGGGTGCGCTCAAGCCGATCCTGCCGCGCACCACGGGTGAGGCCGAAGCCTTCCTGTCCGCACCGGTCGCCGGGTGGGACGAACTCGCCCAGCCATTGCGCGACCACGTCATCCAGCCGTACACGCCACTGTTCACCCGCATCGACCCCAAGCTCATCGACACCATGACCGAAGCCTCCCGCGACACCCTCAACCCGCCCGCGGCACCTGCCGCCGCGAAGCAGGCCGTTACCGCGGAAGCCCCCGCTGCCGCGCCGACGACGGCCGCAGCGCCGGCTCCCGCAGCCACACCCACCATCGGCATCGACGACTTCGCGAAGCTCGACCTGCGCATCGGCAAGGTGCTGGCCTGCGAGTTCGTGGAAGGCTCCGACAAGCTGTTGCGCTTCGAACTCGACGCCGGCGAGCTCGGCACCCGGCAGATCTTCTCCGGCATCCGCGCAAGCTATGGCGAACCTGACCAGCTGGTCGGCCGCAACGTGGTGTTCATCGCCAACCTCGCCCCGCGCAAGATGCGCTTCGGCCTGAGCGAAGGGATGATCCTGTCCGCCGGCTTCGATGCCGGCGCACTGGCGCTGCTGTCGGCCGACGAAGCCGCCGCGCCCGGCATGCCGGTGCGCTGAGTCGCGACGCCATGGATGGCCCGACGCGCCATCTGGCGCTGTTCGACTTCGACCACACCGTCACCCACTGCGATACCTATTCGCGATTCCTGCGTCGCGTCGCCACGCCGGAGCAGCTGGCAGGCGCGCGCTGGGCGATCGGGCCCTGGCTGCTCGGCTACAGGGCCGGGCTGGTGTCCGCCGCGGCGATCCGTCGCCGGGTGACGCGCTTCGCCTTCGCCGGGCGTGACGCCGGTGAGATCGCTGCGCTGGCCGAAGCCTATGCCCGCGAGGAACTGCCGGGACTGGTGCGGCCGGAGGCGCTGCAGCGCATCGAATGGCATCGCGCGCAGGGCCATACCCTGGTGCTGGTTTCGGCCTCGCTGGACCTGTATCTCGTCCCCTGGTGCGTGACATACGGATTCGACGTCGTCTGCAACCGTCTCGAAGAAGTGGACGGTCGCCTCACCGGTCGTTACCAGCCCGACGATTGCGGCCCGCACAAGGTGCGCGAGATCCGGGCCCGTTTCGATCCCACCGCGTTCGAGCGCGTATACGCCTACGGCGACAGCCGCGAGGATCGGCCGATGCTGGCACTCGCGCATGAACGCTGGTACCGCGGCCGGCGTATCGCCTGATCCACGACTGTCGCGGCCCGGGCCAGCGGCGATAATGCCTGCACCGCCGCACTGCCCCGTCCATGTCCACTTCCGTTCCGCTCGTCGAACGCCTCGATCGCCTGCTGCCGCAGACCCAGTGCGGCCAGTGCGGCTTCGACGGCTGTCGCCCGTACGCGGATGCGATGGCGCGGGGCGAGGCGGAGATCGATCGCTGTCCGCCGGGAGGCGATGCCGGCGCACGCGCGCTTGCGCATGCCACCGGGCGCGCGCCGCGACCCTATGACCGCGGCCGCGGGCTGCACAAGCCGCCGCTGGTGGCGCTGGTCGTGGAAGCCGACTGCATCGGCTGCACCAAATGCATCAAGGCCTGCCCGGTCGACGCCATCATCGGTGGCGCCAAGCGCATGCACGTGGTGATCGAACCGCTGTGCACCGGCTGCGAACTCTGCGTGCCGGTGTGTCCGGTGGACTGCATCGAACTGCTGCCTGTGGCCGGCGACGCGCGTGCCGCGACCTCTCAGGCCGACGCGTCGACGAGCCCGGCGTCACGCAATACCGCAAGCGCATCGTCGAGCCCGTTGCCGTAGCGCTTCCAGCGCCCGATCGAGGTCGCGTAGATCGGCGAACGCACCTGCACCAGGCTGGCGGTGGCGACCGGCGCCGCGTTCTTCTCGAAGGCGAGGCAGGCGTCGTCCCATGCCAGGCCGCAATGGTCGAGCAGCCGGCGCGTCTGCGCTTCCTGGTCGCGCACGACATCCTCGTAGCGGACCTCGAGGATGCGACCGGGCAGGCGTTCGTGCCAGAACGCCATCAGGCGGTGGAACAGCACGTAGTAGCGTGCGGTGTCCACAAGGTCGAACGAGTAGTCGTAGTACGGCGATGACAGGGCGAACAGCTGCCGGAAGTTGCCGAGCGTCGTGTCCATCGGATCGCGTCGCAGGCAGATGAGCGGCGCGTCCGGCAGCGCACGGGCAATGAATCCGGCGTAGAGGAAGTTGTGGGGCAGCTTGTCGATGAAATGCGCGGTGCTGCCGGTGAGCGGACGCGTGCTTTCGATGTAGTGCCGTCCCAGCTCCGCCGGGTCCACGCCTGCCGCTCGCGCCAGCGTGTCCTCGTCGAGCATCCGCGACGTGGTGCTTGCCGACAGCCGCTTGAGCACCACGCCGAAGTTCTGCAACTCGCCGGCGGAAGCGACCTCGGAGTGGCTGGACAGGATCCGCTCGACCAGCGTGGTCCCGGAGCGCGGCATGCCGAGGATGAAGAACGGCTCGCGGCTGGCGTGGCCGGGACGCTCGGGCACGGCATCGAACCCGCGCCGCACGGCGTCGAAAATGCGCTCGTCGCGACGGATGTCGTAGTCGAGCGTCTGCCGCCATGCGCCCTTGCCCGCGCGCAGGTGCTGCAGCGAACGCGCGTGCTCGCCGAGGTCCGACAACTCCTTCTCCAGCGCGAGGTTGACGTAGAGCCGGCCTGCGGGTTCCTCCGCGGTGGCCAGCAGCGACAGCAACCGTTCCACGTGGTTGCCGTCGGGGCGCTGGCGCCGCAGCTGCGACAGCGCCAGATGCGCCTTCCAGTAGCGCGGATCCAGCGCGAGGCAGGCCTCGTACTCGCGCTCGGCGGCATCGAGGTCGCCAACGAACATCAGTGCCGTCGCCAGGTTGAAGCGCATGTTCGCGGCGCGCGGCTGCAGCTGCACCGCCCGCATGAACATCGACGCCGCGCGTGCATAGGCGTTGCACTGGCTGAACACCACGCCGAGCGTATCGAGCGTCACCGGGTCCGACGGGCCCAGCGCGACCGCGCGTTCGGCAGCTTGCAGTCCCTCGCGTGTCGCCCGCGCTGTCGCCAGCACCCGGGCCAGCTGGGCGAGGTAATCGGGGCGCGTGGGGCTCAGGCGCACCGCGCGCTGCAGGTGCGCGTGCGCGCGGCGGTTGTCCGCCAGATGCAGCGCGGCCACCCCGGCGACGAAGTGCACGCCACCGTGGTCGTCGCACTGCGGCAGCAGCGAAGACGCGAGCCCGTAGGCCCGCGTCCAGTCGCTGCGGTTCAGCGCGTCGACCGCCTGCCGGTACAGCGCTGCCGGGTCGGGCAGGCTCAAGGCGCGGCCACCTCCACCCGTTCCACGGTGTATCCACGCTGCCGCAGCTTGTGGACCACGCCGTCCTCGCCGAGCAGGTGCAGCGCGCCCACCGCGACCAGGCTGTCGCCGGGCTGCTTGAACAACGCTTCGATCTTCGGCAGCCAGGCGTCGTTGCGGGCGACGTTGATGCGGTGATAGAGCGCCGGGTACTCCGTGCGCATGCTCACCGCCATCTCGTTCCACAGCGTGCGCTCGTCGCCCTCGCGCCAGGCGCCATGCAGCTTGTCCAGCTCCCGCGCACCCTTCTCGCCACTCGACTCCAGTGCTTCGCGCAGGAATTGCAGCTGCTCGGGGCGGTGCATGCCATCGAGGAAGGCGATCTGCGCCTCGCCCGTTTCCAGACCGCGGGTCTCCTTGCCGGCCTGTGCCGCGCGTTGCGCGAGGTGGCTGTCGAGGCCGAGCGAGGGATCGAGGCCGTGGCCGGTCATCTCGACCAGGGTGACCGTCAACGCGATGAACCACGGCTCGAACATCTGCACGCTCTGCGCAGTCAGCCCCAGCGGCTGCACCCGTGCGGCGTTGCCGGCCAGCCAGGTCTGCAGCGCCTTCGCAGTCTCGGACGGCAGCTCGCTGTCGAGCAGCGTGCCATCGGTGCGCATCCCGGCCTGGGCCATCTTCAGGCCGAGCGTGGGCGAGTTCATTTCAGCCGGGTCGAGTTCGAGCACCAGCCGTTGTGACGCCTCGAGTGCCGCATCGACCTCCGCTGCGACCGGGTAGTCGTCGGGCCGCAGCAGGTGGAAGGTGCCGAGCAGGTAAACGGCGTCGTCGCCCCTGCTCGCCTTCCACAGCAACGGAACCGGTGGCGCCTTTGTCGCGGTGGCCGCGGCAGGCGTCGGCACCGGCTGCGCAGGTGCGCCTCCGGCAACCACGGCACCCAGCAGCGCCAATACGGCAAACGATGTCTTCAGGTTCATGCGATGTCCTTTCGATGGAGAGTTCAGAGCACCTCGCCCGGATACGCCTGCTCGCCCGCTTCGATCGCCAGCCGCAGGCGATTACCCGGCGGCGGCAGCGGACAGGTGGCGTGGCGGGTGTAGGCGCAGGGCGGGTTGTAGGCGCGGTTGAAGTCGAGCACGAGCTCGCCACTGGCGTCGTCGGGGCGTGGCGCATCCAGGTAGCGTCCGGCCCCGTAGCTGCCATGGCCGCTGGTGCCGTCGGCGAACATCACCAGCAGGCTGTCGCCGCCATCGACGGCTTCGAGCCGCCAGGCCTGGCCATCGCGTTCGAACTCCACCGCGCCCGGGTTTGGCATCGCTTCCACCTGGCCGAGGATGTTGACGATGTCGAGCGTCTGTCCCGGCGGATGCGGCAGCCATTTCGCCTGCATCCTCCACGATGGATCCGGCGACCAGAAACGCAGGCCGGCGAAACGCAGGCGCGCCGGCGCGTCGAGGTGGCGCACACGCAGTGCACGCCGGCCGCCGCGCTCGATCAGCGTCAGCTCGCCTCGGCCGGCGTCGAAGCCGATCCGGGTGGGCGCTTCATCATGGTCCGGCCGCAACCGCGTGCGCCCGCGCAGCGGCGCCCCATCCACGGTGAGGGCGACGTCGCGCTCCGGCGTGATGTGGACCTGCCCCGCCTCCTGCTGCACCAGCGCCAGCCGTGGCGGCCCGATGCCGAGGTTGATCCCCGCGCGCGGGCCGTTGCCGATGTAGTGCGCCTTGAGCTCGAGCCAGTGCAGGCCGACCAGCGTGGTCCAGCCATCGTCGGCCTGCAGCGCGCGCGCGCGTTCCAGCCGCCACTGCTGCTCTGCATGCAGGTAGGCGGGGTCGATCGTCGCGGGACCGCCGCCATACCCCTCGTCGCCCGTGCAGCCGGCCAGCAACACCAGCAACGCCATGCCCAGCCAGCGCCATGTCATGGGTCGTTCCCCGTCGTTCCGCATCAGCGTCCCCGCATGAACCAGCGATCGATCTCCGGGAGAGTAAAGCGTGCCCAGGTCGGACGCCCATGATTGCACTGGCCCGAACGTTCGGTTTCTTCCATCTGCCGCAGCAGCGCGTTCATCTCGGGCACCGTGAGCCGGCGGTTGGCACGCACCGAACCATGGCAGGCCATCGTCGAGAGCAGCTCGTCGCGTGCGCCGCTGACGCGGCGGCTGTGTCCGTGTTCGCGCAGGTCGGCCAGCACGTCGCGCAACAAGGCCTCGGTGTCGCCCTGCGCGAGCAGCGCCGGCACGCCACGCAGCAGCAGCGACTGCGGCCCGGCCCGCGAGACGTCGAAGCCCAGCTCCGACAGCACCGCAGCCTCGCGCTCGGCAACCTCGGCCTCGCGCTCGGCGACGGCCACGGTCTGTGGCACCAGCAGCGGCTGCATGCGCAGGCCCTCGCTGTCGTGCGCGGCCTTCAGCTTCTCGTAGCCGATGCGCTCATGCGCTGCATGCATGTCGACGACGATCAGGCCATCGGCCGCCTGGCTCAGGATGTAGATGCCATGCAGCTGCGCCAGGGCGAAGCCGAGCGGCGGAATGCCGCGCTCGTCGGCGTCGGGCATCGCGTGTCCAACGACCACGCCGCCATCTGCGGCGGCCGGGGTCGCCCCGTACAGCGCTGCGTAGCCTGCGCGCAGTTCGTCGACGCGCAGCGCCAGGTGCGATTGTTCGCGCGGCTGCCCGCTGCCGGTCCAGGACGCGGCGAATGCTGAAGCCGCCGATGGTTCCGGCGACGAGGCGTCCGACGTCACTGCCGCCCCGAGGCCGGCACGCGTTTCGGCCAGGGCCCCCTGCAGCGTGCGGTAGACGAACTCGTGCAGCAGGCGGCCGTCGCGGAATCGCACCTCGTGCTTGGCCGGATGCACGTTGACGTCCACGCGCGTGGGGTCGAGCTCCAGGAACAGCACATACGCAGGCTGGCGCCCGTGGTACATCACGTCCGCGTACGCCTGCTTGACCGCATGGCTGATGCTGCGGTCGCGCACCGCGCGGCCGTTGACGTAGAGATGCTGCTGGTCGGCACTGGCACGCGAATAGGCCGGGCGCGCGATCCAGCCCGACAGGCGCAGCCCCGCGGCGCTGTGGTCAATCCGCAGCGCCTGCCGCGCGAACTCCGCGCCCAGTGTTTCTTCCAGCCGTCCGTCCTCGAACAGCGAGCCGCCACCTCGATAACGTCGCAGTGGCTTGCCGTTGTGGGCGATGCGCAGCTCGACGTCGGGGCGCGCCAGCGCCAGCGAACGCAGCCAGTCCTCGACATGGCCGAGCTCGGTGCGCTCGGCGCGCAGGAACTTGCGCCGCGCCGGCACGTTGTAGAACAGGTCGCGCACCTCGACCGTGGTGCCGGTCGGGTGCGCCTTCGGTTCCAGCGCGCCCAGTTGCCCGCCCTCGACCGCAAGCGCGCTGGCATGCGCGGCATCGACGGTGCGCGAGACCAGCAGGAAGCGGCTCACCGACGCGATCGACGGCAGCGCCTCGCCACGGAAGCCCAGCGTGGCCACCGCCTCGAGGTCGTCGAGCGATGCGATCTTGCTGGTGGCGTGGCGCGAGACCGCGAGCGGAAGCTCGTCGGGCGGAATGCCGCCGCCGTCGTCGCGCACGCGGATCAGCCGCACGCCGCCTTCTTCGAGTTCGATGTCGACCCGACCCGCACCGGCGTCCAGCGCGTTCTCGACCAGTTCCTTGACCACGGACGCCGGGCGTTCGACGACCTCGCCGGCGGCGATCTGGTTGGCGAGGGTCTCGGGCAACTGGCGGATGCGCACGACGTCTGCTGCAGCGGATCAGCCGCGATGATAGCGGCTGCAACCATGCGTCGCTGGCGCGCGGGCCGTCAGCGCGTCAGGGGCTGCCGCCCTGGCCGCTGTTGCCCGCCACGGCGGCCGCCGCCCGCGCGGCGTACAGGGTGCCCGGCGGCGGCTGGTTGGAGAAATAGGTGTTCACGCCGTCGAGCACGGCACGCGCAACGGTGGACTGGAAGCGCGGATCGATCAGCCGCTGCTCTTCCTCGGCGTTGGACAGGAACGCGGTCTCGACCAGCATCGCCGGCATGTCGGAGGTGCGCAGCACGGCGAAGTTCGCCCGCTCGATATGCGGCTTGTGGTTGTTGCCGATCCGCTTGAGCCCGGCGAGCACGTGCTGGCCGGCGTCCTCGGAGGCCTTCATCTGCCCGCTCTGGGTGAGATCGAGCAGGACCGAGGCCAGCGTGCCGTCGGCCTCCTGCAGGCGCACGCCGCCGATGAGGTCGGCCGCGTTTTCCTTGTCGGCCAGCCAGCGCGCGCGCTGCGACGACGCCCCGCGCAGCGACAGCACATACACCGACGAACCCTTCGCATTGCGGTTGGGCGCGGCATCGGCGTGGATGGAGATGAACATGTCCGCGCCGGCCTGGCGCGCGAGCTGGGTGCGCCGGTTGAGCGGCAGGAACTGGTCGCGGTCGCGCGTCAGGTAGGACTTGAGGCCCGGCGTTGCATCCACCTGCCGCGCAAGTTCGCGGGCGATGGCCAGGGTGATGTCCTTCTCGCGCTGTCCGGTGGGACCGACCGCGCCCGGGTCCTGGCCACCGTGGCCGGCGTCGATGGCGATGACCAGCGGACGCGTACCCGCTGCACTGATGGCCTGGTTGAGTGGCGGCACCGGGGTGACGCTGGCGGTCTGTGGCGCACGCGCCTGATGCGGCTGTTGCTGTGGCGGCGTTGCCGGCGGGGTGGCCGGACGCGCCGGCGGCGGCGATGCGGCGGCCACCTGCGTTGAGGAAGTTGCTGGAGGCGTGGCGCGGGATGCGGCGATTTCGGAAATCAGGCGCGAGGTCGCGGCACTCGAGGCGGCGAGGTCACCGGCACTTGCGGGCGCCGGCGTCGGAGCGGTTGATGACGGCACGGCGCCACGAGCAGATCCGGGCTGCGCACTCCCGGCGATCAGCCGCGAGGTCGCGGCGTTGGAGGCCGCCACCGGATCGGGCGTCGGCACCACGACTGCAGGCCCCGGGGCCGCGCCGGATGCCGCCACCGCGGCGGCAACCGCCGGACCGGAGACGACGTCGCCATCGTCCGGCCACTCCAGCACCAGGCGCACGCCATTGGCGGCGGGCTCGAATCGCGGCTTGAGCGCCACCACCGGCTGGTGCAGGTCGAACACGATGCGGCTGGTACCAGGCTGCGGCTGGCCACTGCGGACCGCCTTCACCAGGCCCGTCGGCGCGGGCAACCGCAGGTTGCGGGGCAGCGTGGTACCGGGCAGGTCGACCACCAGCCGATGCGGGTCGGCCAGGTTCAGCGTGCGGAATTCCACCTCGGCGGGCAGCACCAGCTCCGCACGGGTTCCGGTGGCACCGGCGGCGAGCTGGACGCCGCCGACTTCGCCGGCCTTGGCCACGACGCTCCAGACGAGGCCGGCCAGAAGGGCCAACCCCAACAGAAGTTCCTGGATTCGAGCTCCCCGGGCGCGCATGGACCGTAGTCAAGCACCAGCCGGTTTTGTTTGCAAGATGTTTTCCCTTATGAATCCGCCACCTGCCGCCCCTTCCTGCGCAGGTGGTTCAGGAAACCGTCACAACTTCACCATCACGGAGCCGGTCGACCCACTCGCGTCCCTTCGCCGAGCAGGCTTCGATGCGGAGCGCCCGACCCTGCGCCGCCAGCGCCAGGTGCATCGCCAGATCGGCCGGCGGCAGCGCGCCGGCGCCACGCTGTGGCCACTCGACCAGCCACAACGCGCCACCCGCCTCGTCGAGACCGAGAAATTCCAGCTCACCCGGATCACCGATGCGGTACAGATCGAGGTGCAGCGCTTCGCCGCCGCTGGCCAGCGGGTAGCGCTCGACCAGCGTGTACGTCGGACTGCGTACGGTGCCCTCCACACCGAGGCGCCTCAGCCACGCGCGCGCCAGGGTCGACTTGCCGGCACCGAGGTCGCCGTGCAGGTGGACCACCGCGCCATCGCGCGGTTGCGAATCCGCCAGCCGCCAGGCCAGCGCTTCGGTCGCGGCGGCATCGTCCAGCTGCAACTCGTAAGTGCTTCCGGTGTTCACGGATTCGCACCCTCGCGCAGATACGGAAAGAGGTCGGACGGCAGCAGGCCACGTTCGCCCCCGCCGGCCGCAGCACGATCGCCCGCGCGTGCATGCAGCAGCGCGCCCGCGGTCGCCGCCTCGAATGGCTGCATGCCCTGCGCACGCAATGCCGCCACGCAGCCGGTCAGGACATCGCCCATGCCACCCACCGCCATGCCGGGATTTCCCGCGGCGATCAGACGCGTCATGCGATCCGGCGCGGCAACCAGGCTGCCGGCACCCTTGAGGATCACGCAGCACCGGTAGCGCCCCACCAGGGCCTGCACTGCGGCATGGCGGTCGCGCTGCACGCGGGCGACATCGCATCCAAGCAGACGTGCGGCCTCACCCGGATGCGGGGTCAGGATCGTCTCCGCCGGAAGGCGATCACCGCGGCAGGCAAGCAGGTTGAGCGCGTCGGCGTCGAATACCAGGGCGTGCTGGCCCGCGAGCGCGGACGTATACAGCGACTCGCCCCAGCCGGCAGTGCCCAGGCCCGGACCCAGCGCAACCACGGTTGCGGCGTCGAGCAATGGTTGCAATGCGGATGCGTCGTCGACGACGTGCGGCATCGCTTCCGGCCGACGCGCCAGCATGGGCCCCACGTGCATGGCGCGCGTCGCCACGCTGACCAGGCCGGCGCCGCAACGCAGCGCCGCCTCGGCAGCGAGCAGCACCGCCCCACCCTTGCCATGGTCGCCACCGACGCACAGCACGTGGCCGGCGTTCCCTTTGTGGCTGTCACGCGCGCGCGGAGGGAACCACCCGGTCAGCGCAGCGACTGCGAACCACTGCGCATCGGCGCGCACGCCGGCGAGCACCGCCGGGGAAACATCCAGCGTATCGAGCAGCCGTTCACCGGCGTGGTCGAGCGCGGGGCCGGTCTGCAGCCCGAGGTGCGCGCCGAGGAACTGCAACGTGACGGTCGCCCGCACCGCCGCGCCATGCACGTCGCCGCTGCCGGCATCCACGCCGCTGGGCACGTCGAGAGCAAGCACCGGTGCAGCCAGCGCATTGATCGCGTCCAGCAATGCCGTGACGCCATCGTCCGGTGCGCGCGCGAGGCCGATACCGAATACCGCATCCACCACCAGATCGCACAACGGCAAGGCGCCATCCGCGACTCCGACGACGCCTCCGGCGGCCATGAAGGCCTGCGCGGCGCGTTGCGCCAGCACACTGCTGGGGGCGTGCTGGGGCGCGTGCCGTACGCGCACCTCACAGCCGGCCTGCAATGCATGGCGGGCGACGACGTATCCATCGCCACCGTTGTTGCCGGGGCCGCAGACGACGAGCACCCGTCGCGCCTGCGGCCAGCGCCGGCGCGCGGTGCGCCAGGCCGCGGCCCCGGCGCGTTCCATCAACACGGAGCCATCGCCGCCGGCCTCCTCGATCGCGGCCTGCTCCAGCATCCGCAGCGCGGCATTCACGTACAGGAAACCGGACGCGCCGGGTGCGGAATCGCTCATGGGCGCGATTCTATACTTCAGCAGTGAACACACCCGCGCCCCGTACGCCCGACGTCGACGCCACCGCACTCGCCGCGCACATCCGCGAGCTGGCGCGCGATGCGGGCTTCCAGCGCATGGGCATCAGCGGCATCGAGCTCGGCGAGGACGAAGCACACCTGCGCTCGTGGCTGGCCGAAGGCCTGTACGGCACGATGGACTGGATGGCGCGCCACGGCGAGCGTCGCGCGCGCCCCGCGGAGCTGGTGCCGGGCACGTTGCGGGTGATCTCGGTCGGCCTCGACTACGGCCGCGACGACCATGCCGAAAGCTGGCGCACGCTTGCCGACGGACGCCGCGCCTACGTCGCCCGCTACGCCCTCGGCCGCGACTACCACAAGCTGATGCGCAACCGCCTGCAGAAGCTCGCCGACCGCGTTGCCGAGCTGGTGGGACCGTTCGGACATCGGGTGTTCGTCGATTCAGCGCCGGTGCTCGAACGCGCACTGGCACGCAATGCCGGCCTCGGCTGGATCGGCAAGCACACCTGCCTGATCGACCGCGACGGCGGTTCGTGGTTCTTCCTCGGCGAGATCTACGTCGACCTGCCACTGCCGGTGGACCCGCCCGCCACGGCGCACTGCGGCACCTGCACGCGCTGCATCGATATCTGCCCGACCGGTGCGATCGTCGCGCCGCAGCGGCTGGATGCGCGCCGCTGCATCAGCTACCTGACCATCGAGCACGACGGTGCGATCCCCGAACCACTGCGCGCGCCGATCGGCAACCGCATTTTCGGCTGCGACGACTGCCAGCTCGTGTGCCCGTGGAACAAGTTCGCCCGGCGCCACGACGAGCCCGATTTCCGCGCACGCAACAACCTCGACACCGCGACGCTGGCGGAACTGTTCGCCTGGACGGAGGAGGAGTTCCTGCAGCGCACCGAAGGCTCGGCCATCCGGCGCAGCGGGCACCGACGTTGGCTGCGCAATATCGCCGTGGCCCTGGGCAACGCGCCGACCACGGCGGAAACGCTCGACGCACTGCGCTCACGCAAGGATTCGGGCGATGCGCTGGTGGACGAACACGTGGACTGGGCGCTACGGCGGCACGGGGCGTAGCCGACCCGACATTCGTCCGTAGCCGGCAGGGCGCGTGCGTCGCAGATCGCTTCGTCTACATGCGGCGACCCGCATCGACGTACCACCGGCGCCCTGGTCGCCTGTGGCTCAACGCCGCGCGGCGATCTCCGCCAGCAGCGCACGCGTCACCGGATCTTCCACCCGCGCAGGTTCGCCCTTCACCGCCGGCAGGAGTTCCCCGGCAATGCGCTTGCCCAGTTCCACGCCCCACTGGTCGAACGCGTTGATGCCCCACAGCACCGACTGCAGGTAGACGCTGTGTTCGTACAGCGCGATCAACGCACCCAGCGAACGCGGCGTCAGCGCATCCAGCAGCAACAGTGTCGACGGCCGGTTGCCGGGATAGCGCTTCTGCGCATCATCGGCCGCATGGCCGTTCGCCAGTGCTTCGGTCTGCGCCAGCAGGTTGGACAGCAGCGCGGCGTGGTTCTCGGCGTACGGATGGTCGGGCCGCACGACGCCGATGAAGTCCGCGGGCACGGTCTGGGTACCCTGGTGCAGCGCCTGGAAGAAACTGTGCTGCGAATTGGTGCCGGCACCGCCCCACAGCACCGGCACGGTGTCGACGTCGGCCGGTTCGCCATCGGGCGTGACGGACTTGCCGAGGCTTTCCATCACCAGTTGCTGCAGGTAGGCCGGCAGCAGTGCGAGGCGTTCGTCGTAGGGCAGCACGGCATGGGTCGGCAGCCCAAGGCCGTTGCGGTTCCACACCGCCGCCAGGGCATGCAGCACCGGCAGGTTGGCCTCGAGCGGAGCCTCGAGCACATGCGCGTCCATCTCCGCGGCGCCGGCCAGCAGTGCCTCGAAGCCGTCCATGCCGATGGCCAGCGCGATCGAGAAACCGACCGCCGACCACAGCGAATAGCGCCCGCCCACCCAGTCCCACATCGGCAGCACGCGCGTGGGATCGACACCGAACGCCTGTGCCTTCTCGACGTTGGCGCTGACCGCATGGAGACGTTCGCTACCGCCCAGCCAGTCGCGCAGGATGGCGCCGTTGAGCAGGGTTTCCTGGGTGCCGAAGCTCTTCGACACCAGGATCGCCGCAGTCTTCGCCGGGTCCAGTCCGCGCAGGCGATGGAACGCGTCGCTGCCGTCGACATTGGTCAGGAAGTGCACGCGGAAACGCCCGCTGTGCGCATCCTTGAGTGCATCGACCACCAGCCGCGGACCGAGATCGGAACCGCCAATGCCGACGTTGACGATATCGGTGACGTCCGACGCCGCCAGTGCATCCACCATCGCCGCCATGCGCGACCGTGCCTCACGCGCCTGCGCATGCGCATCACGGGCCACCGGCGTGGCGCCAAGCGCCGAGCGCAATGCGGTGTGCAGGGCCGGACGCTGTTCGGAGGCGTTGACCATTGCGCCGTCGAACAGCGCACGCAGTGCCTGCGGCAGTCCGGCCTCAGTGGCCAGCGCGTGCAGCGCGGCCAGTGCCTGCGCATCGAAGCGCTGGCGGGCGAAGTTGGCGTACAGCGGGCCGACGCGCAGCGACAGCGTGGTCGCGCGGGCCGGATCGGCGCCGACCAGCCCGGTGATGCGGGTGTCGGCGAGCCGGCGCGCATGCGGCGCCAGCGCCTGCTGAAGCCGCCGCGCCGCCGCCGACATCAGGCCGCCTGCGCCGGGATCGACTCGTTGGTGTGCGTCATCCGGTTCTGCCGGTCCACATACACCAGGCTCGGCCTGAACGCCGCCGCTTCGGCCTCGTCGCAGGCGCCATAGGCGCAGATGATGACGAGGTCGCCACAGGCCGCCTTGTGCGCGGCGGCGCCGTTGACCGAAATGATGCCGCTGCCAGCCTCGGCTCGGATCGCATAGGTCGCGAAGCGCTCGCCGTTGTTGATGTTGTAGATCTCGATGCGCTCGTACTCGCGGATGCCCGACAGGTCGAGCAGGTCCCCGTCGATCGCGCAGGAGCCTTCGTAGTGCAGCTCCGCGTGGGTGACGGTGGCACGGTGGATCTTGGCTTTGAGCAGGGTCAGTTGCATGGCATCGGCCCGCGGAAACGGGAGTTGCGGGACGTGGGGTCCGCGAAGGGCGCCAGTATATGCACCCCCTGCCGCATCGCAACAAAACGGTCGCGGGGGTTCAGCCGCCGCTGCCGAACTGGAGATTGTCGATCAGCCGTGTCGTGCCGAGGCGCGCCGCCACCAGCGCCACTCGCGGGCCGTGACCATCGGTGGGCACAGCGAGCGCGGGGGTACGGATCACCACGTAGTCCACCTCGAATCCGCCGGCGGTGAGCGCCTGGTGCGCGGCGGCCTCGATCGCATCGCGCGGCTCGCCGGCCAGGCTGCGCTCGCGCATGCGCTGCAGGGTGGCGTGGATCAACGGCGCCGCGGCGCGTTGCGCCGGCGACAGGTACTGGTTGCGCGAACTCAGCGCGAGGCCGTCGGCGTCGCGCACGATGGTGCCGGGCAGCAGCTCCAGCGGAAAGGCCAGGTCGCGCACGAGGTGGCGGATCACCGCAAGCTGCTGGTAGTCCTTGAGCCCGAACGCGGCAACGTCCGGCTGCACCTGCAGGAACAGCCGCGACACCACCGTCGCCACGCCGTCGAAGTGGCCGGGTCGCCGCTTCCCCTCCAGCACCTCCGTCACTCCCGGCACCGACATGCGCACCGCGTTGTCGACACCGAGCGGATACATCGTGTCCACCGACGGCGCCCACATCAGGTCGCAGCCGGCGGCCGCGAGCCCTTCGGCGTCGGCGTCCGGAGTGCGTGGATAGCGGGCGAAATCCTCGTTCGGACCGAACTGGGTGGGATTCACGAACACGCTCGCCACGACGCGATCGGCATGCGCGCGGGCGAGGCGCACCAGAGAATGGTGGCCCGCGTGCAGGTTGCCCATCGTCGGCACCAGCCCGACGCGCAGGCCTTCGCGTTTCCAGTTGCCGACGCGGTCACGCAGCGTGGCGAGGTCGTTGACGATGTCGATCATCTCGGGGGCGATCATCCGGTCGGGGTCGGCGATTCTTGCAGATCGCGCGGCACGGGCTTGCTCGTGGCTGGATCGACGCGGCAACCATGCGCATCGTGCGGACATGCGCAGCAGCGTGCGCCCGAAGCTGCATCGCCTCATTCGTGGGGGGGCGAGCGTGTGTCGCGCTGCCCGATCGGCGCACCTCCGCGGCAATCCGCGGAGGCTTCCACTACTTGTACGAGTGTTCGGCGCCGGGAAAGCTGCCCTCGCGCACCGCGGCGACATACGCCTGCACGGCGCCGGCAACCGAGCCACCCTCGGCGAGGAAGTCCTTGACGAAGCGCGGGCGGCGATGGCCACTGTCGAGGCCGAGCAGGTCGTGCAGCACCAGCACCTGGCCGTCGCAATCGGCGCCGGCGCCGATGCCGATCGTCGGCACCGCGCTCGCCGCGGTGATGGTGGCGGCCAACGGGGCCGGCACACCCTCGAGCACGATGAGCGCAACGCCGGCTTCGGCCACCTGTCGCGCTTCCTCGCGCAGGCGTTCCGCGGCCGCGGCCTCGCGGCCCTGCACCTTGAAGCCGCCCATCCGCAGCACCGCCTGCGGGGTGAGCCCAAGATGCGCGCAGACCGGGATTTCGCGCTCGACCAGGAAGCGGATGACCTCGAGCTTGGGGCCCGCGCCTTCCAGCTTGACCATGCCCGCGCCGGCCTGCAGCAGCCGCGTCGAGGCGTCCAGCGCGCGCTCCGGCGTGGCGTCGGCCTGGAACGACAGGTCGGCCACCAGCAATGCACGGCGGATCGCCCGCGCCACGCAGGCGGTGTGATAGACCATGTCGTCGACGGTCACCGGCAGCGTCGAGCCGTGGCCCTGCACCACCATGCCGAGCGAGTCGCCGACCAGCAGCAGGTCGACGCCGTTGGCATCGAGCACGCGCGCGAAACCGGCGTCGTACGCGGTGAGCATCGTGAGCCTGCGGCCCGCGCTGCGCGCGGCCAACAGGTCGGGAACGGTGATCGGCTTGTCCATGCCCCGAGTGTAGCTCCGCGGGGTTACAGCCGCCTGTCGCTGCGGTCGTGGCTGTCGTCCAGGCGCACCACTCCGGCCTCGTCGACGCCCGCCAACAGGTCACGGGCGGGCCCCAGGCCCGGGATCGCTGCATCCGGCCACACGTCAAGCAGCGGCCGCAGCGCGAAGGCGCGCTCGTGCAGGTGCGGGTGCGGCACCCGCAGGCCGGGCGTGTCGATGCGGCGCGCGCCGTACAGCAGCAGGTCGAGGTCGAGCAGGCGCGGCCCCCAGCGCAACGCCGGATCGTCGGCGCGCACCCGGCCGTGCCCGGCTTCGATGCGCAGCAGCGCCTCCAGCAGTACGTCGGGCGCGAGCCGGGTGTGCAGCCGCGCGACGGCGTTCACGAAGGGCGGCTGGTCCTGCCTCCCCCAGGCGGCGCTTCGATACAGCGGGGACGCCGCCAGCAGGCGGGTCCCGGGCAACGCCGCCAGCGCATCGAAGGCACTGCGTAACGTGGCCACCGGATCACCGAGGTTGGCGCCCAGGCCGATCGCGGCCTCGCAACCGGGCGACCGATCGCAGTCCGACGGTGCCGACACGTGGGCCGCTAACCCGCGTCCGCGGACGCCGGCCGACGCCGCCGGCGACGCCGTTTGCGCGGTTCCCCCGCATCGCCCTCGCCCTCGCCCTCGACCGTCGGCGGGTGCGCGGCGATCGCATGATCGGGATCGCGCTGTGCCTCGCGCCAGAACTCGACATCCTCGGCGTGGCTCCCGGACGCCGCATCACGCAGCACCAGGAAGTCGAACGCGGCGCGGAAGCGCGGATGCGCGAGCGTGCGCATCACCCGCTTGCGCTGGCGCAGCGGCAGGCGGGTCTGCAGCAACCAGATCTCCTGCATCGGCAGCGAAAAGCGGCGCGGCAGCGCGACGGTGCCGAGCTGGTGCAGCGTGACCCGGTCGGCGGCGCGGCGCTGGGCCTCCGCGGCATGGGTACCGGCCGCCTGCAGGCCGATCAGCGCATGGCAGTACGCGGGCCACAGCAGCAGTGCGAACAGGAACGCCGGCGACACCGGCTCGTCCGCCGCCACCCGCGCGTCGGTGTTGCGCAGGCCTTCGAGGATGAACTCGCGCAGCACGCCACTGCGGTTGCGTGCGAGGGCGTCGGCGCTTTCCGGGAACAGGATCGGCAGCAGCCCGTGCGCCTCGAGGCCGAGGAAGCTGGCCTCGCCGCGCCCCGAGAGGAACAGCTTCAGGCATTCCTCGAACAGCCGTGCCGGCGCGGCCTCGCGCAGCAGCGGGGCCAGCACTGCGATGGGAGCGGCGGTGGCCGGATCGATGCTGAAATCGAGCTTCGCCGCCAGCCGCACCGCACGCAGCATCCGTACCGGATCCTCGCGGTAACGCTGCTCGGGATCGCCGATCAGCTTGAGCACGCGGTTCTGCACGTCCTCGAAACCGCCGGTGTAGTCGCGCACCGAGAAGTCCTCGATCGCGTAATAGAGCGCGTTGGCGGTGAAGTCGCGACGGATCGCGTCCTCCTCGATGGTGCCGTAGACGTTGTCGCGCAGCAGGCGGCCACCCTCGTGCGTCTCGCGGTCGCCGCTGCCGTCATCGGCGTTCGAGCGGAACGTGGCCACTTCGACGATCTCGCGGCCGAACACCACGTGGGCGAGGCGGAAGCGGCGGCCGATCAACCGCGAGTTGCGGAACAGCGCGCGCACCTCGTCCGGCGTCGCATCGGTCGCGATGTCGAAATCCTTGGGCTGCAGGCCGATCAGCAGGTCGCGGACCGCGCCGCCGACCAGGAAGGCGCCATGCCCGGCCTCGCGCAGGCGGTAGAGCACGCGCAGCGCGCCTGGGCTGATGGCCTTGCGGGAGATCGGATGGTGCTCCCGCGCAATGGTGTGCAACACGGGCACGGGAAGGGGCGCGGGGATGGAATCGGGGGTCTGGGTCATCAAGTGCTTCTGGAAAAAGGTCCGCGAAGTTCTCTCCGGCGGACGCGGGGACGACACAACAGCGTCCGTGTGTTGCTATACTAGCAAGCTGCACGGGGCATCCGCTTCGTGCAGGCCGGTCGTCCAGCCGGTGGCCCTCGCGGCCGACATCGCTCCCTTCGTCTAGAGGCCTAGGACGTGGCCCTCTCAAGGCTAAAACACGGGTTCGAATCCCGTAGGGAGCGCCATCTTCGAAAGCCCGCGTCGCAGGACGCGGGCTTTCTTCTTTATACGCGCGCGGATGCGAACCGCTCGCACCGCCAGTCGGGCACGTGGCTTAAACTTGTCGGCCTGGCTGTCGTATCGCCCCGAGGAACTCCATGCCTTTCGTCGTCACCGAGAACTGCATCAAGTGCAAGTACACCGACTGCGTCGAGGTGTGCCCGGTCGACTGTTTCCACGAAGGCCCGAATTTCCTGGTGATCGATCCGGACGAGTGCATCGACTGCACCCTGTGCGAGCCGGAGTGCCCGATCAACGCGATCTATCCGGAGGACGACGTCCCCGCCGGGCAGGAGCACTTCGTGGCATTGAATGCCGAACTGTCGCGCGACTGGCCGGTGATCACCACCCGCAAGGAACCGCCGGCGGACGCCAAGGACTGGGAAGGCAAGCCCGACAAGCTGCCGCTGCTCGAGCGCTGAGTCCGGCCACTGCACGCGATCGCCGTGCGGGGCCGACCCGTCCTGATCACGACAACGGAAAGAGAAAAGGCCGCGCATGCGCGGCCTTTTCCGTTATGGGGCGACAGCGCCGCTGCCGGATCGCGGCTTCAGCCACGACCTGGCAACGGCCGCTGCATCAGCCGCGAACCGAAGGCCGCTGGGCGCTGCGCCCGTCGGTGCGCGTGCCACGGCCCTGGCGCGGGCCGGCGTGTGCATGCGCACCCCGCTCCTGTGGCTTGCCATGCGCGCGATGCGCCGGCTTGCGCGCAGCTCCACCCGGGGCACGTCCGCCGCCGCCACGCTTGGCCGACTGCAGCGGGCCGTCGAGGCGGATCGGCTGCGTCGGCGCATAGCCTTCGACCTCCACCATCGAGATGTCGGCTTTGAGCATGCGCTGGATCTGCCGCAGCAGGATGGCCTCGTCGGCCGAGACCAGCGACAGCGCCTCACCCGTCGCGCCGTTGCGGCCGGTACGGCCGATGCGGTGCACGTAGTCCTCGGCGACCATAGGCAGGTCGTGGTTGATCACCAGCGGCAGGTTCGGGATGTCGAGTCCGCGCGCGGCGACGTCGGTGGCCACCAGGATGCGCGCCTTGCCCGACTTGAACTGGTCCAGCGCCTTCTGGCGCTGCGCCTGGCTCTTGTTGCCGTGGATCGCCACCGCCGGCAGGCCCGCCGTTTCCAGCTGCTCAGCGAGACGGTTGCAGCCATGCTTGGTCTTGCCGAACACCAGCACGCGGTCGGTGTGACGCCGGCTGAGGATTTCGATCAGCAGGTCGCGCTTGCGGCCGGAATCGACCGGGTGCGCGCGGTGCACGATGGTGTCGGCGATGACGTTGTTCGACGTCACCTGCACCTGCTGCGGATTGCGCATGATCTCCAGCGCCAGTGCACGGATGCGCGGTTCGAAGGTGGCCGAGAACAGCAGCGTCTGCCGCTGCGACGGCACCTTGGCGAGGATGCGCTTCATGCTCGGCAGGAAGCCCATGTCGAGCATGCGATCGGCTTCATCGAGCACCAGCACCTCGATGGCATCGAGCTTGGCGTGGCCGGACTGCATGTGGTCGAGCAGGCGGCCCGGGCAGGCGACCAGCACGTCGACGCCGCGGCGCAGGTTCTCGATCTGCGGCTGCATGCCGACGCCACCGAACAGCGTGGTCACATTGAGGCGCAGGTGGCGGCTGTATGCCTTGATGCTGTCGGCCACCTGCACCGCGAGCTCGCGGGTCGGCACCAGGATCAGCGCGCGCGGCTTGCGCGGGCCCTTGGGCGGGGTTTCCTTGGCCAGGCGCTGCAGCAGCGGCAGGCCGAACGCGGCGGTCTTGCCGGTACCGGTCTGGGCGCCGCCCAGCAGGTCGTGGCCGGCCAGCACCAGCGGGATCGCCTGCGCCTGGATCGGGGTCGGCGTGGTGTAGCCGGTTTCGGCCAGGGCACGCAGCAGCGCGGGCGAAAGCCCGAGGGTTTCGAATTGCATGGATGTCTCCTTGACGCATCGCGCGCCCGGCCGGAGTTTTCCGGCGTCATGGCGCACGAAGTCCGTCCCCGCGCTATCCAGAACCGCGCTGCGGGCGACGTGATGACGGCACGGACGTTTCCGTGTCGTGTCTGCGCGAGGAAGGACGTGCGGGATAGAGACCGGGCGCGGAGGCCGCGGCGGGCATACCAGGATCGTCACTGTTCGAGAGCGGTTCGCGCTCGAGAGCAGGAGCAGCCGTATCGCAGAACGGGTCGGATTCTACGGCAAACCGGCGGGCAGCGCGCGGCCCGGCCGCGACCGGTTCATAAACGCGCAGATGGCATCGTGCTGACGCCCGCCGATCGATACTGCCCGCCGGGTGTGCTGTGCCACGATGCATGCACTGCATCGCGGGGAGACGGACATGGCAGACCGGCGACGCCAGGCGCGAGGTGCGCCGTCCTTGCCGCACGGCCTGACCGCGTCCACCCGGGCCCGCTGATGGAACACGGCGACGTCACCCACCAGCTGGTGCAGATGGTCGTCCTGCTGGGGGCGGCGGTGCTGGCGGTTGCGCTGTTCCGCCGCCTCGGGCTGGGCTCGGTCCTGGGTTACCTCTCCGCCGGGCTGCTGATCGGGCCGTTCGGACTTGCGCTCTTCGCCGATCCGCAAGCCATCCTGCATGTCGCGGAACTCGGCGTGGTGATGTTCCTGTTCGTGATCGGTCTGGAGATGCGCCCTTCGCACCTGTGGGGCCTGCGCCGGCAGATCTTCGGCCTGGGGTCGCTGCAGATCGCCACCTGCAGCGCCGTGCTGACCGTGGTCGCCTGGTCGTTCGGGTTTCCGCCGGCGACGGCCTTCGTGGGCGCGACGGGGTTCGTGCTGACGTCGACCGCCATCGTCATGCAGGCGCTGGCCGAACGCGGCGACATCGCCACCCGGCGCGGGCAGAAGATGGTGTCGGTGCTGCTGTTCGAGGACCTCCTGATCGTCCCGCTGCTGGCACTGGTGGCGCTGATGTCGCCATTGCCGGACGACCATGCCGCCGGCTCGCGCGGCGTCGCGGCGCTCGTGGCCCTGCTGTCGCTGGCCGGCCTGGTGGTGGCGGGCCTGTACCTGCTCAACCCGCTGTTCCGCCTGCTGGCCCGCGCCGGCGCGCGCGAGGTCATGACCGCCGCCGCGCTGCTGGTGGTGCTCGGTGCCGCGCTGCTGATGGACATGGGCGGGCTGTCCACGGCCACCGGGGCGTTCCTTGCCGGGGTGCTGCTGTCGGAATCCACCTTCCGCCACCAGCTCGAGGCCGACATCGAGCCCTTTCGCGGGCTCCTGCTCGGCCTGTTCTTCGTTGCGGTCGGGATGTCGCTGGACCTCGCCGTGGTCGCGGCGAACTGGGCGCTCATCGCGATGCTGGTCCCGGCGATGATGGCGGCCAAGGCCGCGTGCATCTATGCGGTCGCCCGCGTGACGAGAGCCCCGCACGACGAGGCGCTGGACCGCGCGACGCTCATGGCACAGGGCGGCGAGTTCGCGTTCGTGCTGTATGCGGCGGCGCAGTCGTCGGGTGTGATCGGCGGCGCCGCGAATGCCAACTTCACTGCGGTGGTGGTGCTGTCGATGGCACTGACGCCGCTGGTGGTAGTGCTGCTACGGCAGTTCCATCGCCGCGCCGCGCCCTCCCTCGCCGGCGTGGAAGAAGTGCACGACCAGCATGGCGCCGTGCTGATCATCGGATTCGGACGCTTCGGGCAGGTCATGAGCCAGGCCCTGCTTGCGCGCGATGTCGACGTCACCATCATCGATGCCGACGTCGACAGGATCCGCAACGCGACGGAATTCGGTTTCAAGGTGTATTACGGCGACGGCACGCGCCTGGACGTGCTCCACGCGTCGGGCGCCGCGCAGGCGCGCGCGATCGCGGTCTGTATCGACGACCGCAAGGCCGCGACCCGGATCGCCGAACTCGTTCGCCACGCCTTTCCGCAGGCGCGCCTGCTGGTGCGATCCTACGATCGCCGGCATTCGCTCGAGCTCACCGCGACAGGCGTGGACTACCAGATCCGCGAAACCTTCGAGTCGGCGTTGCGCTTCGGCGAGGTGGCGTTGCGCGAGCTTGGCGTGGATGCCGACGAGGCCGCGGCGGTCAGCGCCGAAGTCCGCAAGCTGGACGAAGAGCGCTTCGAACTGGAAATCGCCGGTGGCGGGGACGTGCGCGCGGGCATGCGCGCGGTCCGCAGGAACGTGCCTGCCGCGCCGAAGCCGACGCCCTTCACCACTCCGAGGCGTCCGGGTCGCGTGCTGGGCCCCGTGACCGTGGAGCCGGCATCGAAAGGCGATCACACCACGCCACCAGCGGGCCCGGAGCCGTCCTGAGCGGAAGCGTGCATCTGCGAGGCGATCGTGCGCTGGTGGCATCCTGCGGTGCCGTGCCCGGCCCTGCGCTGCCTGGTGGGCCATGACCTTCGACACCCACCGGCGGCCGCGGGCAGGCGTACATTGCGGCGGCATCCCACCATCCTGGCCCGTGACGGGCGGAGTCGAACGTGATCGCGAACACCCCGAAAATCCTCGCCCTGTCGCTGGCCGTGTCGCTGGCGCTGGGCGCCTGCAGCCGCGACGCCGCACCAGCGGCCGACACCACCGCCACCGCGCCGGCAGCCGCCGCTGCACCACGACTGGATGACGCCAAGCTGCCGCCGGTCAACCGCTTCCAGCTGGCCGATCTGGACGGAGCCGTGAGCGCCTGCCAGGACCTCAACGCGCATGCGAACGGCAAGTGGCTGGCCGCCAATGCCATTCCCGGCGACCGCACCACCTGGGGCTCGTTCGAGATGCTGGTGGAGCGTTCGCTGGCCGCACAGCGCCAGCTCGCCGAGCAGGCGGCGGACGACACCAGCGCCACCGGCGTGGCGAAGATCGTCGGCGACTTCTGGGCCACCGGCATGGACGAGGCCGCGATCGAGGCGCAGGGCCTGGCGCCGATCCAGGGCCGTCTGGATGCGATCGATGCCCTCGCCGACGGTGCCGGCGTGGCCGATTACCTGCGCACCAGCGCCGCGCGCGGCGAGAGCTTTCTGGTGAGCTTCGGCCCCAACGCCGACTTCAAGGACTCGAAGGTCAACATCGCCTACGCCGCGCAGGGCGGCCTGGGCCTGCCCGACAAGACCTACTACTTCGAGGCCACCCACAAGGACAAGCTGGCCGCCTACGAGCGCCACGTGGCGCGCGTGCTCGAGCTGTCAGGCATTGCCGCCGACGCCGCACGCGAGCAGGCCCGCGCGGTGGTCGCGTTCGAGACCCGCCTGGCCGACAAGTCGCGGTCGCAGGTGGAACTCTCGCGCGACGCCTCGCTGTTCTACAACCCGGTCACCCCGGCGGATGCGGATGCACTGACACCGAATTTCCCGTGGACGGCGTTCTTCGCCGCGCAGGGCATCGATGCCCCGGCGACGTTCTCGCTGGCGATGCCCGAGTTCCACCGCGAGGTGGACGCCATGCTCACCAGCGTGCCGGTCGACACCTGGAAGGCCTATCTGCGCTTCCACACCGTCGACAGCGCCTCGCCGTTCCTGTCCAGCGACTTCGCCAATGCCAACTACGAGTTCTACGGCAAGACCATGCGCGGCCAGCAGGAGATCGAACCGCGCTGGAAGCGTGCGCTCAACACCCTCAACGGCAGCGCCGGCGAGGCGCTGGGCCAGATCTACGTGGACGCCGCGTTCCCGGCTGCGTCCAAGGCGCGGATGGAGGAGCTGGTCGCCAACCTCGGTGCGGCGCTGAAGGCGCGGCTGGAAAACCTCGAATGGATGGGCGAGGACACGCGCGCCAAGGCGATGGCCAAGTGGGAGACGTTCACCCCGAAGATCGGTTACCCCGCCAACTGGCGCGACTGGAGCGGGCTTGCAACGAGCCGCGACAGCTATATCGACAACGTGCTTGCCGCGCGCGAGTTCAACCACCGCTGGCAGCTCGGCAAGATCGGCAAGCCCGTGGATCCGGACGAGTGGTTCATGCCGCCGCAGACGGTCAACGCCTACTACAACCCGCAGGCCAACGAGATCGTGTTCCCCGCCGCGATCCTGCAGCCGCCGTTCTTCGATCCGAACGCCGACGACGCGCTCAACTACGGCGGCATCGGCGCGGTGATCGGCCACGAGATGATCCACGGCTACGACGACCAGGGCAGCCGCTTCGGGCCGACCGGCAACTTCGAGAACTGGTGGACCGAAGCCGACGCCAGCGGCTTCCGCGCGCTCACCGACCGCCTGGTCGCACAGTTCGACGCCTACCAGGCCGCCCCGGGCCAGCACGTCAACGGCACCCTGACGCTGGGTGAGAACATCGCCGACCTCGGCGGCCTCGCGGTCGCCTACGATGCCCTGCAGCGCGCCCGCGAGGGCGAGCAGGATCCGAATGTCGATGGCCTCAGCCAGGACCAGCGCTTCTTCCTCAACTGGGCGACGGTATGGCGCCGCAACTTCACCCCGGAGGAGCTGAAGGTGCGGCTGGCGACCGATCCGCACGCGCCGGCCAACTTCCGCGCCATCGGTGCGCCGTCGAACCTGCCGGCGTTTGCCGCCGCGTTCTCCTGCGAGGCAGGCAGCCCGATGGTGCGCGCCGGCGCCGAGCGCATCGTGATCTGGTAACCGACCTTCGATGGATGTGTGACGCGAAAGGCCGGGTCCGTCCCGGCCTTTCGCATTCCAGGCACCGTCGACCACGCGCGCATCCGTCGATGCCTCACGCGGCCGCGGCTAAACTCCGCGCAGACCGCAGCCATGGAACCTGCAATGCCGATCGCCCCCCTGTCCGCTTTTATCCGCCCCACCCTGCTTGCCGCCGGCATCCTCGCGCTGCTGGGTGCCGCCACCGATGCCGATGCGCAACGCCGTCGCGCCGCCGCGCCGAAGCCGCCGCCGGGCCCGACCGCCTGCACCGATTTCTACAGCTTCCACAACAAGGACTGGCTGGCCGCTACCCCGGTGCCTGCGCAGGGCATGGTGACCGCACTGGGTGAGCTGCAGCAGCGCTCCCTGCAGCAGCAGCGCGACCTGCTCGACGCCGCCATGCGCCAGCCGGCCAACAACGTGCAGCAGCTGCTGGGCGACTTCTGGGCCAGCGGCCTCGACGAGGCGGCGGTGGAAGCCGACGGCGCACAGCCGATCGCGCCGCTGCTGGCACGCATCGACGCGATCCGTCGGGCCCGTCATATCGCACCGGCCATCGCGGCCCTGCACCAGGTGGGCATCCCGGTGGCGTTCAATTTCAACGCCGACGTCGATCTCGCCGACCTCGGCCGCCACATCGGCTACTTCACCCAGGGCGGGCTGGGCCTGCCCGATCCGGCCTTCTACACCCGCGGCGACGCCAACAGCCAGGCGCTGCTTGGCCGCTACCGCGAGTACGTGCGCAACATCCTCGTCCTGACCGGCGTTCCCGAAGCCCAGGCGGACGCGGCCGCGGGCCAGGTGATCGAACTCGAGACCCGCATCGCGCAGAAGTCCGGCGCGCTGGCCGACAGCCCCGGCCCCCGCGCCAACTACGCCCGCGTGCCGGTGCGCGATGCCGCCCGCCAGTACCGCAACCTGCAGCTGGCCGAGTTCCTGACCGCGCAGGGCGTGCAGGACGACGTGGTGTCGCTGGCGCCGCCGGAGCTGTTCGCCGACCTCAACACCTTTGTCGCCGGCCTGCCGGTCGAACAGTGGAAGCATTACCTGCGCTTCCACGTCGGCACCGCGATGGCGCCCTACCTGTCGAAGCCGTGGCGCGATGCCGACTTCGCCTTCCGCGGCCGCGTGCTGCGCGGCGAAACCCAGCCGGCCACGCGCGAGACGCTTACGCTCGACGCGATCAACAAGGCCGCCGGCCCGATGCTCGCGCGCGAATACGTGGCGCGCCACCTGCCGGCCGCCACCCGCGAGCGCGCCGGCACCATCGCCACCCAGGTGCGCGACGCACTGGTGCGCAGCATCGAGCGCAGCAGCTGGATGACTCCGGCCACGAAGGCGGAAGCCCTGGCCAAGGCATCCACCATCCGCATCGAAGTGGGCGCGCCCGTCGAGGACCTGGACTTCACCGTGCAGCCGATGGGCCGCGGCAGCTTCGGCGGCAACATGCTGATCGCCTCGACCTGGCGCCATCGCGAGGAGATGAAGCGCATCGGCCGCGCCAACGCCGACCGCCGCTGGGACGTGCTGCCGCAGCAACCGGCGCTGGCCTACGACCTCACGCAGAACCGGCTGATCGTCTCCGCCGCCGTGCTGCAGCCGCCGGTGCTGGATGCCGCGCGCGCGCCGGCTGCTCATTACGGCAGCTACGGCGCGTTGGTCGGCCACGAACTGGGCCGCAGCGTCGATATCCGCGGCCGCGTCGTCGATGCCAGGCAGGACGTGCGCACCTGGTGGAGCCCGGACGACCTGGCCGCGTGGGAGGGCATGGCCTCGCGGCTGGCGGTGCAGTACAGCGCCTATCCCTACCCCGGGCTGACCGCGGTCAACGTCGACGGCACGCGGACGCGCGACGAGAACGCCGCCGACCTCGCCGGCGTGGAGCTGGCCGTGGATGCGTTCCAGACCGCCAACCCCGGGACGGCACCGGAGGCCTCGCAGGAGTTCTTCGCCGCGTGGGCGGAACTGTGGCGCCAGCAGGCGGCGCCGGCCGCGGCCCAGCAGGCGGCGCTGACCTCGCCGCATGCGCCGGGCCAGTGGCGCACCAACGGCCCGCTTGCCAACCTCGCGGCATTCGGCACGGCGTTCTCATGCGAGGCCGGCACCCCGATGCAGCGCAACGAAGCCGAGCAGATCCGGATCTGGCGCTGAGACGTGGCCGCGACAAGTACGTCCCTGCAATTGAAGAAGGGCGCCCCGACAGGGCGCCCTTCTTTTTCGGCTCCATGGACCATAGCGCCGCGTCAATCGCGGCCCGCCATCGCAGCCGCTCAGAAGCGCCGCACGTTGCCGCGCGGGCGCAGTCGCGGCCCGAACGGAGGCCGGCCACGCCATTGCTGGATCAGCAGCCAGCCGAACAGCATGCCGCCGAGATGGGCGAAGTGGGCCACGCCGGACCGGGTACCGGTGATGCCCATCAGCAGCTCGATCGAGCCATAGACGATCACCAGCGTGCGTGCCTTCATCGGGATCGGCGGGATCAGCAGCATGACCCGGCGATGCGGGAACAGCATGCCGAACGCCAGCAGCAGGCCGAACATGCCGCCGGACGCACCCACGGTCGGATACGTGCCGCCGCCGGATGCCAGCGACCAGCTCACCACCACCAGCTGGCACAGGCCCGCGCCGACCACGCACACCAGGAAATAGATCAGGAACCGCCGCTGGCCCCAGGTGTATTCGAGCTGCGAGCCGAACATCAGCAGCGCCAGCATGTTCACCAGCAGGTGCGCCATGTGCGCGTGCAGGAAACCGTAGGTCAGCAGCTGCCACGGCATGAAGCCGAGCCCGCCGGCTTCGGCACCACCGATCGGCCACAGCATCAGGGGAGCGAACAGGTAGCTGCCCAGCAGCAACTGGGCCACGAACACCGCACCGTTGAGGATCAGCAGGATTTTGGTCGCGGGGGGGAGATTGGGCAACATCCGGGCTCCTGTTGGACCTCGCCATGATACCCGCGGGCAGTGATCGCCGGCTCATGGCGACGCTGCCGGTCAGCCGTGCGGACCCCACAGGCGGCTGTCGAGGTTGGCCGCGGCCGACTGCCCGCGCACGCGCCCGGCTTCGACGCGGACACCTTCGGCGCGCAGCCGCTGCAGCTGCTCGTTCCAGCCGGGGCTGTCTTCCGGGAACGCGATGCGGCCATCGCTGCGCAGCACGCGATGCCACGGCAATGACGGATCCGTATTGGCGGACAGGATCGTGGCCACCAGCCGGGCGCGCCCCGGCAGCCCGGCGCGACGGGCCACCTCGCCATAGCCGGCGACTGCGCCGGGCGGGATCGCCCGCACCTGCGCGAGGATGCGCTCCGCCCGCCGGGTCGGCGTGTCTTCCGTCACCAACGTGTCCTCCGTCATGGCCGTGCCGGTGAGTCCGGGCCTAGGATAGGTGCACGCCCGGGGAGACCGGGCCGGGAGATCGGCCATGCAGACGTTCGAACGCATCCGCAGCCAGCTGCGCAGCGCGGACTTCCATATCACCATGCAGGAGCCGTACGTGGTCTGCGTGGAACTGTCGCTGGAGCAGGGACGTCGCCACCAGGCGATCTTCCTGTCGGAACTGCATGACGACGACGGCCGCGAGTACCTGCGCGTCAGCACCGCGGTCGCGCCGATCACCGGCGTCGATCCACGTCGCGCGCTGGCGTTCAACTGGCAGAGCCGGGTGGGTTATCTCGCCATCGGCGAACTCGACGGCGTGCCGTATCTGCAGCTGTGCGAGAACCGCCCCTACGACTGCCTCGATGCCGCGGAACTGTCGCGGCTGGTACTGGAGATCGGCGGCATGGGCGACCGTCTGGAACGCGAGCTGTCGGCGGATGGCGATCTGCTGTAGAGCGGTGTCCCGACTTCGGCGGGGCGCACCCGGCCCGGCGTCCTGCTTCCGGGTCGTCCGCCGCCGTCCTTACGCCCAGCCCAGGCCCTGCAGCAGGCGGAACAGACCGTAGGCCATGCCGCCCGACATCGGGATGGTCAGGATCCACGCCCACACCATCTTGTTCACCACGCCCCATTTGATGGCGTTGAGGCGCTTGGCCGTGCCCACGCCCATGATCGCCGATGAGATGTTGTGGGTGGTCGACACCGGGATGCCCAGCGACGACGCCGCCAGGATCACAGAAGCGGCGCTGGTTTCGGCAGCGAAGCCATGGATGGGATGCAGCTTGACCAGCTTGTGTCCCAGGGTCTTGATGATCCGCCAGCCGCCCGCGGCGGTCCCCGCCGCCATCACCACCGCACAGGTGATCTTGATCCACAGGTCGATGCCGCCCTCGGTCAGGGCCTCTTCCGAGGGATGCAGGAAGCCCAGTGCCCACGGCAGGTTGTCCAGGGTGCCGGCCGCCTCGGCGCTGACCAGGGTCAGGGCCACGATGCCCATGGTCTTCTGCGCATCGTTCATGCCGTGGGCAAAGCCCATGCCGGCGGCGCTGACGATCTGCGCCTTGCCGAAGAACCCGTTGACCCAGCGTGGCCGCGCCAGCCGTCGCAGCCAGCCCCCGGCCCTGGCCATCCCGGCGATGAGCGCGAACAGCACGCCCATCATCAGGAAGCCGGAGGTGAACCCGAGGACGGGCGAGCCCACCATCGGCACGATCACCTTCCACAGCACGCCGGCGCTGCGCCAGATCTGTTCGGCCGGCTCGGACCAGATCACCACGTCGAAGTTCATCTCCGCCGCCGCCAGCGCGGCGCCGATCAGTCCGCCGATCAACGCGTGCGACGACGACGACGGCAGCCCGAACCACCAGGTGATCAGGTTCCATACGATGCCGCCCAGCAGCGCGCACAGGATCAGCTGCGAGCCGACGTCGACCACCCCGGCGTTGATCAGCCCCGACGCGATGGTCTGGGCGACCGCCGTACCCGCCAGTGCGCCGATCAGGTTCATCGACGCGGCCAGGCCCACGGCCTGCATCGGCGTCAGCACCTTGGTGGCGACGACGGTGGCGATGGAGTTGGCGGTGTCGTGGAAGCCGTTGATGTACTCGAACACCAGCGCGGTCAGCACCACGATCAGGACGAGGGTCAGCATCGTGCGGGCTCCCGGCGCGCGGGCATGCGGAGGATCATTGGCGGTGCGCTCCCGGCTCAGGAATTCTTGAGGACGATCTCGTAGGCGACCACGCCCGCCTCGCGGCAGCGGTCGATCGCCTTTTCGAGGATCTCGAAGAACTCCTTGAGCAGGAACATCTGCACCGCGTCCAGGCGGCCGGAATAGATGTCGCGGTAGAGCTCGAGCATCAGCCGGTCGGCCTCGTTCTCCAGCGCGCGCAGCTCGTCGTTGAGCTGCTTCATCGGCTCGAGCTTCATCTTCGGCAGCAGCCGCACCATCTTCACCACCACGCCGGCGGCCTGTTCGAGCATCGCCGCGCGCGGGGCGAAGTCGATGTGCTCGAGCTGCTGCAGCGCCAGCGCATAGCGGTCGGCGAACTTCTCGATCTGCTTGGGAATCTTGTACAGCGCCGAACCCAGCGCCTCGATGTCCTCGCGTTCGATCGGGGTGATGAAGCTGTCCACCAGCGCCTGGCTGATCTTGTTGGAGGCCTCGCGCTCGCGCAGGCGCGCAAGCTTGAAGGCGTCCAGCGCGGGCGCGCGGTCGCTCTCGCGCAGCATGCGGTGCAGCGCGGTGGCGGCGTCGTGGGCGGCCTGGGCGGCCTCCTCGAGCAGCGAATAGAACTGGTTACCGCGGCCGAACATGGTTTGCAGGGAGAACATTCGCAGCTGCCTCGCGAAAGCCCGGAACGGAAGGCCGGGCGCGTCGGGCGCGAATTATGACGTTTTCATTGCATGGATGGGGCATTGACACATCGGCCACGGTCGGGGGTCCGCCAATCCGGAAGCTGCAGGCCAACCGGCGTGCCCGGAGGTCGGCCCCGGCCCGCTGCGTGATCGCCCACCCGCTGCGGTGCGCCACGCCATTTCCCCATCCACGGCGCGCTCACGCCCGCTGGTATCATGCGTTCCCGCGCACGACGCGCCCCGCGACCACGATGGACGAAGACTCCAGTCCGCCGCCGAGACTCTCCGGCGGCCTCCCCGCCCTCCCCGATCAGGACTCCGGCCCATGCTGGAACTGCTGATCGTCCTCTTCCTCATCGCCTGCAACGCGTTCTTCGCGCTGTCGGAGATGTCGGTGGTCACGTCCCGGAAGGGCCGCCTCAAGCAGCTGGCGCAGACGCATCGCACCGCGCGGCACGCCCTGGTGCTCGCCGAGCATCCGGAACGGTTCCTGTCGACTGTGCAGGTCGGCATCACCCTGATCGGCATCCTCACCGGCATGTTCGGCGGCGATGCGATCGGCCGTTCCATCGGTGAATGGCTGCTTGGCGTGATTCCCGCCCTCGGCACCACCTCACACACCCTGGGCGTGGTGCTGGCGGTCAGCCTGATCACCTTCCTCACCATCGTCTTCGGCGAACTGCTGCCGAAGCGGCTGGCACTGCTGGCGCCGGAGCGCCTGGCGTCGGTGGTGGCGCTGCCGATGATGTGGATCTCGCGCGCCGCCGCGCCGGCCGTGTGGTTGCTCAGCGCAAGCGTGCGCAGCGTGCTGCGCCTGCTGCGGCTGGACCGCACCGAGGCCGCGCAGGTCAGCGAAGAGGAGATCCGCCTGCTGGTCAGCGAGGGCCACGAGCAGGGCGTCATCGACGATGCCGAGCGCAACATGATGAACCGGGTGCTCAACCTCGGTGATCGCGATGCGGACAGCCTGATGACGCCGCGCACCCGCATCACCTGGCTCGATGCGGGGAAGAGCTTCGAGGAAAACCTGGCGACGATGCGCGCCACCCCGTTCTCGCGCTATCCCGTGCTGCGCGGCAGCGATGCCGACGTCATCGGCGTGCTCGAGGTGAAGTCGCTGATCGACCGCCTCGACGAACACGAGTTCGAGCTGTTCAAGTACCTGCGCGAGCCGCTGTTCGTCTCCGACTCGACGCCGGCGATGAAGCTGCTGGAGATCTTCCGCGAGGACCAGCAGTCGCTGGCACTGGTGGTGGACGAGTACGGCGACATCACCGGCCTGATCTCGGTCAACGACCTGCTGGAGGCGGTGATCGGGCGTACCCAGACCCGTGACGGTGCCGATGCCACGCCGCTGGTGGTGGCGCGCGAGGACGGCTCGCTGCTGGTCGACGGCGCACTGACGATCGACCACGTGCGCGAACTCTTGGGCGGCGGCGCGCTGCCCAACGAGGAGCTGCACGACTACCACACCGCCGCCGGCATGACGATCGCGCAGTTCGGGCGCATCCCGCACACCGGCGAGTCCTTCCAGTGGGCGGGCTGGCGCGTCGAGGTGGTGGATCTCGACGGTCCGCGCGTGGACAAGCTGCTGCTGCAGCGGCTGCCCGTGCAGGCGGTCGGCGATGACGGCTGAGGAACCTGCGGCACCGGCGTCCGACGCCGGCCTGCGGGCGCTGCTGGCCGCGTTCTCGATCGGCGATCCGGACGAGCTGCTGAAGCTGCGCGACCTGCTGGCCGGGCTCGGCAAGCGCGTGTTCGGCATGTTGCTGTGCGTGGCCGCCCTGCCCGCCTTCATCCCGATTCCCGGGCTGGCCGGCGCGATCAGCGGGCCGCTGGTGATGCTGGTGGGAGTGCAGCTGCTGATCGGGCTGCGCCGGCCGTGGCTGCCGCGCTTCATCGCCGACCGCGGGCCCCATCGCCACAGCCTGATGCGATTCGAGCGGCGCATCGCGCCGTGGCTGGCGCGGATCGAAAAGGTGGTGCGGCCGCGGATGCCGGTGGTGCTCGACAGTCGTCCCGGCACCATGTTCACCGGGCTGCTGCTGGTGGTGCTGGGGCTGCTGCTGGCGCTGCCGATCCCGTTCACCAACTACATTTTCGGCGTGCTGATGCTCGCCTATGCGCTGGCGCTGATCGAGCGCGACGGCGCCTTCATGCTGGTGTGCTGGGGCGCGGGGCTGATCGCGATCGCGGTGTTCGGAGTGCTGTCGGGAGCGCTGGCCGCGACCGCCGCGGACTGGGTCGACAGCCTGTTCTGACCGCGCGCCTCAACGGCACAGCGCGATCAGGTCCTCCAGCGGCATCGGGTGGCCCAGCCAGTAGCCCTGGGCGTAATCGCAGCCGCGCTCGCGCAGCAGGTCGGCCTGCCCTTCGGTCTCCACGCCTTCGGCGACCACCGTCATCCCCAGCGAATGGGCCATCGCGATGATCGCGGTGGTCAACGCCAGATCGTCCGGGTTGCGCAACGCTTCGGCGATGAAGCTGCGATCGATCTTGACCCCGTCGATCGGCACGCGACGCAGGTGGCTCAGCCCGGAAAAGCCGGTGCCGAAGTCGTCGAGCCACACCTTCACCCCGCGGGCGCGCAACCGTCCGAGCAGCCCGCTGACCCGCAGTTCGTCGCCGATCACCGCGGTCTCGGTGAGCTCGAGGTGCAGCAGCGACGGCGGGTGGCCGGTCCCGGCGAGGATCTCTTCGACCTGCGCGGCGAAATCGCCTCCGCGCAGCTGCCGCGGCGACACGTTGACCGCGAGGAACAGCGCATCGGGCTGTCCGCATTCCGCGCGCCAGCGCACCGCATCGCGACAGGCGATGCGCAGCACCTGCGGCCCCAGCGTCTCGATCAGCCCGCCCTGCTCCGCCACCTCGATGAACACCGACGGCGCGACCATGCCGTGCTTCGGGTGTTGCCAGCGCAGCAGCACCTCCGCGCCCACCAGCCGGTTGGCGCGCATGTCGAACACCGGCTGGTAGGCCAGCGTCAGCTCGCCGCGGTCCCAGGCACCGCGCAGGTCCTGCTCGAGCTGCACGCGGCGCTCCACCGCCTGGTCCATCGCGCGGCTGTAGAAGCGGTAGCAGTTCTTGCCGGCAACCTTGGCCTGGTACATCGCGATGTCGCCGTTCTTCATCAACGCGGTCGCACCGCCGGCGTCGTCGGGGAACAACGTGATGCCGACCGAGATGCCCAGGTGCACCGGTCGCTCGCGGACAACGATCGGCCGCGACAGCTCCTCGACCAGCACGCCCGCGAGCAGTGACGCGGTCTCGCGCAGGTGCTGCCCGCGCTCGTCGCCCTCGAGCAGGATGACGAATTCGTCGCCGCCGAAACGCGACAGCGTGGCGCCGCCGCCGAAACGCTCCACGGTGTCGCGGATACGTTCGGAGAACTGCACCAGCACCTCGTCGCCGGCATCGTGGCCGAGGGTGTCGTTGACGCGCTTGAAGTCGTCGATATCGGCGAACAGCAGCGCCAGCCCGCGCGCCGCGCCGCCGGATTCGATCAGGCGCTGGTCGAGCACCTCGCGGAACGCAAGCCGGTTCGACAGCCCGGTCAGCGCATCTGTATAGGCCATCCGGCGCACGTCGCGATCATGCCGGCGGATGCTCTCGCTCATGCGGCGGAACGTCCGCACGAGGTCGCCGATCTCGTCGCGACGCCGGCTGTCGGCGACGTCGACGTTGAAGTTGCCGGTCTCGATCTCGCGTGCATAGCCCGCCAGCTGGCGGATCGGCCGCACCAGCGCGCGTTGCGCCAGCAGGCTCAACGCCACGCCGAGCAGCACCAGCCCGGCCAGCGAAAGCGTCACCCCCTGCAGGTGGCGTCCGCTGATTTCCTCCAGTGATCGGCTCAGGATCTCGTTGGCCGCCTGCTCGTCGGCGGCGACGTTCTGCAGCGAATAGCCCACGCGCAGCCCGCCCAGGCGCTCGTCCGCGAGCGAGATCGGCACCGCGATGTCGAGCACGTGTTCGTCGAACTGCACCAGCGGTGCGCGCGCCGCAAGCGCGGCGGCGGCGAACGGATCGTCCATGGCCTGGCCGAAGCTCATGATGTCCTGCGAACCGTCATGCAGCACGTCGCCATCGGGCGAATAGACCACGACGTAGCTCACGTCGGGCTGCCTGCGGATGGTCGCAAGGATCTGCCCGATCGCCTCCAGATCGAAGTAATAGAGCGGGTTGACCAGTCCTTCGGCGACGCGCTCGACGGTGGCACGCCCCTGGTCGGCCAACCGCTTGTGCACCAGCGCGTGCATGGATTCGCGACTGTGGTCGAGCATCTCGCGCTGCATCGCGCCCTGGCGCTGCAGGATCAGCCCGACCACCGCCAGCGTGATCACGGTAGCCGCGAGGATCACCGTCAGGAGCCGCGCGTGAAGTCCGTAGCGCAGGCTCACTCGACCTCCTCGACCACGCGGGCAACCGCCCGGCGCAGATAGCCGAGGCCGGCTTCGTTGCGCGGATCCAGCGCGATGAAACGCGTGGTGCCGAAGAAATGCGCCAACGCCTCGCGTGCCGCTGGATCGTCCGCCGCCTGCAGCAGCACTTCGCGCAGGCGCGCGGCGACTGCCGGCTCCAGGTCGCCGCGGACCATTTCCAGGGCACGCGGGTACTCGCCGGTCTCGTGGATGATGCGCAGGTCGGGACGGAAGCTCGGCGACATGGTGGTCGGGCGCTCCCAGTCCAGGCTGCTCATTGCGCCGGCATCGACCAGTCCCTTGTGCACCCAGATGGCAATATTGCTTTCGGAACGGGCGAGCACGAAGCCGACGCTGTCGGGGGTGCCATCCTCGGTCGGGGTCGGCAGCATCTCCATCGGCAGGCCGCGCTCGATCAGCTCCATCACCGGCACGAAATAGGCGCTGGTGGATGCCCGGCTCTGCAGTGCGATGCTGCGCCCACGCAGGTCGTCCAGCCCGCTGACCCCGCTGTCGGTGCGCGCGAAGAACACCGTGTGGTAGCGGCTGACGCCGTTGCGTTCGGTCAGCAACAAGGGGCGCGCGCCGGCCTTGCGTTCGAGCAGCATCGCGCTGGCGGCGGTCTCGGTGAACCAGTCGACCCGCCCGCGGCGCAGGTAGCTCGCCATCTGCGCGGCATCGCGCGCCATCAGGATGCGGCCGCCGGTGATACCGACATCGCGCATCCGTGGCACCACGTAATCGAGCAGTGGGCGCAGCTGTTCGTAATGCTGGCGCGGGTCGTCGCTGACGCGGCCCAGCACCAGTTCACGTGCCTGTGCGCCCGTGGCAGCGGCAAAGGCCACCAGGCACGCGAGCGCCAACCCGCAGATCAATCGGGGGATCGAGCGTCGTGCTGCGGGCAAGTGGGACTCGAACGTGCGTGCGTTGGCGCCAGCCTAGCCGATGGCCTGCGGGCCCACAACGCGCACGTGGGCGTGCCTAATGCGCGTCTTCGTCGTCCGCGCGGGTGGCCGCCAGGCGGGCCATGCGCTGCGCATCGGCAAGCACGCCGCGCAGCAGCCGGACCTCGCGTTCGTCAGGCTGCGCGCGCAGGAACAGCCGCCTCAGCTTGTGCAGGGCAGCGTCCGGCGTGCGCCCCTTGTGGAAGTCGATCGCATCCAGCGTTTCAGCAAGCTGGCCGAAGAAGCCTTCCATCTGCGCGTGGCTGGCCGGTGGCTCGCGATGCCCGAGCGGCGACAAAACAGCCTCCCCGGTTCGACCTGCCAGTGCCGCGATGCGCACCTCGTATGCCAGCACCTGCACCGCCTGGGCGAGGTTGAGCGAGCTGTACTCGGGATTGGCCGGGATGTGCACGGCGGCGTGGCACAGCTGCAGCTCGTGGTTCTCCAGCCCGGTGCGTTCGCGACCGAACACCAGCGCGACCTCGCCATCGGCGGCCTGCGCCAGCGCCTGCGCCGCGGCTTCGCGCGGGGCCGATTGGGCCAGCGCGATGCGGCGGTCGCGCGCGGTGCACCCGGCAACCCAGCGGCAATCGGCGATCGCATCGGCCAGGGTGTCGTGCAGGGTGGCGGATGCCAGCACGTCATCCGCCCCGGCAGCCATGGCCTCGGCTTCGGCATGCGGGAAGCGCTGCGGCGCGACCAGCGCAAGCCGCGACAGGCCCATCGTCTTCATCGCGCGCGCGGCCGCGCCGATGTTGCCCGGGTGTTGCGTGCCGACCAGCACGATGCGGATGCGTTCAGTTGCGGTGACGGCGGAATCCATGGGGCCAATGGTAAACTGCGCGACCGGCCACGACGCCGGCACGTTCTTTTTCCCTGTCGATCCCCACCGCGCCCGGAGCTGTCCGCGATGCTACAACCAGCCGTCAACATCATGGTCAAGGCGGCGCGCGCCGGCGGTAACGTGCTGCTGCGCCACATGCACCGGCTCGATGCCCTCAACGTGGTGGAGAAGGATCGCCTCGACTACGCAAGCGAAGTCGACGGCCTAGCCGAAGAGGCCATCGTCAAGGAACTGCGCCGTGCGCACCCCGACTACGCCATCCTCGGCGAGGAAGGCGGCGTGCAGAAGGGCAAGGGCAGCGGCAGCCGCTATACCTGGGTGATCGATCCGCTCGACGGCACCAGCAACTACCTGCGTGGGCTGCCGCACTGGTGCGTGTCGATCGCGCTGGTGGAGAACGGCGAACCGTTGCACGCGGTGATCTTCGATCCGCTGCGCAACGAGCTGTTCACCGCCAGCCGCGGTGCCGGCACCCAGCTCAACGAACGCCGCGTGCGCGTCGCCGAGCGCCGTGAACTTGCCGGTGCGATGCTCGCCACCGGTTTCGCGCCGCGCGAGCGCGCACGTGCCGGCGCACAGCTGGAATGCATCCGCGAACTGCTGCGCGACGCCGAGGACATCCGCCGCACCGGTTCGGCCGCGCTGGACCTTGCATATACCGCCGCTGGCCGCGTCGATGGCTACTTCGAAGCCGGCGTAAAGCCCTGGGATATCGCGGCCGGCGTGCTGCTGGTGCGCGAAGCCGGCGGCAGCGTCTCCGACTTCAAGGGCGCATCCACCGACCCGATGGACGCGCGCGGCACTGCCAGCCGCCAGATCCTGGCCTCGAACGTGCGCCTGATCGAGCCGCTGCAGAAGGTCATCGTCGCGTCGGGCTACGCCGCCGCCTTCGGGCTGACCAGTGCCTCGAGCGCCGCGTCCGGGTAAGGACTCCGCCTCTTCGGCGAGGGATTACCGATACGAAAAGACCGCGCCGAAGCGCGGTCTTTTCTTTTGCGGTGCCGATGACGACCCGTCAGGGCCGACGTGCGAGCGCCGCCTCGTCCTTGGCCTTGGGCAGCAGGTCCTGCTTGGTGACCCTGAGGAAGCCGTAGGTCAGCAGCGGACAGGCCAGGAATATTGACGACAGCGTGCCGATCACCGCACCCGCCATCTGCGTCAGCGCCAGGCCTTCCAGCGAACCACCGCCATACAGGTACAGCGCCGCCACCGACAGGAAGAACACCACCGAGGTGATGATCGTGCGCGACAGCGTCTGGTTGATCGACCGGTTGAAGATCTCGAGCGGGTCGGCGCGTACGGTGCGGAAGTTCTCGCGCACGCGGTCGAATACCACGATGGTGTCGTTGATCGAGAAGCCCATCACCGACAGCAGGCCGGCCAGCACCGTCAGGTCGAACTCGCGCCCGGTCAGCGAGAAGAACGCCGCCACCACGAGCACGTCGAACAGCGTGGTGGCGCTGGCCACCACCGCGAACTTCCACTCGAAACGGAAGCCGATGTAGATCAGGAACCCGACCAGCACGAAGATCGCCGCCTCGACGGCACGCTCGGCGAGCTCCGCCGACACCTGCGAGCCGATCGATTCGCTGCTCAGTACCGTTGCCGGATTGCCCGGCACGCTGGCGGTTTCGCGCACTTCCTGCACCAGGCCGGTGTTCGCGTCGACGGAGAGCTGTTCGCCCTCGGCCTGCAGGCGCACCAGCACGTCGGTGCCGGCACCGAAGGCCTGCACCTGCGCGTTCTCGTGGCCGCTGTCGGCCAGGCGCGAGCGCACTTCCTCGACGTCGGCGGGCTGCTCGTAGCGCAGCGTGATCGCGGTGCCGCCGGTGAAGTCCAGCGCGAAGTTGTAGCCATTGATCGCGATCACGGCGAGCGAGCCGATCAGCATCAATACGCCAATGACGATGGCGATCATGCGCACGCGCATGAAATCGATGTTGGGATTGGACGGGATCAGTGTCAGCGGGAAGATTTTCATGGTCATGGTTTCCCGTCAGATCGCCAGGGTCTTCAGCTTCTTGCGCCGCGCGTACATCAGCGTGGCGATGCCGCGGGTCACGGTGAGCGCGGTGAACATCGATGCCAGGATGCCGACCACCAGGGTGATCGCGAATCCGCGCAGCGGGCCGGTGCCGAATGCGTACAGCGCCACGCCCGCGAGGATGCCGGTGACGTTGGCGTCGAAGATCGAGGTGGAGGCCTTGTCGTAGCCGACCGCGATCGCCGCCTTGGGCGGCACCCCCGCCCGCAACTCCTCGCGTATGCGCTCGTTGATCAGCACGTTGGCGTCCACCGACAGGCCGATCGACAGCGCCAGGCCGGCGAAGCCGGGCAGCGTCATCGTCGCGCCGAAGATCGACATCACCGCCAGCACGATGATCAGGTTGAACAGCAGCGCGACCGAGGTGATCAGGCCGAACATGCGGTAGTACAGCATGAAGAAGAACAGGGTAAACAGGAACGCGTAGGCCACCGCGGTGACGCCACGTTCGACGTTCTCCTTGCCGAGGCTGGGGCCGATGATGCGCTCTTCCACGAAGTCCATCGGTGCCGCAAGCGAGCCCGAGCGCAGCAGGCGCGCGAGGTCGTCGGCCTCCTGCTTCTCGAGGCCGGTGGTCTGGAACTGCCGCCCGAACACGCCGTTGACGTTGGCGACCGAGATCACTTCCTCGCTGACGCGGAAGCTGCGGACTTCCTCGCCGTCGACCATGCGCACCTGCGGCACGCGCTCGACGTAGACCACCGCCATCGGCTTGCCCACGTTCGCGCTGGTGAAGTCGAACATGCGCTTGCCGGCGGCGGCATTGAGGGTGACGCTCACTGCCGGCATGCCGTTCTCGTCGTACGCCGACTGCGCGCTCACCATTTCCTCGCCGGTGGCGATGACGCGACGGTTGAGCAGCACCGGGCCGCCGGTGCGGCGGTCGGTGTACAGGCGCGAGCCCGGCGGGACGATGCCGGTGCGCTGGGCCTCGAAGGCATCGCCCTCGACGACCGCGTAATAGGCGAGCGTCGCGGTGGCGCCGATCATGCGCTTGGCCTCGGCGGTGTCCTGCACGCCCGGCAGCTGCACGACCACGCGGTCGTTCCCCTGGCGCTGGATCACCGGCTCGGACACGCCGATCTCGTCGATGCGGTTGCGCAGCGTGGTGATGTTCTGTTCGATCGCGTCGGCGGAGATCTGCTGCAGTTCCGACTCCGGCACGCGCATGGTGATGCGGCCGTCGCTGACGGTGCGGATCAACGCGGGCTGGTCGGCGGCAAGCAGCGTGTTGGCGCGGGCGGCGTCGGCTTCCGACTCCAAGACGGCGACGATCGCACCATCGGCACGACGGTCGACCGACTGGTAGCGGATGCGATTGTCGCGCAGGATCGCGCGCGCTTCTTCGGCATAGGCATCGAGGCGCCGCTCCAGCGCGGCCTGCTGGTCGACCTGCATCACGAAGTGCACGCCGCCCTGCAGGTCGAGGCCGAGCTGCATCGGCTTGGCATTGAGCCGGGTCAGCCAGTCGGGAACGGTCGAAGCCAGGTTGAGCGCGACCACGTAGTCCTCGCCCAGCCCGCTGCGCAGCGCCTCGGAAGCGCGGGTCTGCGCGTCGAGGTCGTCCAGGCGCACCAGCATGTTGCCGGCCTCCGTGTCCACCTCGATTTCCCTGGCGTCCACGCCGACATCGGCCAGCACCGACTCGACGCGGCCACGCAGGGCTTCATCCACCACCACGCCACGGGTGGCGTTGACCTGGACGGAGGGATCCTGCGGATAGATGTTCGGCAGCGCGTACAGCGACGCCACGAGCACCACGAGGATGATGAGGACGTATTTCCAGCGGGGAAATTCGAGCATTGCGGGTGCCGTATGTGGAATGGAACGGGGGCGTGCATCGTGCCCTCACCCCTTGCCCTCTCCCGCAGACGGGAGAGGGGGAGTTGGTGCCGTGCGGGAGTCGCGTCGGGGGCCTGCGTCAGCCCCGGCGGGTCTTGCAGCTCGGATCAGGCGGCTTTCAAGGTGCCCTTGGGCAGCACGGTGCCGATCGAGCCCTTCTGCACGCGGATCTCCACGCCGTGGGAGATCTCCACGGTGACGAAGCTGTCGCCGATCGAGCGCACGGTGCCGGCGATGCCGCCACCGGTGATGACCTCGTCGCCCACCGACAGCTTCTCGAGCATGTTGCGATGTTCCTTCGCACGCTTCATCTGCGGGCGGATCATCAGGAAGTACATGATCGCGATCAGGATGATCGGGAACATCAGCGTCGACAGCATGCTCGGCGCGGCCGGCGCCGGGGCGGCGGCGTAGGCGGGAGCGATCACGAAATCCAGCAGGTTCATCGTCGGGTCCGTAGGGTTCGGCAAAATAGCGGGGAATTATGCCACGCGGCCGCAACCGGCGTGCCGGCGGGCCCGTGGGCCGGTACCGGTCAGCCGTGGCCGGCCGCAAGGCGTGCGTGGAAGGACTCGCGGAAGGCGGTGAAGGTTCCCGCCTCGATCGCCGCGCGCATGCCCGCCATCAGCTGCTGGTAGTGCCACAGGTTGTGCAGCGTGCCGAGGATCGGCCCCAGCATCTCGTTGCAGCGGTCGAGGTGGCGCAGGTAGGCGCGGCTGTAGCCGCCTGCGCAGGCGGGGCAGCCGCAACCTTCCTCGATCGGGCGCAGGTCGCGTTCGTACTTCGCATTGCGGATGCGCACCGCACCGGTCGAGGTGAAGTAGTGGCCGTTGCGCGCGTTGCGGGTCGGCATCACGCAGTCGAACATGTCCACGCCGCGCGCCACCGCCTCGACCAGGTCCTCCGGTCGGCCGACGCCCATCAGATAGCGCGGCTGATCTTCGGGCAGCTGCGGACAGGTGTGGTCGAGCATGGCGTTGCGCTCGTCCTCGGTCTCGCCGACGGCCAGGCCACCGATGGCGTAGCCGTCGAAGCCGATTGTCCTGAGGCCCTGGGCGGAGCGGGTGCGCAGGTCGTGGTGCACGCCGCCCTGGACGATGCCGAACAGCGCGGCGTCGTTGCCCTCGTGCGCGCGCTTCGAACGCTCCGCCCAGCGCAACGACAGTTCCATCGAACGATCCACCACGTCCTCGTCGACCGGCCGACCATCGACCTGCACCGGCGGGCACTCGTCGAAGATCATCACGATGTCCGAGCCCAGCACTTTCTGGATGTGCATCGACTCTTCCGGCCCGAGGAACACCTTCGAGCCGTCGGTGGGGGCGGCGAAGGTCACCCCGGCCTCGGTGATCCTGCGCTTGTGCGCCAGCGAGAAGACCTGGAACCCGCCGGAGTCGGTGAGGATCGGACCGTCCCAGCGCGCAAAGCCATGCAGGCCCCCGTGGGCTTCGATCACCTCGAGGCCGGGACGCAGGTAGAGATGGAAGGTGTTGCCGAGGATGATTTCCGCGCCGAGCGCGCGCACCTGGTCCGGCAGCATGCCCTTGACGGTGCCGTAGGTGCCGACCGGCATGAACGCCGGCGTCTCCACCGTGCCACGCGGGAACGTCAGCCGGCCACGGCGTGCCGCGCCATCGCGGGTGAGGAGATCGAAACGGAGTCGGGACATCGAAACGGGCGCCGGGGAGCAATGCGGGGGCCGCGCATTGTAAGCGGCCACGCACGACGGGCCGCCGCGCCAGGTCCGATCGGGGCCGCCCGGCCGCGTGGGCGGACTACGCGGGTGTCGACGGGAACAGCAGCATCGCGTCGCCGTAGGAGAAGAACCGGTAGCGCGCCTGCACCGCATGGGCGTAGGCGGCGAGGATGCGCTCGCGGCCGCTGAAGGCCGACACCAGCATCAGCAGGGTGGATTCCGGCAGGTGGAAATTGGTGAGCAACGCATCGACGCTGCGGATGCGATAGCCGGGGAAGATGAAGATCTGCGTCTCTCCGGCGAATGGCTGCAGCTCGCCATCGACGAGCGCCCCACCCTGCCGGGCACTCTCGAGCGCGCGCACCACGGTGGTCCCGACCGCGATCACCCGCCCACCAGCCGCGCGCGTGGCGCGCACCTGCGCCACCAGGTCGGCACCGACGTTGAGCCACTCGCTGTGCATGCGGTGCTCGTGGATGTCGTCGACCCGCATCGGCTGGAACGTGCCGGCGCCGACGTGCAGCGTGACGTGGCCGAAGCCGACGCCGCGCGCGCGCAGGCGCTCCAGCAGCGGCTCATCGAAATGCAGGCCCGCGGTCGGCGCCGCGACCGCGCCGGTGTTGCGCGCGAACACGGTCTGGTAGCGCGCACTGTCATCGGCACCGGGCTCGCGGCGGATATACGGCGGCAGCGGCAATTGCCCCGCCCGCTCCAGCCACGTCGCCAATGCACCATCCACGTCGAAACGCAGCAGGTAGAACGCGCCGTCACGCCCCAGCACCTCGGCTTCGCCGCCACCTTCCAGGGTGATGCGCGTGCCCGGGCGCGAAGGTTTGCTCGCACCCAGCTGCGCGCGCGCCTCGTTGCCCGGCAGCAGCCGCTCGATCAGGATCTCCACCCGCCCGCCGCTGGCCTTGTGGCCGAACACCCGCGCCGGGATCACCCGGGTGTCGTTGAACACCAGCAGGTCGCCGGGCTGCAGCAGGTCCGGCAGGTCGGTGATGCCGCGGTCCTCGAATGCGCCTTCGCCCGGTGGCACCAGCAGCAAACGGCTGGCGGAGCGTTCGGCCAACGGTGCCTGCGCAATGAGCTCGGGTGGCAGGTCGAAGTGGAAGTCGGACTTCTTCAAGGGGCGATGCGGCGCGGAAGGGTCGGGGATTATCTCTTTCTTGTGTGGCGAGGTGCGGCTCGCCGTTTCCCTTCTCCCGCCTGCGGGAGAAGGTGCCCCGCAGGGGCGGATGAGGGCAGGCTGGATCGTCCACCTCCTGCCGCGCGGAGCGACGCGCTCTTTCGTCAGGTCTTCGAGAGGAACCTGGCGCGCCCTCATCTCTGCTGCCGCAGGTGGTTCCCCTCTCCCGCGAGCGGAAGAGGGACGCTGGTGTCCTGCCGACGCTCTCACCCCACCACCTGCTCTGCAGGTCGCCCTGTTCTCTGCGGGCGGGAGAGGGACCGTGGCGTCCCGCGCGTGGCGCGGGACAGCTTTATCTTTCGAACTTCGCCGACAGCACGATCGACGATGTGGTGCGCTCGACGCCGTCCAGCGCGCCGATGCGGTCGGTCAACGCATCCATGGCCTCGACGCCCGGTGCCACCGCCAGCGCCACCAGGTCGAACGGGCCGCTGACCGAATGCAGCGCGCGCAGTTCCGGCATCGCATGCAGCGCATCCACCACCGCCGGCATCTGCTTCGGCGCCACGGTGATCATGATGTGCGCGCGGATATGGCCGCGCTCGGCGTCGCGGCCCATCCGCACCGTGTAGCCCGCAATCACACCCTGGCGTTCGAGCCGTTCGATGCGGCTGTGCACCGTGGTGCGCGACATGTCGAGCCGTCGCGCGATCTCGGCAGTGGATGCGCGCGCATCCTCGCGCAGCACCGACAACAGGCGCCGGTCGCCCTCGGAAAGCTTCATCTGCCACTCCGCTTCGTCGATATGACGATTCCAGGAGGATTTTCGTACAAATCCGGTCTGTCGATCGACGATCCAGTCGCCAATAATGAAGGCGAATGTTCACGACAGGAGGCCCCATGGCCAGCATCACCGAGATCCTCGCCCCGTTGCGCGCCCATGGCGGCCACCGCCGCACCCCCGGCCTCGACGACGCCGCCCTCGCCCGTTTCGGGGACGACGCCGGGCTGCACCAGGCCGCGGTCAACGCGGTCGAGGCCTACCTGCGCATCCGTGGCGAATTCCCCGACCTGCTCGACCTGGACGAGGACGCGCAGATCCAGGCCGTCCAGGCCGGCTTCGTGAACTTCTATCCCGTGGACGGCGTGAACCCGTACGTCGCGCTCGCCGCGCACGGCCCGTGGATCGTCACCCTCAAGGGCGCGGTGATCCACGATTCCGGCGGCTACGGCATGCTCGGCCTCGGCCATACGCCGGAAGCGGTGCTGGAGGCAATGTCGCGTCCGCAGCCGATGGCCAACATCATGACGCCGAGCCTGGCCCAGCTGCGCTTCGAGCGCGCGGTGCGTGCCGAGATCGGCCATACCCGGGGCGGTTGCCCGTTCGCGGCGTTCCTGTGCCTCAACTCAGGCTCCGAATCCGTAGGCCTGGCCGCGCGCATCGCCGACATCAACACCAAGCTGCAGACCGATCCGGGTGCGCGCCACGCCGGTGCCACGGTCAAGCGCGTGGTGGTCAAGGGCAGCTTCCACGGCCGCACCGAGCGCCCGGCGCTGTACTCCGATTCCACCCGCAAGACCTACCTGCAGCACCTGGCCAGCTTCCGTGGCGAGGATTCGCTGATCGCGGTCGAGCCCTACGACGCGGCCGCGCTGGAGAAGGCGTTCGCCGACGCCGCCGCCAACGGCTGGTTCATCGAGGCGGTGTTCCTCGAGCCGGTGATGGGCGAAGGCGACCCGGGCCGCGCCCTGCCGCGCGCGTTCTACGACACCGCGCGCCGCCTGACCCGCGAGCACGGCGGGCTGCTGCTGGTGGACTCGATCCAGGCCGGCCTGCGCGCGCACGGCGTGCTGTCGATCGTCGACTACCCGGGCTTCGGCGATGCCGAGATCCCGGACATGGAAACCTATTCCAAGGCGCTCAATGCCGGTCAGTACCCGCTCTCCGTGCTTGCCGTGAGCCAGGCTTCGGCGGACCTCTACCGCAGCGGCGTGTACGGCAACACGATGACCGCCAACCCGCGCGCGCTCGACGTCGCCAGCGCCATGCTGGGCGCGATCACTCCGGAACTGCGCGCCAACATCCGCACCGCCGGCGAGCAGGCGGTGGCGAAGCTGGAGGCGCTGAAGAACGAACTCGGCGGCCTGATCACCAGGGTGCAGGGCACCGGCCTGCTGTTCTCCTGCGAGCTGGCCCCGGAATTCAAGTGCTACGGCGCAGGCTCCACCGAGGAGTGGCTGCGCGAGCGCGGCATCGGCGTGATCCACGGCGGCGCCAACTCGCTGCGCTTCACCCCGCATTTCGCCATCGGCGATGACGAGCTCGACCTGCTGGTGTCGATGGTCGGCCGTGCGCTGCGCGAGGGCCCGCGCCGCAGCGAGGCGAAGGCGGCCTGACGTCGCGGATGACCTGTCTCCCGCCATGCGGGGGACAGGTCGCGGCGCCGCCGCTTACCCCACCCGCCGCCGCAGCCGCCAGGCGCGGTGGATGCGCGGATTACGCGCGAAGTCCGGCGGAATCGTCTCCGCACTGATCTCCTCGCAATCGGCGAACGCCGCCACCGCATCGACGTCCAGGCGGAAGCGGCGGAAGTTGTTGCTGAAATAGAGGACGCCGTCCAGCGCCAGCCGCCGCACCGCCGCCTGCAGCAGGCGCACGTGCTCGCGCTGGATGTCGAAATCGTCGGCACGCGCGGAGTTGGAGAACGTCGGCGGGTCGCAGAACACCAGGTCGTACTCGCCGCGCTCGGCCTCCAGCCACGACACCGCGTCGGCCTGCACCAGCCGGTGCAGCGGGCCGCCGATGCCGTTGGCGGCGAGGTTGTCCGCCAGCCACTGCAGGTAGGTGCCGGACAGGTCGACGCTGGTGGTCTGCGCGGCGCCACCGACCGCCGCCTGCACGGTCGCCGCGCCGGTGTAGCAGAACAGGTTGAGGACGCGCATGCCGGGAGCCTCGGCGGCGATCCGTGCGCGCAGCGGACGGTGGTCCAGGAACAGACCGGTATCGAGGTAATCGAACAGGTTCACCCGCAGCAGCGCATCGCCCTCGCGCACGGTGAGGAATTCGCCGCGCGCGTCGAAGCGGCCGTACTTGCTGCCTCCCTTGCCTTTCGCGCGCGTCTTCACCGCGACGCGTTCGCGCGGCACCTCGAACACTTCGCGTGCAGCGGCAACGAGGTCGGCGAGCCGACGCCGGGTGACGTCCTCGGGGATTTCCGACGGCGCGGCGTATTCCTGCACGTGCAGCCATGGTGCATCCGGCGTGTCCACCGGCACGTAGACGTCGATCGCCGCTGCGTATTCCGGCAGGTCGGCGTCGTAGGCGCGATAGCAGGTGATGCCCTCCTGCGCACGCCAGCGCTTCGTCGCGCGCAGGGTCTTGCGCAGGCGGTTGGCGACCATCTGCGCCCCGTCCGACAGCGGCCGCGCGATCTCCCCGCGCGGCGCCTGCGCCAGCGGCTCGACCACGATCAGGCTGCACTCCAGCGCGCCGTTGAACATCCGGTAGCGCTTGCGCGCACGCAGGCCGGTGACATGGGCGAGATCGTCGTCGCCGCACAGCAGGCTCGCCCGCCACTCCGGCGCGATGCGCTGCAGCGTCTGCCCCAGCGCGCGGTACAGCGCGGGGTCGACGGCGAGGCGCGCGTCGTAGGGCGGGTTGGTGACGACCAGCCCGGGTGGCGCATCGCCCGCGCGCGCGGTGGCCGGCAGGTCGGCCGGCTGCAGCGAACGCAGGTCGGCCACGCGCAGGTCGAGCGCATGGGCGACGCCGGCACGCGCGGCGTTCTCGCGCGCAGCGGTGATCGCCTCCGGGTCGAGGTCGGTGCCAAGGAAGCGCGGCGCAAGCGCAGCGAGCCCGGCTTCGGCCCGTTGGGTGGCGTCGTCACGAAGTGCGCGCCAGGCGTCGCGGTCGAAGCCGGTCCAGCGCGATGGCGCCAGACCGGACACACCGTCGCGATGCAGGCCGGGGGCGACGTCGGCGGCGATCAGCGCGCCTTCGATCAGCAGCGTGCCGCTGCCGCACATCGGATCCAGCAGCGCCGCACCCGTCCGCTGCAGATCGCCCCAGCCGCCACGTGCCAGTACCGCCGCAGCCAGTGTTTCCTTCAGCGGTGCGTCGTGGCGCGCCTGTCGCCAGCCACGGCGATGCAGCGGGCCGCCGCCGAGGTCGACCGACAGGATCGCGCGGCCCTTGCGCACGACCAGGTTGAGGCGCAGGTCGGGATCCTCGAGGTCCACATCGGGCCGGGTGCCGTCGTGCTCGCGCATCGCATCGACCACGGCATCCTTGATCCGCTGCGCTGCGAAGCGCGCGTGGGTGATCGCCTCGCCGGAGACGTGCGCATCCACCGCCAGCGTCATGCCCGGCACCAGGTGCTCGTGCCACGGCAACGCCCGCGCGCCGGCGTACAGCGCCGCTTCGTCCGGGCAGTCGTAGTCGGTCAGCGGCCACAGCACGCGGCTGGCCAGGCGCGACCACAGCACCGCGCGCTGCGCATCGACCAGCTCGCCTTCGACGTTCACGCCGGCAACGGCGGCGGTGGCGCGCGCGCAACCCAGCGCAAGCAGCTCGTCGGCAAGCAGGTATTCCAGGCCCTTGGCGCAGCTGGCGAAGAACTTCATCGGCGATCCGGACACGAAGGGCCGGCCATTGTCGCGCGGATGGGCGGCCGGCGCCCGGTGACGTCTGTCAGAGACCGGACAACAGCTGCGCGAAGGCGTCCGCCGAGGCGTCCACATGCGCGGCCAGACGGTGGCTGTCATCGACCAGCAGCAGTCGCGCGCGGCGCGGATGCGCCCAGGCCACGACGTCCGCCGCGGTGATCAGCTCGTCGTCCCAGCCGTGGATGACGGTAGTCGGCACCGCAGCCGCCTCCAGCGGCGGCGCCTCGCCCATCCGCACCGGCGGCGCCATCAGGAACAGGCCGGCCACCGGGACCTGGAGCGAGACCCGGCCGGAAATCCACGCACCCAGGCTCGATCCCGCCAGCACCAGCGGACCACGCGTGGCCGCCGCATCCGCCAGGTCGAGCAGGCGTTGCAGACGTGCCGCGACGTCGCCAAGCCGGCTCACTTCATGGCGCGCATCGAGGTCGGTGTAGTCGGGACGCTCGTGGCTCCAGCCCAGCCGTTCGGCCACTTCCGCGAGCGCGGTGACCTTGGTCGCATCCGGTCCACTTTCGAAGCCGTGCGAAAGGATGCAGTGCCCGCGCCGGCTCATGCGCCTAGCCACTCCACGCGGTCGCCCACGCGCAGCTCGCCACCTTCGACGATGCGTGCGCACAGCCCGCCCATGCCGCGCATGGCGTTGTAGCCGCCAAGCCCCAGCGTGGCTTCCATCTGCGAGCAGGGATCGCACGGCGCGGTGCCTTCCAGCACCACCTCGCCGACGCGGAAACGCCAGCCCTTCAGCGCGATCACCGGAATGCCCGAGACCACCAGATTCCGCCGCAGCATCGCAGGCACCAGATCCGGTACGCCGGCCAGCGCGGCGATCGCGGGCAGGTGCTCGGCCTGGATCAGGGTCACGCCGCGCTTGCCGCTGCCACCGCTGTAGCGGTCGCCTTCGAGACCGCCGCCGGTCAGTGCGACCGTGCGCTCGACCTCGACCACCGCTGCGCCGCGCGACGGCCGCACGCCGATCCACTCCACCCGCCCACTGGACGGGAAGCGGCTCATCAGCCGGTAGAGGTCGGATTCGGGCGGCGGCAGTCGGTTCATCCGCGAAATGCTAGCAGGCAGCGTCGGTGCGCATCGCAACGCGCGCAGGCCGCCATCACCGACCGACGCCACTGCTAGCATCCGCCTGATGAGCACACCGGTTCCCGCGATCCAGATCGACCATCTGCCTTACGTGCCGCGCTTGCAGGCGCGCGACCCGGCCGATATCGACCTCGTCGTCATCCATTGCACCGAGCTGCCGGACATGGCGATGGCACGCGAATACGGCAAACGCGTGCTGTATCCGGAAGCGGGGACTGGCGCCAGCGGTCACTGGTATGTGGACCGCGACGGTGGCATCACCGAATACGTGCCGGCCGAGCGCGTCGCCCACCATGTGCGTGGCTGGAACCCGCGTTCGGTCGGCATCGAACTGGTCAACACCGGACGCTATCCGCACTGGTACGACAGCCGGCACCAGGCCATGACCGAGCCATACACCGGGGGGCAGATCGCCGCATTGCTGGCGCTGCTCGCCCAGCTGCGCGCGACCCTGCCCGGCCTGCGCCTGATCGCCGGCCACGAGGACCTCGATACCGATCGTGTCGCCGCCAGCGACGACCCGGCACGCAACGTCGCGCGCAAGGTGGATCCGGGCCCGCTGTTCCCGTGGTCGTCGGTGCTGGCGGCCTGCGGCCTCGAACGCCTGTTGCCCGCTTCAAGCTAGAGCGCCGCCGTTGCCGGCGATGCAGCGCGCGCCGCCTATAATCCGCGGTCCTTCCGCAGCGCCCTCCGCATGAATCCACACGTGGCCGAACTGGTCGAGCTGCTGACGCTCGAACGCCTGGAAAACGACCTGTTCCGCGGCCAGAGCCGCGACATCGGCACGAAGTACGTGTTCGGTGGCCAGGTGCTGGGACAGGCGCTGTCCGCCGCCCAGGCGACGCTGGCGCAGCCGCGCACGGCGCATTCGCTGCATGCCTATTTCCTGCGTGCCGGCGATGTCGACCATCCGATCGTCTACGAGGTCGACCGCACCCGCGAGGGCGGCAGTTTCTCGGTGCGCCGGGTGACCGCGATCCAGCACGGCCGGGTGATCTTCTTCTGTGCGGCCTCGTTCCAGGCGGTGGAGGAACGCGCCGCCACCCACCAGCTGTCAATGCCGGAAGTGCCGGCGCCGGAAGACATCGCCGCGGCGCCGTCGGTCCCGGACGCGGTGCTGGCCACGCTGCCGACCAAGGTGCAGCGCTGGCTGAGCCGCGGCGGGCCGTTCGAGTTCCGCCACGTCTACCCGCGCGACGAGCTCGATCCGCCCAAGCGCCCGCCCTACCAGCAGGTCTGGTTCCGCCTCGCCGAGCCGGTGGGTGATGCGCCGGAGCTGCATCGCGCGCTGCTTGCCTACGCATCGGATTTCCACCTGCTCGGCACGGCGACCTTCCCGCACGGCATCAGCTACTACCAGCCCAACGTGCAGATGGCCTCGCTCGATCACGCGCTGTGGTTCCACCGCCCGTTCCGCGTCGACGACTGGCTGCTGTATTCCATCGACAGCCCCAGCGCGCAGGATGCGCGTGGCCTCGCGCGCGGCATGATCTACGACCGCAACGGCCGCCTGGTCGCGAGCACCGCGCAGGAAGGGCTGATCCGCGTCGTCCGCGATGCGCAGGCGGCGGCCCAGGTGCCGTCGCACGAATGACGGAGGTTGCAGGAACGTGAGAGAGGTCTTCAGCAGTCCGCGGCTCGAGAACGTGGAAAAGGTCGCCCGGTGGCTCGAGGAACAGGACATCCCGGTGCGCATCACCAATGGCCGCTCCTACCACGGCAACCGCCGCCGCCACTTCAGCTATCGCGGCACCGGCAACGGCCCGCAGGCGGCGGTGTGGGTGATCCACTCCGAGGACCAGCCGCGCGCGCGGGCACTGATGCGCGAGGCCGGGCTGTCGGGGCCGACCACGCGCCCGGTCGTGCAGTCGCCGGTGGGCACTACCGAACCGCTGCCGCAGGTCCCGGCCGATCCGGTGCTGCCGCCGTCCGTGCTGCAACGGATCAGCCGCTTCCGCCGCGTGCTGCTGATCGTGATCGCGGTCATCGCCGCGATGGCGATCTGGGCGGTCTGACCGCGGCGATCCAGCCGTTGGCGGGAGGAACGGGCCGGGTCACACTTCGCCGGCCCCTTCGTCAGGGATTGACCTCCCGAACCGGACACCGCCATGGACCTGGCCTGCGCGCTCCCCATCGACGACCTGATCTCGCGTGAGCTGCCTGCCGCGGCGCGCGGCGATGCACATGCCTACGGCCGGATCGTCGCCGCCAGCCAGAACACGGTGACCGCGGTGGCGCTGGCGATCACCCGTGACGTGGCCACCAGCGAGGACATCGCCCAGGAGGCCTTCCTCTCCGCCTGGCGGCACCTGCCGCGGCTGCAGAGTCCGTCGAGCTTCCTGCCGTGGCTGCGGCAGATCACCCGCAACCTCGCCCGCGACCACCTGCGTGCCAACCGCAACCGCCCGCTCGATGGCGAGGCGGCGGAACTGGCCATTGCCCGCGCCGCCGACCCGGAGCAATGCCCGGCCGGGCGCCTGCTCGACAGCGAGCGCGATGCGATTGCCGCCGAGCTGATCTCCGAGCTGCCCGAAGACAGCCGCGAAGTGCTGCTGCTGTATTACCGCGAGGGCCAGAACTCGAAGCAGGTCGCGGCCCTGCTGGGGCTGTCGGACGCCGCCGTGCGCAAGCGGCTGTCGCGTGCACGGCGCTGCCTGCGCACCGAGCTGCTCGACCGCTTCCGTGATTTCGCCGACAGCAGCGCGCCGGGGACCACCTTCGCGGTGGCCGTCACCGCGGCACTGGGCGGGATCAGCAAGCCGGCCGCGGCGGCCGGCATGGCGACCAGCGGCGGCACCATTGCCGGCGGCGTGATCGGCAAGCTGGTCTTCGGAACCGCCGGCGCCGCAGTGACGGGCATGCTCAGCGGCGTGCTCACCGCGTGGCTGTTCCGCCGCATGCTGGCGCGCTATGCCGACAACGAAACCGAGCGGCGCGCGATCCTGCGCGCTTACGACGCCTATCTGCTGACCGCGCTGGTGTGTGGCTTCCTCGTCGGCATCACCTGGCTGGCGGAGACACGCGTGCTCATGTACGCCGCGATCGGCGCCAGCTTCGTGGTGCTCAACTACGTGTTGCTGGTGCCGATCCCGCGTGTCATGAACCCGCTGGTCGAACGTGACGCGCGCCGCAACCCGCGCCACGCGTACTGGCGCACGCTCGGCTACCGGCTGTCGATGGGGCCCAGCGGGGTGGTGATCAGCAACCTGGTCGTCGTCGGCATGCTGTCGATCGTCTATCTGCAGGGATGAGATCGCGCCCGCAGGTGTCGGGCGAACGATTCCATCATCAGGTGCCACCTCGGATGCGACGACGCCCGCGCGATCTCCTGCGCGGGCGTCGTGTCATGGCACGGACCGGTAATGCGGGTTCAGCGGCCGCGTTGCGGGCGCAGCTCGTTGCGGTCGAGGAAGCCATCGCCGTTCTCGTCGAGCCAGGCGAAGCGCGTGGACAGCCGCTGCATCTTCTCGTCGACCTCGATGCGGCTGAGCCTGCCATCGCCATTGAGGTCGGCGGCGGTGAACCGCTCGTCGAAGCGGCGCTGCATCTCCGCCTCGCGCTGCGGCCGCTGGGCCTCGAACCAGCTGCGCAGCTCGCCACGGCTCAGCAGCGAATCGCGGTTGCGGTCGATGCTGTCGAACTGTGCCAGCAGGTCGGGCCGTGCGGCGTGCGCGTCACGTGCAGGCCGCTGCGGGTTCGCACCGGCACGTGCCTCGCGGGCGGCCTTGGCGGCCTCGAGTTCGCCACGACTGAGGCGGCCGTCACCGTCGGTATCCAGGCGTGCCAGCGCATCGATGCCGCCGTGGCCGTGTGCACCGCGACCCCGCGTGCCGTGGCCCTTGCGTGCGCCGCGCAGCTCGTCGCGCTGCAGGCGGCCGTCGCGGTTGCTGTCGAGGCGATCGAAACCGGATGCCAGCCGGGGCGATGCGGCGGCCTCGGTGCGGTCGATGGCGCCGTCGTTGTTGGTGTCGAGCTGCAGCGTGCGGGCCGCGCGCGGCGCCTGGTCCGTCGGCGGGGCAGCCTGCACGCCGGCGGCGGCAAACATCGCCAGCGTGGCGGCGGCGAGCATGTGGATCTTCATCGTGCCTGTCTCCAGAGGGCGGCGTGATTCGCCGCTGGTGCCAACAACAACGCGCTCACGCCCCCGCACGTTGACCTGCCGCCGGCCGCGTTCAGTCGCGCGACAGTCGCAGGGCGCGCGAACCGCTCCGGGTATCCTTCACGCGATGCCGTCCTCCCCCGCCCTGCTGGCCCGTTTCGTGTCGATCCTCGGCCATCCGCTGCTGGTGCTGCCGCTGGCGCTGCTGTTGCCGATGGCGACGATCGATGCTGCCGCCACCACCCGCACGGCGTTGGGCACCGCTGCTTGCGCCGCGGTGGTGATGGGGTGGTCGTGGTGGCGCGTGCGCGGTGGGCACTGGCGGCATGTCGATGCCAGCGGCGTGCACGAACGTCGCGGCCTCAACAGGTTCCTGCTGCCCCTGCTTGCGCTCGGCGCGCTGCTGGCGCTGCCGCAGCCGTGGCTTGCACTGCGGCTGGCGCTGGCAGCGGCGATCGTTGCGGTGGCGTTGCTCTTGGCACGCTGGTGCACGCTGTCGCTGCACGCGGCTTTCGCGTTGTATGCAACCGTGCTGCTGTGGGCGTGGCACGCCGGCGCCGGGCTGGCGATGCTGGTCTTCGCGGGCCTGATCGTCGCCTCGCGCCTGGTGCTTGCGCGCCACAGTGTCCGCGACGTGGTCGCCGGCGCCGCGGTCGGCAGCCTTGCCGGCGCGATGGCCTGGTGGGTGGCACCGTGACCGCCGACAGCGACAACCTGCGCCTGTTCCATACCGGCACCCATGCCTGCGGCTACTGGCCCGAACGCGAGGCACGCGATCTCGTGCTCGACCCGCGTGATGCGCGGCTGCCCGCCTTCTATGGCCAGGCGCTGCAGTGGGGTTTCCGCCGGTCCGGCGACATCGTCTACCGCCCGCACTGCGCCGGCTGTCGCGCCTGCGTGCCGGTGCGCGTCCCGCTCGATCGTTACCGGCCCGATCGCAGCCAGCGCCGCTGCATGGTCCGCAACGGTGATGTCGAGGCGCGCGTGCGGCCGGCCGGTCGCGATGAGGAGCGTCTGGCGCTGTATCGCCGCTACCTGCGGGCGCGCCATCCCGGCGGCGGCATGGATGGGCACGGCGCGGCGGAATTCGACCAGTTCCTGCTCGGACGCTGGGCGGATGCGCGCTTCCTCGAACTGCGTGCCGGTGGTCGCCTGCTGGCGGTCGCGGTGACCGACCTCGTCGAGGACGCGCTGTCGGCGGTCTATACCTTCTACGAGCCCGATGAGGCCGCGCGCGGCCTCGGCACTCTGGCGATCCTGCGGCAGATCGAATGGGCACGCCGCGACGGTCGCCAGCACCTCTATCTCGGGTACTGGATCGACGGTCACGGCAAGATGGACTACAAACGCCGCTTCCGCCCGCTGGAGCATTTCGACGGCCGCGGCTGGCGCGACATTTCCGAGGACGACCCCACCCGATGATGCGACCTTTGCTGCTGCTTGCGTCGCTCGTGCTGCTCGCCGGCTGCGTGCGCGTCCACGTCCACGGCGACCCCGCCGCCTACCGCAGTGCCATGTCCGATTCAGATCTGCGCGTCGCCAGCTACAACGCCTCGCTGTATGCCGACACCGCCGGTGGCCTGGTGGCGCGCTTGGCCGCCGGCGACGCCGATGCGCGCAAGGTCGCCGCGGTGCTGCAGCGCGTGCGCCCGGACGTGGTGCTGCTCAACGAGTTCGATTTCGACCCCGACGGACGCGCGGCCGACCTGTTCCAGCGTGAGTACCTGGACATCGCCCAGCCCGGCGGTGGCGCGGCCCTCCACTACCCGTACCGCTACTTCGCGCCGGTCAACACCGGCGTGGCCAGCGGACTCGACCTCGATGGCGATGGCCAGGTCGGCGGCGAAGGCCGCGCCTACGGCAATGACGCCTGGGGCTACGGCCTGCATCCGGGGCAGTACGGCATGCTGCTGCTGTCGCGCCATCCGATCGACAGTGCAGGCGCGCGCACGTTCCAGCATCTGCGCTGGAGCACGCTGCCCGGGGCACGCCGGCCGCTGTGGCCGGACGGTCGGCCATTCCATGCCGACGCGGTGTGGTCGCAGCTGCGGCTGTCGTCGAAGTCGCACTGGGATGTGCCGGTGCGCACGCCGCTGGGCATCGTGCACATGCTGGCATCGCATCCCACCCCGCCCGTGTTCGATGGCCCCGAGGACCGCAACGGCCGCCGCAACGCCGACGAGATCCGGCTGTGGGCCGAATACCTCTCGCCCGGCGAAAAACCCTGGCTGTGCGATGACGCCGGCCGCTGTGGCGGACTGGCGGCGGATGCGCGCTTCGTGATCCTCGGCGACCTCAACAACGATCCGGCCGACGGCGACGGCCTGCATGAAGCGGTGACCGCACTGCTCGAACATCCGCGCGTGTTGCGCGCATCGCCGCCATCGAGCGCCGGTGCGCGCGCCGCCGCCCACGCCGCCCCGGCGACGCATGCCGGCCGCCGCGGCGATCCTGCACATGGCACCGGCGACTTCGGTGGACGCGTCGGCGTGCTGCGGCTGGACTACGCGCTGCCGTCGACCGGCATGCGCCTGGCCGGCAACGGCGTGTACTGGCCGGCACCCGGCGAGCCCGGTGCGGAGATCGTGGACGGCTCGGACCACCGCCTGGTGTGGGTCGACCTCGCGCCCTGAGCATCGCAATGCGGCGGCATGCGGATGGTGGCGGTTGCCACGATCGACGCGTGGCGTGGCGTGTAAGGCGAGTAAGCGGCAACTCCCGCCGACGCCGGTGCCCAACACGCAGTCCGACAGCGGGCGCTCGTCAGTCCAGCGAGATCGTCAGCGCCGCCGCGGCCTCGCGCGCCACCGCACGTGCGGCATCGACATCCGCCCCGCGCGCCAGGGTGACGCCGACGCGCCGCTGGCCCTCCACCCGCGGCTTGCCGAACAGCCGCAGCGCGGTGTCGGGTGCACGCAGTGCGGCGTCGACGCCGTCGAATACCGGCACGCCGTGGCCCTCCGCCAGCAGCGCGCACGAGGCGGACGCACCGAAGGTGGCGATGGTGCCGTTGGCATCGACCGGCACCGGCAGGCCGAGGATCGCGCGTGCATGCAGGGCGAATTCGCTCAGTTCCTGCGACACCAGGGTGACCAGGCCGGTGTCGTGCGGGCGCGGCGAGACCTCGGAGAACCAGACCTCGTCGCCCTTGACGAACAGTTCGACGCCGAACACGCCCCAGCCGCCAAGGTCGTCGGTGATCGCGCGCGCGATCTCGCGCGAACGCGCGAGCGCGGCCGCCGACATCGGCTGCGGCTGCCAGCTTTCGCGGTAGTCGCCGTCGCGCTGCAGATGGCCGATCGGCGCGCAGAAGGCGGTGCCACCGGCGTGGCGCACGGTCAGCAGGGTGATCTCGTAGTCGAAATCGACGAAGCCTTCGATGATCACCCGCCCGGCGCCGGCGCGGCCGCCGGTCTGCGCGTAGTCCCAGGCACCCTGCACGTCGGCGTCCGCGCGCACCAGCGACTGCCCCTTGCCGGACGAGGACATCACCGGCTTGACCACGCACGGCAGGCCGATCGCCGCGACCGCGGCGCGGTAGTCGTCGACGGTGTCGACGAAGCGGTAGGACGAGGTCGGCAGGCCCAGCGTTTCCGCCGCCAGCCGGCGGATGCCCTCGCGGTCCATGGTCAGCCGCGCGGCGCGCGCGGTCGGGATCACCCGCGTCCCGCTGCCGTCCTGCGCGGCTTCGCGTTCCAGGTCCTCCAGCGTCTGCGTGTGGATGGCCTCGATCTCCGGAACGATCAGGTGCGGACGCTCGCGCTCGACCAGCGCGCGGATCGCCGCGCCGTCGAGCATGTCCAGCACGTGGCTGCGGTGCGCCACCTGCATCGCCGGCGCGCCGGCATAGCGATCGGCGGCGATCACCTCGACGCCGAAGCGCTGCAGCTCGATCGCCACCTCCTTGCCCAGTTCCCCCGAGCCCAGCAGCGCAGCACACGGGTGGCGGACGGGGACAGCGGCGTGCCGAGACGGACCATCGGGGAACCTGCGGAATGAACGGGGGCGCCATTGTAGGGCGCGCGCGGGCAGCCGCTGCCCCGGAAGTTGACAGACCGATATCATTTCGATATCACTCTTTGCAGCGGGCCAGCCTGGCCCATCCGGAGACCGCCATGAAGGAAAACCCGATCCGTTCCGCCGCCGGCATCCCCGTCCTGCTCGGCACGCTGGCGCTGCTCGCCGCTGCCGGCTGGGCCTTCTTCGATGCCGTGATCACCGGCGGTCCGGCCTGGCAGCTGGTCGCCGGCATCTTCATCGCGGTGGTCGCGGTGCTGGCGATGGTCGGCCTGTACATGCTCGAGCCCAACCAGGCGGCAGTGGTCAGCCTGTTCGGCAAGTACGTCGGCACCGTCCACGACAACGGCCTGCGCTGGAACAACCCCTTCTTCACCAAGCGCAAGGTGTCGCTGCGGGTGCGCAACTTCGAGAGCGGCCGGCTCAAGGTCAACGAGCTCGACGGCAGCCCGATCGAGATCGCCGCGGTGATCGTGTGGAAGGTCGTCGACTCCGCAGAAGCGGTGTTCAACGTCGACGACTACGAGAGCTTCGTGCATATCCAGTCGGAGGCCGCGCTGCGGGCGATGGCCACCAGCTATCCCTACGACCAGCACGAGGACGGCCAGATCTCGCTGCGCAGCCATTCCGCGGAGATCTCCGAACACCTCAAGGTGCAGCTCGACGAGCGCCTGGCGAAGGCCGGCGTCGACGTGCTCGAGGCGCGCATCAGCCACCTCGCCTACGCGCCGGAGATCGCCCAGGCGATGCTGCAGCGCCAGCAGGCCAACGCGGTGGTTGCGGCGCGCGCGCGGATCGTCGCCGGTGCCTGCGGCATGGTGGAAATGGCGCTGGCGGAGCTGCAGAAGAACGGTGTGGTCCAGCTCGACGAGGAGCGCAAGGCGGCGATGGTCAGCAACCTGCTGGTGGTGCTGTGCGGCGACCGCGGCACCCAGCCGGTGGTCAACGCCGGCTCGCTGTACTGATGGGCGACGGACTGTTCCCGGCGCTGGTGATCGGCGCGAGCGCGCTGCCGGCGTTCCTGCTGGCACGCAGCTTCGCCCGCGACCGCCCGCGCATGGCCACGGTCATGCGCCTGGTCGGCCTGGCGATGCTGGCCGGCGCGCTGGGCCTGGCCTGGGCCGGCGGCGATCGCACGCGCACCTTCGCGGTGGCGATCGCGATGGCGCTGGCGGTGAACGTGCTGGCGCTGCTGGTGCTGGTCGACGTGATCCGCCGGCGACGTGGCGGCCGATGACCGCGAAGAAGAGCTATCCGCTGCGCATCAACGCCGAGGTGCTCGCGGCGATGCAGCGCTGGGCCGACGACGAGCTGCGCAGTGTCAACGCGCAGATCGAATACGTGTTGCGCGACGCGTTGCGCAAGGCGGGCCGGTACGACCCGGCGCGCGAATCCACCCCTGAAGGACACGACGATGAGTGAGCGCTGGCAGTACAAGGTCGAAGAGGTGAAGGGCAACATGTGGGGCACGGTGAAGCCCACGTTGATCGAGGAACGCCTGCGCTCGCTCGGGCAACAGGGCTGGGAACTGGTCAACGCGGTCCACGCCACGCAGTGGGGGCCGACCATGCTGTTCCTCAAGCGCCCGGGCTGAGCGCCGCCAGCGCGCTGGATGCGGCGCTAGACTCCACTGCCCGGTTCCAGCACCCGCGACGATGCGTTCCCTGCCCCGCCTGCTGATCAACACCCGCGACATCGAACTGTGGCCCGCCGACCTGCTGCGTGCGACCGGCAGCCACGATGCGCGCGCGCTGGCACGCGGCCGCTGGGTGCTGCGCCGCAAGCAGGACGGGCGCTACCTCGCGGTGGCGATGGACGACGGGCTGGTGCCGCTGCTGCCGCGCTGGACGGCGGGACTCGACGCCGACGGCGCCCTGCGTGCGCTCGCCACCGCACCGGCCCTGCGCTGCGCGCGCCTCACCCGTGCACACGCGTTGCCGGTGCATGGGCTGGAGGCACGACTGGCGCTCCTCGGCCTCGATGCCGGCGACTACGCGAAGCGCACCGGATTGCCGCTGGTGGCGGAGCCGGCATGGCTGGCCTGGGCCGGCCGGGATCGTTATCGGCGGCCGCTGTGGCTGGACCGCGACGCGGCGCTGGCCTGGCGCCGCATGCAGACGGCCGCACGCGACGACGGCGTCGTGCTCGAGGCGATCTCGGGCTATCGCAGCCACGCCTACCAGCTGGGCATCTTCGCCCGCAAACGCGCGCGTGGGCTGGAGGTCGACGACATCCTCGCCGTGAACGCCGCGCCCGGTTTCAGCGAACACCATGGCGGACAGGCGCTCGACATCGGCGCGCCCGGCGAGCCGCCGGCGGAAGAAAGCTTCGAGCACACCGCGGCGTTCGGCTGGCTGCAGGACCACGCGGCCACCCACGGCTTTGCGATGAGCTATCCGCGCGACAACCCGCACGGCATCGTCTACGAGCCGTGGCACTGGCGGTATACCGGCGCGATCGCCTGATGCGGCTGCGTTACTGGGAGCGCGGCGTCGGCGTCTTCGCCGCCTGCGCGGCATCGGCGATGCGCCACAGATAGAACGCCGCGTAGGTGCGGTACGGCGCCCAGCGCTCGCCGCGCAGCGCGAGCTCGCGTGGCGTGGGCATCGCGTCGAGGCGATCGACGATCTGCGCGCCCTTGCGCACGCCGAGGTCGTCCACCGGCAACAGGTCCGCACGGCCGAGGCGGAACATCAGCATCATCTCCACCGTCCAGCGGCCGATGCCGCGGATCGGCACCAGTGCGGCGATGATCGCCTCGTTGTCCATCGTCGCCATGCGGCGCAGGCCGGGAATGTCGCCGGCCGCCTCGCGCGCGGCGAGGTCGCGCAGCGCCAGGGTCTTGTTGCCGGACACGCCACAGGCGCGCAGCGCGACATCGTCGATGGTTCCCAGGGTGTCGGCATGCAGGCGGGTGCTGCCGATCGCCGCTTCCACCCGGCCGACGATCGTCGCCGCTGCCTTGCCCGACAGCTGCTGGAACAGGATCGCGCGGGCCAGCGCATCGACCGGGTCGAACGCGCGACGCCAGCGCGGGTCGGGCTCGATCGGACCGAGGCGGCGCATCCAGGTGCCCAGCTTGCGGTCGCGGCGCGACAACCAGTCGTACGCGGCAACGGTGTCGAAACCCCTCGCGTGGCGCGGCATATCCGGTCCCGTGGCTGATGGCCGGCCATGGTTGCGGACCGACCGCACGGCCGCCAGTGCCGGGTCAGCGGCGCAGGCTGTCCACCGCCAGCAGCAGCCAGCCCAGCATCATCAGCATGCCGCCCCACGGCGCCGCACGGGTGGGCCAGGCGGCCAGCGCGGCGCCGGCCAGGCTGCCGGAGAACAGCACCACGCCGACCAGCAGGAACCAGAGCGCCACCGCGGCGGTGCGCCGCAACGCCTGCCGGCCCAGCGCGACCAGTGCCACGCCATGGCCGAAGCCGAACATCGCGGCAAGCATCAGCCGCGACTGCGCCTCGCCGTCCAGCCCATGCGATGCGTACGCCGCCGCCGCGACCGACAGCCCCGCGTACAGGGCGCCGACCGCTGCAGGCCAGCGGTGCGGAGCATGGATGGGATCGTTCGTCATCGAGTCACTCCTCGCCGCAGGCGCCTGGCGGCCCCGGAAACGCGCGCGCCGCGCCCGGTGAGGGGCGCGGCGCGCGGGTCAACTGGTGATGTCGCGGACCTTACTGCTTGAGGGTCCAGAACACTTCGTACTCGCCCTCGGCGGTGAAGGCCGCATCGATGCCGTTGTCGTAGTTCTCGAACGGACGGCCGACGACTTCATGGCCCTGGGTCATCGCCCACGCGCGCAGCGCATTGCGGACGTTGTCGAGCTCGGCCATGAAGCCGGTGTAGCGGGCCTTGGCGACGCGGACCGGCGGGCTGTGGACGTATTCCACCGGGCCGAGCAGCTGCAGGCCGGTGAGCGGCTGGCTGGCATCGGTCGCCGCCGGCGCGGCGGCCGCGGTCTCGCCTTCCGCCGATGCGTCGGCGGCAGCGGCTGCACCACCGGCGCGCACCGGCACCGCGATGTCGAAGGTGTAGGTCTCGCGGCCCAGCTCGGAGGTGATGATGCGCATCGGACCGGCAGCCTGCAGCCTGTTGGCCGCCAGGGTGCGGTTGATCCACTCCATGTTGTCCTTCATCGAGGCCATGATCGCGTCGTTGCTGCGCTCGATCGCGCCGGCCTTGACCATCAGCAGGTGCTCGGCGGGAAGCTCGGTGGCGGCGAGGTCGCGCAGGCTGCTGCCCTCGATCGCGTAGTCGACGTTGGGCACCGACGCCAGCATGTTGCTCAGGCGCTTAAGGCCGGTCTCGATGTTGTCGCCGACGTTGCGGGCGACGTACAGGCCGGCGTAGCGGCCCAGCAGGTCCCAGCCGTAATCGACGTTGTAGGTCTGGGTGATCTCGATGTTGCGCCCGCTGCGGCCGGTCGGGCGCAGGGTGAATTCGCTGCGCTTGTTGCTGCCGCGCTGCTCGTTCTCGATCGCGTAGGCCACCTTGGAACGCGGCTCGGACTCGACGATCTCCCACGTGCCGGTGCCGATGTTCTTGACCGAGGAGTCATAGGACATCTTCGCGCCGACGCCCGAATCGGGACCCGAAAGCTGGATCTTGATGCGCGGGTCCTGGGCGGCGAAGGGATGCCAGTCGTCGAAACGGCGGAAGCTGTTGATGGTGTCGAACACGATGGTCTGGCGGCGATTGGTTTCCACCTTCTCTTCCAGCGAGCGGCTGGACGGAAGCAGCACGCCGATCACGAGGAACATCACGGCGGTGATCGCGAGGGCGATCAGGATCTCGAGCAAACGGGTCATTCAGGGTTCTCCAGGACCGGAACCGGGCAGTGCCGGGGCGCAGACCGGCAATCGTACAAGATGTTCCGGGTCGGGCGACAGCGAAAACGGAAGCGATTTCATGCAGGAACGCGTTGCACGCGGCCCCGGCCGGCCGGTTGCGCGCAGGCCGTCGTGCACGCGGATGGCACCGGCACCACGGCCCTGGCAGCGTTCAGACCAGCTTGAGCTCGAAGGCCTTGAGCACGGCCCGGGTGCGGTCGCGCACGCCGAGCTTGGACAGGATGTTGGAGACGTGGTTCTTGATCGTGCCCTCGGCCACGCCGAGCGAGTTGGCGATCTCCTTGTTGGAGAAGCCGCCCGCCATCAGCCGCAGGATCTCGGTCTCGCGGTCGGTGAGCGGATCCGGGCGGTCGAGGCTGACGAACTCGTTGCGCATGTGCTCCAGCCCCGACAGCAGGCGCTGGGTCATCGCCGGCTGCACCAGCGAGCCGCCATTGGCCACCGTACGGATCGCGCCGACCAGCTGGTCGAGCGACACGTCCTTGAGCAGGTAACCCTTGGCACCGGCCTTGAGCCCGGCCAGCACCAGCTGGTCGTCGTCGAAGGTGGTGAGGATGATCGTCGGCGGCAGGCGGCCCTCGCGCGACAACATCTGCAGCGCCTCCAGGCCCGACATCACCGGCATGCGCATGTCCATCAGCACCACGTCGGGCTGGATCTGCGGGATCAGTTCGACGGCGTGGCGGCCATCGCTGGCCTCGGCCACCACCTCGATGCCGCCATCGAGCGCCAGCAGCGAGCGGATTCCCTGGCGCACCAGGGTTTGGTCATCGACCAGACAGACGCGGATCATGCCGTTCTCCTTCGATGGATGTCCCGGCCGCGTCGCCAGCGCCGGAGGGGTCGTGCTGTTGGTCCTGCTGTCGGGAGTCGTGCTGTTGCCGGCCGCGCCGCGGCACCACGCGTGCGCCCTCGGCCGCGCGCGCCACCCGCTCGGCCGGCGCCGACAATGGCAGCTGCAGCTCCAGCTGGAAGCCACGCCCCGGGGCGGTGTCTATCCCGACCGTGCCGCCATAGGCCGCCAGCCGCTCACGCATGCCGCGCAGCCCGTTGCCGACATTGGCGACCTCGGCGCCGCGACCGTCGTCGCGGGCGTCCAGGTGCACCCCGTCGGCGCGCAGACTGTAGCGCAGCCACAGCTGCTCGGCCTGGGCGTGGCGCACCGCGTTGGTGATGATTTCCTGGGTGCAGCGCAGCAGCACGTGGGCCCGTTCCGGATCGTCGAGCAGGAACGGCTCGGGCATCTCCATGTGGATGCGCAACGCGGGGACGTTCTCGGCCAGCGGGCGCAGAGTGGCGCCGAGGTCGATGGCGTCGTCGTCGCGCAGCTGGCTCACCGCCTCGCGCACGTCGCTCAGCAGCAGCTTGGCCAGCGTGTGCGCCTGCTGCACATGCTCCTGGGCGGTGCCGCTGGTCAGGTGGTTGGCCACCTCCAGGTTCAGGCTGAGCGCGGTGAGGTGGTGGCCGAGCAGGTCGTGCAGCTCGCGCGAGATCCGCGTGCGTTCGTTCACCCGCACGCTTTCGGCCAGCAGCGCGCGGGTGGCGCGCAGTTCCGAATTGAGCCGACGCTGCTCGTCGCGGGCCTGCGCCTGCTGGCGTGCGACCAGGCCGGTGACGAAGGCGAAACCGGTGAAACCCGCATACAGGCTGGCCTGCAGCAGCGCCTCCAGCCACGAGAAATCGAGCCCGCGCAGGTACACCGGCACGATCACGAACTCGCAGGCCACCAGCAGCGCCACGCCCAACCACACCGGCATCAGCCACGGCAGCACGCAGGCCACCACCATCAGCAGGATGCTGCCGAGGCCGCTCTGGCTGTAGTAGCTGATCGCGATCGCGCTGCCGGCCAGCAACGCCGTCAGCAGGTGGTCGAGCGCGCCGATCCGGCGCTCGCCGAGGCCGCGGGTGAGCCAGGCATAGGACAGCCCGAACACGCCCCAGGCCAGCCAGGCGCGCATGGCGCTGCTCAGGAATGCGCCCTGCCCGGCCTCCGGGACGGCGAGATCGGCCTGGGTGACGGTGCGCACCAGCAGCGGAAGGCCGATCACGCCCCAGGTGAACAGGCCGGCGTAGCGCAACAGGCGGTTGTTGTTGAGATGCTGGATCATCGTGCCGATCGTAGTGAACCCCGCTCCGCGGCGAGGTTGCCGGAAGTCATGGCGTCCCGCCCGCGGGGTGGCATGCGATAATCCGGCTTCCGCCCGCCGCGCTGCGGCAGGCGTGCCTGCTGCAACCCAGGAAGTCCCCAATGTCGATCGTCATCCGCGACGTGCGTGAGCACGAGCTGGATTCCATCCTCGCCCTCAACAACGCCGCCGGCCCCTCGATCCTGCCGCTCGACGCGGCCCGCCTCCGGCGCTTCCACGACACCGCGGAATACTTCCGCGTCGCCGAGCGCGACGGCAACCTGGCCGGTTTCCTGGTCGGCTTCGGCTCCGGTTCCGGCCATGACAGCAGCAACTTCCGCTGGTTCCGCGAGCACAGCGGCGACGCCTTCTTCTATATCGACCGCATCGTGGTCGCCAGCCGCCGTCGCGGCGGTGGCGTCGGCCGTGCGTTCTATGCCGACGTGCAGTCCTATGCCGAGCTGCGTTACCCGGTACTGGCCTGCGAGGTGTTCGTCGAGCACGACAGCGACCCGGCGCGCCTGTTCCACGGCAGCTTCGGTTTCCTCGAGGTCGGCCAGCACGTGATGCCCGAAGTCGACGTGCGCGCCTCGATGCTGGTCAAGCCGCTGTGCAGCCATGCCTGGGTCCACCAGCGCTACGGTGGCGAGCTGCCCGACGTGCCCTGGCTGCTGCGGCCGCGCGCCGGCGCGCCGCTCGCCCACCGCCCGACGGGAACCTGACCATGGCGGCGACCAGCATGGATTTCGAACCCGCCGGCGAACTCAAGTTCGGCCAGGTCGGCATCGCCAACCTGCGCGTGCGGCGGTTGGACCCGGAGCGCCTGGCCGCGGAAATGCGCGACCGCGTCACCCGCGCGCCCAACCTGTTCGCGCGCGCCGCGGTGGTGCTGGATTTCGGCGGCCTGCCCGTCACCCCCGGCCTGGACGAGGCCCGCCAGCTGATCGACGCGCTGCACGAAGCCGGCGTGTTGCCGGTGGCCCTGGCCTGGGGCAGCGCCGACAACGCGCGCCTGTCGGAGCAGCTGGGGCTGCCGCTGCTGGCCAAGTTCCGCGCCCAGTACGAGCGCGGCGACGAGCCATCGCCGGCGCCCGCGGCCGAAACGGCGCCGCTGCCGCCGGAACCCGCACCTCCGCCGCCCCCGCCTCCCGCGGCCGGTGCAGGCGACCCGGGCCTGATGCAGACGCTGCCGGTGCGTTCCGGCCAGCAGATCTATGCGGAAAACCGCGACCTCACCGTGCTCGGCGCGGTCGGTGCCGGCGCCGAGGTGATCGCCGACGGGTCGATCCACATCTACGGCCCGTTGCGCGGCCGCGCGCTGGCCGGCGCGCAGGGGAATGCGAGCGCGCGGATCTTCTGCCGCGCCTTCCAGGCCGAGCTGGTCGCCGTGGCCGGACGCTACAAGGTGCTCGAGGAAATCCCGAAGGAGCTGCACGGCAAGGCGGTGCAGGTCTGGCTGGAAGGCGACGAGCTGCGCATCGCCGCCCTCGACTGAACGGCTGCGCGGTTTTCCCGTGCTGCCGCAACGATTACGCTAGCCACCTGCTGCCAGCCACCGGATGCGCACATCCGCATCCCGTGCGCACTGCCCCATCCGGCGCAGGCCACCCGGCGCAAACCCATATTCCGACCGCCCAACCGGTGCGGTCCATTCCAGGAGAACGACATTGGCCGAAATCATCGTAGTCACCTCGGGCAAGGGCGGTGTCGGCAAGACGACCTCCAGCGCCAGCCTTGCCAGCGGCCTTGCCCGGCGCGGCAAGAAGGTCGCGGTGATCGACTTCGACGTCGGCCTGCGCAACCTCGACCTGATCATGGGCTGCGAGCGCCGCGTGGTGTACGACTTCGTCAACGTCGTCAACGGCGAGGCCTCGCTGAAGCAGGCCATGATCAAGGACAAGCGCTTCGACACGCTGTACGTGCTCGCCGCCTCGCAGACCCGCGACAAGGACGCGCTGAGCCGTGACGGCGTCGAGCGCGTGCTCAAGGAGCTGTCCGACGACGGCTTCGACTACATCGTCTGCGATTCGCCCGCGGGCATCGAGAAGGGCGCCTTCCTGGCGATGTATTTCGCCGACACCGCGGTGGTGGTGGTGAACCCGGAGGTGTCGTCGGTGCGCGACTCCGACCGCATCATCGGCCTGCTGCAGTCCAAGACCCGCCGCGCCGAGAACGGCGAGCGCGTGGCCGAGCACCTGCTGCTGACCCGCTACAGCCCGTCGCGGGTGGAAACCGGCGAGATGCTGTCGATCGCCGACGTGGAGGAGGTGCTGGGCCTGAAGTCGATCGGCGTCATCCCCGAATCCACCGACGTGCTCAACGCCTCCAACAAGGGCGAGCCGGTGATCCTCGACATGGAATCGAGCGCCGGCCAGGCCTACGACGACGCGGTGGCGCGCATCCTCGGCGAAAGCCGGCCGATGCGCTTCACCCAGGCCGAGAAGAAAGGCTTCTTCAGCAAGCTGTTCGGGGGTTGACGATGGGCATCCTCGACTTCCTCAAGCCCAAGAAGAACACCGCCAACATCGCCAAGGAGCGCCTGCGCATCATCGTCGCGCAGGAACGCACCGGCCGTGACGCGCCCGACTACCTGCCGCTGCTGCAGCGCGAGCTGCTCGAGGTGATCCGCAAGTACGTCAGCATCGACGCCGATGCGGTGAAGGTGGACCTGGCCAAGGAAGGCGACCACGACGTGCTCGACATCTCGGTCGCCCTGCCCGACGGGCGCCCCGGCCCGGCCTGATCGCCGACGCAACCCTCGCAGGCCGATGTCCGCGTCCCCGACCGCCGTCGCAGCGCCTGCTGTGGCCACGCCCGACGGCGAGGACGCCGTGCTGCGCGTGGCCGACGTGCCGTTCGCGGCCGCGTCCGCCCTGCTGGCGGCCCACGGCCTGGCCCTGCACCTGGTTGCACCCGGCGCGCCGATCCCCGGCTCGTACTGGGGCGAGCCGGAGGCGGGTGTCATCGGCTGCAACGTGCATGTGCGCGACGACACCCCCGTGCATTCGATGCTGCACGAGGCCTGCCACCTGATCGTGCTGCCGGCCGAGCGCCGCGCCGCCGTGCATACCGACGCCACCGATTCGGTGGCCGAGGAAGACGCCACCTGCTACCTGCAGATCCTGCTGGCGGATGCGTTGCCCGGCGTCGGCCGTGAGCGGCTGATGGCCGACATGGATGCCTGGGGCTACAGCTTCCGGCTGGGCTCGGCCCGCGCGTGGTTCGAGCACGATGCCGTCGATGCACGCGAGTGGCTGGCGACCCGCGGCCTGCTGCCCGGCGGCTGACGACCACGATGGCGCCCGCGCCGGCGACACCGCTACCGCCTGCGTCCGCGCAGGGTTTTTCCGATGACGGCGGGCTCTGGCACGGCATGCCGGTGGTGGCGCGCGGTGCCCACCGCGTCTGCGTGCTCGATCCCGTGGTGCACGGTCATTGCCTGAAGTACCCGCTGCCCGTCGACCCGGCGGTCCGCCGCCCGCTGCGGCACCGGTTGCGCGAGGCCTGGGCACGGCTGGTGCCGCGGCGGCAGGCCAATGCGCTGGAACTGCGCGCATGGCGACACCTGCATGCGCGTCTCGGTGACCGCCTCGACGGCCGTGTGGCGCGTTGCGTGGATCTCGTCGCCACCCCCGCCGGGCAGGCCCTGCGCTGCGCGCTGGTGGTGGATGCCGGCGGCACGCCTGCCCCCAGTCTCTACGACCTGCTGTCCGGTGCGTCGCGCGGCCGTTACCACGCCGATGCCCTGTGCGACGCGGTCACGCGCTTCGAAACCTGGCTGCACGCCCACGCCGTCCCACTGTTCGACCTCAACAGCGGCAACCTGGTGGTGGTGGAGCGCGCGGGTATCCCGGAACTCGTCTGTGTCGACGTGAAGTCCGTCCTCGGCGGCAAGGAAATCGTGCCGGTCTCGCGCTGGTCCCGGGGCCTCATGCAGCGCAAGATCACGCGCCGCGCCGACCGCCTGCGCGCGCGCATCCGTGCCCACGCGCCCCTTGCAGCCACGCAGGACGCCCACTAGCCTGCCGGGTTCAATACAGCCCCCGGGTGCCTCGTGAACCACCGCCTGACCCTGACCCTGCTTGCCGGCGCCTGCCTGGCGCTGTCCGCCTGCCAGCGTTCGCCCGACCCGACGGCGCCGGAAATCCCGAAGAACGAGACCGCCGACCAGTTCGTCGCCCGGGTCAACGACGAATACCGCGCGCTGTACCCGGAAACCACCGCGGCGCAGTGGCTGTCGTCCACCTACATCGGCGACGACAGCCAGTTGCTCGCGGCCCGGGCCAGCGAGCGCTGGCTGACCAAGCTCAATGCCTGGATCGAGCAGGCGCGGCGCTTCGAGGGCCAGGACATGTCGCCGGAGACGGCACGCGCGATCCAGCTGCTGAAGCTCAAGACCGCGATGCCCGCCCCGCGCGACCCGGAGAAGCTCGGCGAGCTGACCCGCATCGCCACCCGCATGGAAGGCACCTACGGCGCCGGCAGCTACTGCAGCGGCGAAGGCGCGCAGCGCAGCTGCCGCCAGCTCGGCGAACTGGAGGACGTGCTGCGCGGCAGCCGCGACTACGACCGCCAGCTCGACGCCTGGCAGGGCTGGCACGGCGTCGCCCGGCCGATGCGCCAGGACTACGTGCGCTTCGTCGACCTGGTCAACGAGGGCGCGCGCGACATGGGCTATGCCGACGCCGGCGAGATGTGGCGTTCCGGCTACGACATGTCGCCGGTCGAGCTGTCGGCCGAGACCGACCGCCTGTGGAACCAGGTCAAGCCGCTGTACGAGCAGCTGCACTGCTACGCGCGCACCCGGCTGCAGGCGCGCTATCCGGGCCAGGGCGACGTCAACGGCATGCTGCCGGCGCACCTGATGGGCAACATGTGGCAGCAGGACTGGAGCAACCTGTGGGACATCCTCGCGCCGTATCCGAACGCGGGCAGCCTCGATGTCGGCGCCGCCCTCGAGCGCCAGTACCGTGAAGGGTTCGACCGCCGGCTGGCAGCGATGAATACCCTGCCCGACCCCTCCGGCCTTGCCGAGGAGGAACGCGCCGCGCAGCTGGCGATCGCCACCACCATGACCCGCCGCGCCGAGGACTTCTACACCTCGCTCGGCATGCCGCAGCTGCCGGACACGTTCTGGCAGAAGAGTCAGCTGATCAAGCCGCGTGACCGCGACGTGGTCTGCCACGCCAGCGCCTGGCCGATGGACCTCGCCGACGACGTGCGCATCAAGATGTGCATCAAGCCGAACGAGGAGGACTTCACCACCGTCTACCACGAGCTCGGCCACATCTATTACTACCTGGCACAGAAGGCGCTGCCGCCGCTGTTCCAGGAGGGCGCGCATGACGGCTTCCACGAGGCGATCGGCGACACCATCGTGCTGGCGATGACACCGAGCTACCTGGCTTCGATCGACCTGGTCGACACACCGGAGCAGAGCCAGGCGGCGCTGATCAATTCGCAGATGCGCATGGCGCTGTCGAAGGTCGCGTTCCTGCCGTTCGGGCTGATGATCGACCGCTGGCGCTGGGGGGTGTTCGACGGCTCGATCACGCCGGAAAACTACAACAGCAGCTGGTTGGGCGCTGAAGGCCCGCTACCAGGGCGTGGCGCCGGTGGCCGCACGCGGCGAGGAATTCTTCGACGCCGGCGCCAAGTACCACGTGCCCGGCAATACGCCGTACACCCGCTACTTCCTCGCCCACATCCTGCAGTTCCAGTTCTACAAGGCGCTGTGCGAGACCGCGGGCCATGACGGTGCGCTGTACGACTGCAGCTTCTACGGCAGCCAGCCCGCCGGCGAGAAGCTCTGGACCATGCTCGGCCGCGGCGCCGGACAGCCGTGGCAGGCGACGCTGCAGGAAATGACCGGCAGCGACCGCATGGACGCCGGCGCGGTGCTGGAGTACTTCGCCCCGTTGCAGGACTGGCTGAAGGAGCAGAACGAGGGCCAGGTCTGCGGCTGGAGCGCCGCCGCGGTGCCGGAGGCGGCCGCGGCACCCTGATCCGTTTCTTCCGTTACGACACGAAGGGCCCGGCAATCGCCGGGCCCTTCCGCATTCCGCGCCTGCTAGAGCGGCTCCCCCGGTTCGATGATCGGCGGGCCGGTGACCGTGCGCGGCGGGGTGCGGTCGCGCCGGCGCTCCCAGCGCCAGAACGCCCAGCCGATGGCGAGGAACGCCGCACCACCGAGCGCAAGCGACTGCGCCGAATGGCTGAGCAGCGGCGACAGCAGGCCGGCGATCAACGCGTTGAGCACCAGGCTGGTGAACGCCTGCAGCGACGACGCCGCACCGCGCTGACGCGGGTACATGTCGAGGATCGCCAGCGTGATGATCGGAAACACCAGCGCGATGCCGAACGAGTTCAGCACCATCGGCAGCACCGCCCACGGCACCTGCGGCTGGTCGACGAAAAAGTTGTAGGCGATGTTGATGGCGATCGCCACGCCACTGCAGGCGAAGCCGATATCGACGAGGCGTTTGCCGCTGATGCGGCCTGCCGCGCGCCCGGACACCCAGGCACCGAGCATCATCCCGCTGATCATCGGCACGAAGAACCAGCCGAACTGGCGTTCGTTGAGGCCGAGGATGTCCATCACGAACGCCGGCGCCGAGGCGATGTACAGGAACAGCGCCGAGAAGTTGAATGCCGATGCCGCCGCCAGGCGCTGGAAGCGGGCGTTCACCAGGATTGCCCGGTAGTCGCGCAGCAGGCCCGCTGGTGCCAGCGACGATCGCGCTTCGTGTGGATGTGTTTCCGGCAACCAGCGCCAGGTGGCGAACAGCAGCAGGACCGAAAAGGCGACCAGGAACCAGAAGATCATGGGCCAGCGCTGCCAGCCGAGGATCCAGCCGCCGATGATCGGCGCGATCGCCGGCGCCACGCCGAAGATCATCGAGACCTGGCTCATCAGCCGCTGGGCGTCGTCGCCGTCGAACATGTCGCGTATCACCGCGCGCCCGACGATCAGCCCGACGCCGGCCGACAAGCCCTGCAGCGCGCGGAACAGCAGCAGCGTGGGCAGGTCACGCGCGAGCGCGCAGCCGATCGAGCCGAGAATGAAGACCACCAGCCCGACCAGGATCACCCGGCGGCGGCCCAGCGCGTCCGAAAGCGGGCCGTGGACGATGCTCATCAGCGCATAGGCGACCAGGTAGACCGCGATGGTCTGCTGCATCGCCAGCTTGTCGGCGCCGAACTCCGCGCCCATCTGCGCGAATGCCGGGAAGATGGTGTCGATCGAAAACGGGCCGAACATCGCCAACCCCGCCAGCAGCAGGGCGATGCGGCGGGTGGACGGCACGGGCACGGCAGGCACGGACATCGAAACCTCGAAGCGTCCGCAAGGCCAACGCGACGCGCGGGCACCGGACTGCAGCTGAATGCGTGCGGCGGATGCAATGCCCGCCGCGGAGCGCGCCATGTTAAGCGAACGCCCGGCCCTGCCCCGGTGAGCGCGATATAATCGACCGCAGCAACCGACGGTGGGAGAAGCGGCCCTTTCGAGGCAACCGCTGCCGAAGGCGCAACCGCCCGCAATCGCTCAGGCTCCCCAACCATCGCCGGCACAACTCTGGAGAGACCGGTTCAATCCGGCGCCGAAGGGGCACGAGACGCAGCACCACGCGGCTCCAAACTCTCAGGCAAAAGGACAGAGGGGCGCATCGACCGCCGCATGACGGCGTGTCGCTTTCGCGTATGACGCCTGCACATGCCGGCCGCGCGGAGCACACCGATGCCCCTCCGCCCGTCTGCCGGAATGCCGCCATGTCCCAGCCTGCCCCGTCCCTGCGCGTCCTCGAACACCACGACGCGTTCCTCGAACGCCACATCGGCCCGAACGAGGCCGAGATCGCCCACATGCTCGACGTGATCGGCCAGCCGTCGCTGGACGCGATGACCGATGCCATCGTGCCGGCGAGCATCCGCTCCGGCGACCCGCTGGCCCTGCCCGCGCCGATCGACGAGCACGAAGCACTGGCCAAGATCCGTGGGCTGGCGAAGAAGAACAAGGTCTTCCGCAGCTTCATCGGCCAGGGCTATCACGGCACCCGCACGCCCAACGTCATCCTGCGCAACATCCTCGAGAACCCGGCCTGGTACACCGCGTACACGCCCTACCAGGCGGAGATCTCGCAGGGCCGCATGGAAGCACTGATCAACTTCCAGACCATGCTGTCCGACCTCACCGGCATGGACATCGCCAATGCCTCGCTGCTCGACGAAGGCACCGCCGCGGCCGAGGCGATGACGCTGGCCAAGCGCTCGGCGAAGTCGAAGTCCAACGTGTTCTTCGTGTCCGAGCGCGTGCATCCGCAGACGCTTGAAGTGCTGCACACCCGCGCCGACGGTCTCGGCATCGAGCTGCGCGTCGGCCCCGACGCGGAAGCGGCACAGGCGGACAGCTTCGGCGTGCTGCTGCAGTACCCCGACACCTTCGGCCAGGTGCACGACCATGCCGCGCTCGCCGATGCCGTGCACGCGCGCGGCGCGGTGGTGGCGGTGGCCGCGGACCTGCTGGCGCTGACGCTGATCAGGGCGCCCGGCGAATGGGGTGCGGACATCGTGGTCGGCAACACCCAGCGCTTCGGCGTGCCGTTCGGCTTCGGCGGCCCGCACGCCGGCTACATGGCCTGTCGCGATGCCTACAAGCGCTCGATGCCGGGCCGCCTGATCGGCGTCTCGGTCGACGCCGAAGGCAACCCCGCCTACCGCCTGACCCTGCAGACCCGCGAGCAGCACATCCGCCGCGAGAAGGCGACGTCCAACATCTGCACCGCGCAGGTGCTGCTGGCGGTGATGGCCGGCATGTACGCCGTCTACCACGGCCCCGAAGGGCTCAAGCGCATCGCGCTGCGTACGCACCGGCTCGCCGCGATCCTGGCCGCCGCGCTGGGCAAGGCCGGCATCACCGTCGGCCCGGATTTCTTCGACACCCTGCACGTGGTCGATGTCGACGCCGACGCGATCCACGCGCGTGCGCGCGAGGCCGGCGTCAACCTGCGCACGATTGACAGCAACAGCGTCGGCATCAGCCTCGACGAGACCACCAGCCGCGACGACGTCGTCGCGCTGGCGCAGCTGTTCGGCGCGACGGTCGACGACATCGACGCGCTCGATGCCGCCACCGCCGACGCACTGCCCGCCGGGCTGCTGCGCACCTCGGACTACCTGCAGCACCCGGTGTTCAACACCCATCACAGCGAGCACGAGCTGCTGCGCTACATGCGCGCCCTGGCCGACAAGGACCTGGCGATGGACCGCACGATGATCCCGCTGGGCTCGTGCACGATGAAGCTCAACGCCACCGCGGAGATGATCCCGATCACCTGGCCGGAGTTCGCCAACATCCACCCGCTGGCGCCGGCCGACCAGGCCGAGGGTTACAGGGAACTGATCGACGGGCTCGAGCAGATGCTGGTGGAGATCACCGGCTACGACGCGGTGAGCTTCCAGCCCAACTCGGGCGCGCAGGGCGAGTTCGCCGGCCTGCTGGCGATCCGCGCCTACCACCAGTCGCGCGGCGAAGGCCATCGCGATGTCTGCCTGATCCCGGAATCCGCGCACGGCACCAACCCGGCGTCGGCGCAGATGGTCGGCATGCGCGTGGTGGTGGTGAAGTGCGACCGCGACGGCAACGTCGATGTCGACGACCTGCGCGCGCAGGCGGAAAAGCACAGCGAAAAGCTGTCCGCGCTGATGGTCACCTACCCGTCCACGCATGGCGTGTTCGAGGAAGCCATCGTCGAGATCTGCGAGATCGTCCACCAGCATGGCGGCCAGGTGTACACCGACGGCGCCAACATGAACGCACTCGTCGGCGTGGCACGCCCGGGCAAGTGGGGTTCGGACGTTTCGCACCTCAACCTGCACAAGACCTTCTGCATCCCGCACGGCGGCGGCGGCCCGGGCGTCGGCCCGTGCGCGGTGAAGTCGCACCTGGCGCCGTTCCTGCCGCGCGCGTTCGGCGGCGAGGGCGATGTGGGCATGGTGTCGGCGGCGACGTTCGGTTCGGCGTCGATCCTGCCGATCAGCTGGATGTACATCGTGATGATGGGTGCGGCCGGGCTGAAGCGCGCGACGCAGGTGGCCCTGCTCAATGCGAACTACGTGGCGAAGCGGCTGGAGCCGCATTACCCCACGCTCTACACCGGCCGCAACGGGCTGGTGGCGCACGAGTGCATCCTCGACCTGCGGCCGATCAAGGACGAGACCGGCATCAGCGCCGAGGACGTCGCCAAGCGCCTGATCGACTTCGGCTTCCACGCGCCGACGCTGAGCTTCCCGGTGGCCGGCACGCTGATGGTGGAGCCGACGGAGAGCGAGGCGCTGCATGAACTCGACCGCTTCATCGACGCGATGATCCAGATCCGCGACGAGATCCGTGCGGTCGAGGAAGGCCGGCTGGAGCGCGAGGACAACCCGCTGAAGAACGCGCCCCACACCGCCACCATGGTGACCGGCAGCGAGTGGACGCATGCCTACCCGCGCGAGCTGGCGGCGTTCCCGCTGGCCACGCTGAGGCGGCAGAAGTACTGGCCGCCGGTGGCGCGCGTGGACAACGTGCATGGCGACAAGAACGTGATGTGCTCCTGCATCCCGATCGAGGCGTTCAAGGAAGAAGAAGAAGCCGAGGCGTGACGCATCACGCCGTGCGGTAGAAGCCGACCCCCTCCCGTCATCGGGAGGGGGTCTTTGTTTGCGGGGTTTACGATCCGCAGACGCCTGCGGCGTCACTGCCGGCCAACAGGCGTTTAACAGCGGCAGGTACAGCATGGAGGGCCCGATCCAGGAGCCCCGCCATGTCAGATCTCAACATTGCCGTACTCGTCGGCAGCCTGCGCAAGGACTCGTTCAACCGGAAGCTCGCCGACGCGTTGCCGGCACTCGCGGCCGACGGCGTGCGCTTCGAAGTCCAGCGCATCGACGACCTGCCGCTCTACAACCAGGACGACGACGCCAAGCCGCCCGAAGCCGCCAGGCGCCTCAAGCAGGCGATCACCTCCGCCGATGGCGTGCTGTTCGTGACGCCGGAATACAACCGCTCGGTGCCCGGCGTGCTGAAGAACGCGATCGACCATGCCTCGCGTCCGTATGGCCAGAGTGCGTTCGCAGGCAAGCCCGCAGGCATCCTCGGCGTCTCGATCGGTGCCATCGGCACCGCCTGCGCGCAGCAGCACCTGCGCACCATCCTTGCGTATCTCGACATGCCCACGCTGGGGCAGCCGGAGATGTTCCTCGCCGCCAACAAGGTGCTGGAAGACGATGGTGGCATCGCCTCCGGCAGCCGCGACTTCATCCAGGGCTGGCTTGACGCGTACATCGGCTTCGTGCGCAAGCACGCCGGGTGATCCCGACGCGGCACGGGCGTGGCGATATTTTCGCCATGCTCGCCTCGATGCACCGGGTGGTCACAATTTCGCCATATCAAGAAATGCCGCCGCCGGATGCCGTTCTGCGACCAGTGTCCCGCGCGCTTCCACAGAGTTGCCCACAGGCCGGGTGGATAACTCCACAGGCCGATGTGGCCAGAATTTCGCCACCTCCGCACAGCGGCCGCGCGGCCAGGATCACGTCGATTCCGGTTGACTTGCGCAACAGGATGCGAAGCCGTCGTTGGCAGGACCACGGTGGCCGCGTCATTCACATCGATGTGCACGCGCTCCATGTGCGAACTGTCGCAAGCGCGTGTGGACTGCCGCTGCTCGCGTCTACTCGTCCTGCTCCGTCCTTACCCGGAACACCACGCTCATCCGCGGTCCCGGATCGCGCAGGGTCTTCGGGATGCCGTGCTCGTGGGTGAGCTGCGAGGCATGGCTCATGCTCAGCACGCTGCCGGGCTGCAGATCGATGCGCACGAGTTTTCCACCGGCACGCGCGCGGATGTTCATCTGCCGCGGCGCGCCCAGCGACACCAGCGTGATCGGATGCCCGGGAATGAGCGTATGCAGCTTGTCGTTGTGCATCGCCACCGAATCGCGGCCATCGCGATAGAGGTTCAGGCCGACCGCGTTGTACGGCGCCGGCGCCACGTCCTGCACATGCGCGAGCAGTTCCGGCAACGGCAACCCGACAGGCGCCGACGCGAGCCGCCAGGACGCCAGCAGGCGCGGCACCTCGACCACCCGGTCGTACATCGGCCGCGACATCTGCCGCCACGCGATGCCATCGCGCAGCGCGTCGAACCATGCCTGCGCCAGGTCTGCGGGAATCACATCCGGCCAGTAGCGGATGCCGCCCTCGGCGTCGTCGACCAGCTGCAGCACGGAGGAGAACAGGTCCATGGCGTCAGTGGAAATCCCGCGACGGCAGCGACAACCCACCCAGCAGGCCGCTGAGATCCTCGAGGTCGCCGGCGATCAGGTGCTCGACGCCATCCACGCGCTCCCAGCGTCCGCGCACCGCCAGCAGGCGCGACTCCAGCAGCGCGCGACGGCGACGCAACGCCAGCTTCGGCCACACGATCACGTTGATCATCCCTTCCTCGTCCTCGAGGGTGACGAAGATCGTGCCCTTGGCGGTCCCGGGCCGCTGCCGCTGCGTGACCAGCCCGGCCACGTGCACGCCACTGCCATGCCGGCGTTCGCGTAATGCACGCAGCCCGAGGATGCGACGCTGGGTCATCTGCGCACGCAGCAGGGCCATCGGATGCTCGCGCAGGGTGAGGCCGACGCTGCGGTAGTCGGCCAGCAGTTCCTCGCCACGCCGCGGCGCCGGCAGTTCCACCGTCGTTTCTTCCGGGCTGCCCGGCAGCAGCGGCAGGCGGCGTTCGATGCCGGCCACCGCCCAGCGCGCGTCATTGCGATGACCCGACAGCGATCGCAATGCATCCGATTCGGCCAGCACCGTGCGCGCCTTCTCGTCGAGGCCTGCGCGCAGGCACAGGTCGGCGATGTCGGAAAACGGCCGCTGCGCACGCACCTCGACGATGCGGCGCGCCACCGCTTCCGGCAGCCCGGCCACCTGGCGCAGGCCGAGGCGGATCGCCGGCTGCTCACCGCGGTCGTCGCCGTCACGCCACGCTGTTCCACCGACCAGCGTGCTGTCCCAGTGGCTGTGCATCACGTCCACCGGCAACACCTCCACCGCTTCGCGTTCCGCGCTGCCGCGGCGTGCGTCCTGCACGATCTGGCTGGGCGAATAGAAGCCCATCGGCTGCGAGTTGAGCAGGCCACAGGCGAACGCCGCCGGTTCGTGGCGCTTGAGCCAGCAGCTGGCATAGACCAGCTTGGCGAACGAGGCCGAATGGCTCTGCGGGAAGCCGTACGAGCCGAAGCCCTTGATCTGCTCGAAGATCTGGTCGATGAACTCGGGCGCGTAGCCCTTCTTCTCCATCAGTTCGCGGATGCGCGCACGGTGCGATTCCATGTCGCCGCCACGTCGCCATGCCGCCATCGAACGCCGCAGCCGGTCCGCTTCCTCGGGTGTGTAGCCGGCCAGGATCACCAGTTCCATCACCTGTTCCTGGAACAGCGGCACGCCCAGCGTTTCGCCGAGGATCGCCTGCACGTCCGGCGACGGATACAGGATCGGCTCCTTGCCCTGCCGACGCCGCAGATAGGGATGCACCATCTGCCCCTGGATCGGCCCCGGCCGCACGATCGCCACCTCGATCACCAGGTCGTAGAACCGCGCGGGTTTCAACCGCGGCAACATCGCCATCTGCGCACGTGATTCGATCTGGAACACGCCGACCGTGTCGGCGATCTGGATCATCGCGTAGGTGTCCCTGTCGTCGCCGGGAATGGTGGCGATGTCGTAATCGCGGCCGCGATGCCCGCGCACCAGGTCCAGCGTCTTGCGGATGCAGGTCAGCATGCCCAGTGCCAGGCAATCGACCTTGAGCAGCTTCATCGTCTCCAGGTCGTCCTTGTCCCACTGGATGATGGTGCGGTCGGCCATCGCCGCGTTCTCCACCGGCACCAGGTTCCACAACGGCTCGTCGGAAATGACGAAGCCGCCCACGTGCTGCGACAGGTGGCGCGGGTGGTCGCGCAACTGCTCGGTGACGTGAAGCACGCGCTGGATGATCGGATTGGCGAGATCGAAGCCGGCTTCGGTGATGCGCTGCTCCATCGGCGTGGCGCCGTTGCCCCAGCCGTAGCAGTTGGCCAGCAGGGTGATCTGGTCCGGCGGCAGGCCGAACACACGGGCCACGTCGCGCACCGCACTCTTGCCCCGGTAGCTGATCACCGTGGCCGCCAGTGCGGCGCGCTCCCGGCCGTATTTCGCGTACACGTACTGGATGACTTCCTCGCGCCGCTCGTGCTCGAAGTCGACGTCGATATCCGGCGGTTCGTTGCGCTCCTTCGACAGGAAGCGCGCCATCAGCAGGCGGGTCTCGTCGGGATTGACCGCGGTGATGCCGAGCGCAAAGCACACGGCGGAATTCGCCGATGAACCGCGGCCCTGGCAGAGGATGCCGCGGCCGCGCGCGAAGCGGACCACGTCGTGCACGGTGAGGAAGAACGCCTCGTAGCCGAGGCCGGCGATCAGTTCCAGCTCCTCCTCGATCGTCGCCCACACCTTCTTCGGCGTGCCTTCCGGCCAGCGTTCGCGCGCGCCGTCCACCACCAGCTGGCGCAACCAGGTGGTGGCGGTGTGGCCTTCGGGTACCAGTTCCTTCGGGTACTGGTATTGCAGCGTGCGCAGGTCGAAGGTGCAGCGTCGCGCCAGCGCGACCGCGGCTTCCAACAGGTGGTGTGGATGGATGTTGCCCAGCGCGCGGCGCGTGCGCAGGTGGCGTTCGCCATTGCGGAACAGGTGCGCGCCGCATTCGGCCAGCGGCAGGTTGTGGCGGATCGCGGTCAGCGTGTCCTGCACGATGCGCTCGCGACGGGTGGCCATGTGCACGTCGCCGCTGGCCAGTACCGGCATGCCGAGTGCATCCGACGACGCCAGCAGATCCTGCAGCCGCTGCGCGTCGTCGCGTTCGCGGTGCAGCTCCACCGACAGATGCGTACGCGCGTGGCCGAAGACCCGCCGCAGCCAGCTGCCCTCGCCTGCATCCGGCTTGTCGCCCGGCAGCCACAGCGCGAACACACCGGACGTGGCGTCGGCGAACACCGCTTCCACGTCGGCACGTGACAGCCGGTACGTGCCCTTGCTGCCGGCACGGCGGCCGCTGGTGATCAACCGGCACAGCTGCGTGTAGCCTTGTGCGTTCTCCACCAGCAGCACGAAGCGCAGGCCGTCGAGCAGGCGGAACTCGTTGCCCACGATCAGGCGCAGGCCGGTCGCTTCGGAAGCTTCCAGCGCGCGCACGATCCCGGCCAGCGAACATTCGTCGGTGATCGCAAGCGCCTCGTAACCGCATTGCGCGGCGCGCGCGAACAGCTGTTCGGCACTGGAGGCACCGCGCAGGAACGAGAAGTCCGACAGGCAGTGCAGTTCGGCATAGGCCGGCAGGCTGTCGTCATCGCCCACGGCATCGTTGGCAGCCTGGCGCAGGCGCTGGCCGACCGCCCAGGCGCGTGGGATCTGCGCCCCGGGCGTGTCGCGGCCGAGCCCGTCGAAGAGATCGCCGGTCATCGTCGGCCCCTCATCCGCCCTTCGGGCACCTTCTCCCGCAGACGGGAGAAGGGAAAAACACTGCGATGCGCCAGCTTGCAGACGCAGTCGCATCCCTTCTCCCGCTCGCGGGAGAAGGTGGCGCAACGCGCCGGATGAGGGCACATGCTCATCCGAACCACCCGTGCAGCATCCAGCCGTCGCGCTCACCCGCCCGGGTGAATGCCCACGCTCGTTGGCCGAGTGACGTTTGCACCACGTAGTAATCGCGACGTACATCGTCGCCATCCCACCAGCCGCTTTCCAGCCGTTCCGGGCCGTGCAGGATGTCGATCCGGCTGTCGCGCAGCGGCATCGGCTGCGGCAGCAGCCAACCCGGGCGTGGCGGGCGCGACGGCGCCTCCGGCATCGCATCCGCCTCGCCGTCGATGCGCCGCCAGGCGCGTTCGGGGCGCGGATCGTCGGCCGGCGCCAACCGGTACACGGCCCCATCGCCCAGCCGTCCACGCAGCCGCTCGCGCAGCTGCGGCCACGGCATGCCCTGTTGCAGGCGCTGTTCGAACAGGTCGCGGCTGGCCGGCACGAACGGCGGCAGTGCTGCCGCATGCAGGCGCAACGCCACCACCGGACGCGCCACCTCCACCCGTTCCAGGCGGCTGCGCGCCACCTCGAACAGCAGCGCGGGATCGCGTTCCGGCGCCAGCAGGCCGACGTCGACGGTGGTGTGCCCCTGTTCGTGTTCCAGCCGCAGCTCGAACCGCTGCACGCCGCCATCGCGGATCGACAGCGCGGTACACAGGTCGCCGATCATCCGCCGCAGCGGAAACAGCAGCGCCATGTGGCTCTCGACCTCGTAGCCCATCTCGATGCGGGCATCGAAGCGGTCCGGCGGTGCGTACCAGGGCAGTGGATCGTCGGCTTCGCCGTACAGGCGTTGCAGGTGGTCGAGCACACCGGCACCGAAGCGCCGGCGCACGGTGTCGCTGGGCAGGCCACGCAATGTGCCGAGCGTGCGCACGCCCATCCGCTGCAGGCGTTCGCCGGCGTCGTCGGGCAGCGCCGCGCGTCGCACCGGTACCGTGTCGAGGACGCGCGCCATCGCATCGGCATGGGTGACGGCGAACCCGTCGCGCAGCCCCGCCAGCACCCGTGCCGCGCGCGGGGTGGGCGCCAGCGCGATGCGATGGCGGAAGCCGAGTGCATCGAGTTCCTCGCGCAGGCGGGGTTCGAAGCGTGGCCACGGCCCGAACAGGCGGAAGCTGGCGCGCGCCTCCAGCACGATCGCACCCGGCCAGGCCGCACTCACCAGCGAACTGTGGCGGTAGGCCCAGGCGGCAAGGAACTGCTGCGCGGTGGCCTCGTGCGCGGGATCGTGCTCGACGATGGCGAAGCCGGGCGACAGCGCCTGCGCGGCAACCAGCCGCTGGCCCGGGCGCAAGCCGGCGGCGGCCGCGGCCGCATTCACCGCATGCAGGCTGCGCAGTTGCGCCGGCCCGGTGACCAGCGCCAGCGGGGCGTCGGGATCAGGGCAGCGGCGGAGAACGGCGTCGAGCGCCAGCTGCGGCAGGAGGATGCAGGCCCAGAGCATGGTCGCGGCTCAATGCGGAAGGGCCGCCAGTGGACCCGGTCGCAGTTGCAGGGGCTGGGACGGCAACTGCCCGCCGCGGCATTTGCGCACGTGCCAGGCGCCCTGCGCGCATTCCAGCCGCAGCGCGGCCGGGGACGGGTTGGCGGCATGGCGCCGGTCGCGCACCACGAAAGCGAAGCAGTCGCCACTGTCGGCCGCCACCTGCAGCCGCCGCAACGCACGCTCATCGGCGGTGCGCGGCCAGCCCACCACCGCGGCGCAGGCACCCGAACGCAGGCATTGCTCGAACGCCCACAGCGCATCGCGCGGCGCGGCATCCACCACGTGCAGCCAGGCTAGGTCGATGCCGGCCGCCTGCCAGGCCGGTGCATACGGCAGGTACGGCGGGGCCACCAGCACCACCGGGCTGCCGGCGGCGGTAAAGCGCGCCAGTGCCGGCAGCAGCAGTTCGAGTTCGCCCACGCCGTCGGCCGGCAGCAGCAGTTCGCTCAGTGCACGCCGCGGCCAGCCACCCTGCGGCAGCACCGCATCCAGCGCCGCGTGGCCGGTGGGTTCGCCATCGACCACGCGCACCGCGCCCTTGCCGGCGGGCCATATGGTGCGGGCGGCCAGCAGTGCATCCAGGGGCAGGACGTCGCCCATGGCTCAGCCCTGCCGGACCAGGCCGCAGAACAGCCCTTCGATGGCGAAATCCGTTCCCGCGGGGATGGCGATCGGCGCATGCGCCGGATTGCGCGGCAACAGGCGCAGGCGGTCGCGACGCTTCTCCAACCGCTTGATCGTGAGTTCGCCGTCCAGCCGCGCGACCACGGTCTGTCCATCGCGGGCATCGGCGCTGCGGTGCACGCCGACCAGGTCGCCGTCGAGGATGCCGTCGTCGATCATCGAATCGCCCTGCACCCGCAGCAGATAGTCGGGCCGCAACGCGAACAGCCCGCGGTCCAGCCACAGCTGCTGGTCCAGGCCGATGTCCGCGCCGATCGGCTGGCCGGCCGCCACCCGCCCCAGCACCGGCAGAGCCAGCAGGTCCGGGCGCTCGCCCACTGCCAGCCGGATGCCACGCGCATGCCCGGCGACACGTTCGATCAGACCCGCTTCGGCCAAGGCATGCACATGCTTCTGCGCAGCGCTGCGCGAGGCGAAACCGAACTCTTCGGCGATCTCCGCCAGGCTCGGCGGCCGACCCTCGGCGGCCCGCTCACGCAGGAAGGCGAGGACAGCGGCACGGCGGGAAGACAGTGGGGAGGACATCGGACGGGAGGCTGGAATCGGAATTCGAGTGTACAGATGTACACCCATATTGCGAGACTCAATCGACCTCTTGCGTTCGCCGGCGCGGACTGGAAATATAACTCCCGTTATAACTTCAAGGCATGGCCATGAAACTCAAGATCACCACCGTGGGCAACTCGGCCGGCGTCATCCTGCCCAAGGAACTGCTGGCCCGGCTGCGCCTGTCCAAGGGCGACACGCTCTACGCGCTGGAAACCCCGGACGGCATCCGGCTGAGCGCGTTCGACCCGGAGCTGGCGCAGCAGATGGAAGTGGCGGAGGAAGTGATGCGTCGTCGCCGCACCCTGCTGCACAAGTTGGCGCAGTAAGGAGTGGCCATGATCTGGATCAGCAAAGTTCTGCTGCTGGCCGTCCATGACCGGCAGCTCGCCGAACACGGCGGCAGCAGTGGCATCCGCGATGAGACGCTTCTGGAATCAGCGATCGCACGACCGCTGCAGCTCGCGGCCTATGGGGAGCCACCCCCCCACCTTGCCTCACTCGCCGCAAGCCTGGCCTATGGGATCGCGCGCAACCATCCTTTCGTCGACGGCAACAAGCGGACGACAGCCGTGGCCTGCGAAACCTTCCTGATCCTCAACGGTGCGTCGATCGATGCGGACGATGTTGCCCTCTATCCTCTCTACCTGGGGTTGGCGGAGGGCAGCCTCGACGAAGCCGGCTTCGCCGACTGGTTGCGCCGCCACGTGGTGCTGCCGCCAGCGACATCGCGGCTCAACGAACCGGGCGCCGTCTACCAGGACTGAACACCCGCAGTCCTTGCCCTGCCCCTGCCTGTGACTTGCTGGCCACGACTCAGCCCGCCTGCTTGCGCGTACGCGCCGCCTTTTCTGCCGCAGCCTTGCGACCGGTTGCGCCTTTGGTTTCCGCGGCTTTCTTCGCCGCTGCCGAACGGTCCGCGGCGCTGCGCTTCGATGCCGCCTTCCTGGCCTGCGTCGACAGTGCCTTCTTGCCGGCGACCTTCTTCGCGGTGGTCTTTTTGCTTGCAGTCCCGAGCGCCTTCTTCGCGGCGGTGGAACGCTTGGCCGAGGTCTTCTTCGTCGCCTTCTTCGAAGCCTTCGTGTCCTGTGCGGCCTTCTTCTTTGTCGCCTTCGATGCGGTCTTCGACGGCTTGGCCTTGACGCCATCGCGGCGTGCCTTCGACATGCCGATCGCGATCGCCTGCTTTGTGTTCTTGGCGCCGTGCCTGCCTTCGCGCACGTGCTCGATTTCCTCCTTCACGTATTCGCCGGCCTGGGTGTTGGCCGACTTGCCTTCGCGCTTCGCCTTTGCGGCGGCCTTGCGGGTCTTCTGTTCCGGCATGACGGTGCTCCGATGGCGTGGAGCGCCCGATGTAGCAACCGCGGCGTGAAGCAGCCGCAAGGTCAGCGCCGGTACCAGTCGCGCACCGTTCGTGGAAGCACGTCGTCGATGTCGATCCACAGTGCGTCGAAGGCATCGAGCTGGTCGCGCAGGCGGCGCTGTGCCGGCGTGTCGCCGCACAGGCCTTCGAGTTCATCGACCGACAGCTGCAACAGCGTCCACTCGTGCAGGCCATCGCGCCGGGCCGCCAGAGCAGCGCCCAGCCAGGCCTGCAATGGCAGCAGGCGATAGCCCTGCGTGGCGAGGCCACGCACCGCCACGTCGAGCAGGGTCTCCACGCCGCGGAACCATTCGGTGCCGCCGCCCGCCTCCATGCGCACCGACAGCGGTGCCGGTGCGTTGTGGTCGCGCAACGGCTCGCGCAGCAGCAGCTCGAGGTCACGTGCGTCGCGCACCGACTCGGCCTCCACCAGCACGCCGCGCTCGAGATCGAAGAACTCGTACCAGCGCGGATGCAGCGCGGCGATGCGCCCCAGCGGATCGCGCGAGAAGCCGATCTTGCAATGGTCTTCCCAGCGGCACGGGAACACGTAGGCGAAGCAGCGGCCGTCGATCGGCACGTCCGCCATGGGGACGTCCATCAGCCGGTGCCGCGTCGTCGCACGGGTGGTACCACCTCGGCCGGTGGCGGTTCCCAGCCGAACACGCTGCGCCCGCCGTAACGATGCGACTGCGCGCGCTCGTCGGCGAGGAATGCATCCAGCGTCGGACCGGTGGCGGTGGCTTCCAGCGTGCGGGCCTGCGCATCCAGCCGGCGGATCGCCGCCAGCCGCTCGTCGTTGCCGAGCTTCGCCTGGCCGACCGCCTGCTTCATCACCGCGATGGTGTGGTCGAAGACTTTCGTCGGCACCGGGAACGGATGCCGGTCCTTGCCACCGTGTGCCAGCGAGAAGCGCGCCGGGTCGGTGAAGCGGCAGGGCGTGCCATGCACCACCTCCGCCACCAGTGCCAGCGCGCGCACCGTGCGCGCGCCGACACCGGGTACCTGCAGCAGTTCGGTGAAGTCACGCGGACCGGAGTCGGCTGCGGCAGCGAGATTCCCGTGCAGGCGGCGCAACACGATGTCGCCGGCACGCACGTCGTGGTGGTCGGGCATGGCCAGGTGCGGCAGGCCTTCGGGCATCCGCGCCGAAGGTGCCGGGGCGGATGGCGCGTCACCGAACAGGTCACCGATGGCGTGGTGTGCAGCCCGGCCTGCACGCGCGCGCTTCGGCGGGACCGCGTGCTTGACCTGCGAGGCTGTACCCGCTGAAAGCTTCGTGCCGGCATCGAGCTTCGCGAACTCGCGCGCGATCGCATCCGGTCCCATTCCCGCCAGCAGCGCGACCTGCGCCTCGCGCGAGGCGGCCGCGCGGCGATCGGCCAGGTTGACGATCCGCCCCTGCCCCGGACCATCGATCGCCGCATGCGGGGCGTCGACGAAGCTCTCCAGCCCTTCCGACAGCCAGTGGTAGCGCCGCGCCTGGCCACGTTCGCCATGCATGCCCTGCTGCACCACCACCCACCTGCCGTCGTCGGCAACGATGAAGCCGTGCAGGTAGAGGTCGAAGCCATCCTGCACCGCGGCGCTGTCCACCTTCGCCACCAGCCGGCTGGTGCGCGCAAGCGCTGCGCCATCGACGCCGGTGCGCTCGCCCACCGCCATCAGCTCGGCCGGCGTATTGCGCGAATGCCGGCCGCGACCGCCACACACATGGATGCCCAGTTCGCCCGACAGCGGCGTCAGCCCGCGCTTGAGCGCGCCGATCACGCTGGTGGTGATGCCGGACGAATGCCAGTCCATCCCCATCACCGCACCGAAGCTCTGGAACCAGAAGGGATGCGCAAGCCGGCGCAGCAGTTCATCGCGGCCGTACTCGAGCACGATCGCCTGGCACAGCACCGCGCCCAGCCGGGTCATGCGCTGGCCCAGCCATGCAGGCACGCGGCCGCCATGGAGCGGGAGATCGGCGCTGCCGGTACGTCGTGACATGCGCCGGATTGTGCCGCGCCGGCGTCTCAGTCGATGAGACCGCGCCGTGGGGCGTGCTTGCGCGCGAAGGCTGCCGGTACGAGGCCGGCACCGGGCCAGCCACGCGTGACCGCCCGGTGCACCGCCGCATCAGCCCAATCGCTTCCTCACGATGCGATCGAACACTGCCGCCGCCACCGGCAGCAGGTTGTCGTCGAAGCGGAACGTCGGGTGGTGGCACATCGCGCTGTCCATGCCGAGGAACAGGTAGGCGCCGGGTGCGTGCTCGAGCATGTAGGAGAAATCGTCGGAGAACGGGAACGCGCGCAGGTCCGTCTGCACGTTGCCGGCGCCGAGCACCTCGGCCATCGCCTCCGCGGCGAGCGCGGCCTGCTGCGGCGCATTGACGCAGGGCGGGCAGTAATGCGGCAGCTGCAGGTCGATCGTGCAGCCGGAGATCGCCGCGAAACCCTCGCACAGGGCGCGCAGGCGCGCGAGCAGCGTCTCGTGCACATCGGTCGACAGCGCGCGGATGGTGCCACTGAGCGAGGCGCTGGCCGGGATGATGTTGTGGGTAGTGCCGGCCTGCAGGCTGCCGACGCTGATCAGCGCCGCTTCCATCGGGTCGACATGGCGGCCAACGATTCCGGAAATCTCCACCGCCAGCCGCGCCGCGACCTGCAACGGATCGGTCGCCCTGTGCGGCGCCGCGGCATGGCCGCCGACGCCCTCGATGGCGATCTCGAACACCGCCAGCGACTGCAGCGTGGCACCGGTGCGCACGCTACCCTTGCCGAAGCCCAGCAGCGGCATGTTGTGGAAGGCGTAGACCTCGTCGCAGTGGAAGCGCTCGAACAGCCCGTCGTCGATCATCCGGATCGCACCGCGCCCGCCCTCTTCGGCCGGCTGGAACATCAGCACCACCCGGCCGCTCTTCGGCGGCTGCGCGACCAGATGCCGCGCGGTACCGAGCAACGCCGCTGTGTGGCCGTCATGGCCGCAGGTATGGGCGAGGCCGGGGCGTTGCGAACGGAATGGCAGGTCGTTCTGCTCGTCCATCGGCAAGGCATCCATGTCGGCGCGCAGGCCGATCGACGGGCCCGCTACGCCGCTGTCGATCACCGCCACCAGTCCGGTGCCACCGAAACCGCGATGCACCTCCAACCCCAGCGATTCCAGCACCTCGGCTACCAGCGCCGAGGTGCGTTCCTCCTCGAAACCGAGCTCGGGCCAGGCATGGATACGCTGGCGCCACTGCGCCATCTCGGGCGCAAGCGCCTGCAGTTCAACAGGAATGTTCGACATCACGACACCACGCGAAGGGGGTCCGCGATGGGACCAGAGCGCGTGCGCGGTGTCAAAACGGCAACGGCCGCCTTGCGGCGGCCGTGCTGGTTGTTTTGCGTCGTGCAGGATCAGGCGCGCTGCGGCATGCCCTGCGGCGACGAAGCCCGCTTCGGCCGGCTCGGGAAGGCGTGGCGGGTGATCCGCCACAGCACCTCGCCGAACTGGCGCGGCAGGGAGCCCACGTCATAAGGCTGGTTGTAGCGCTTGCAGATCTCGCGCACTTCCTTCGACAGCTCGCCGTAGCGATGCGCCGGCACGTCCGGATAGAAGTGGTGTTCGATCTGGTGGCTGAGGTTGCCGGTCAGCAGGTTCATCACCCGGCCACCGCCGATGTTCGAGGAACCGCGCAGCTGGCGCAGGTACCAGTGGCCGCGCGACTCGTCGCGCAGGACCTGCTTGGGGAAGGTCTCCATGTCGGCGGTGAAGTGGCCGCAGAAGATCACCACGAAGGTCCACACGTTGCGGATGCCGTTGGCGACCAGGTTGCCCAGCATCACCGGCAGGAAGAACGGGCCCGCCAGTGCCGGGAACAGCACGTAGTCCTTGAGCAGCTGGCGACCCATCTTGCGGCCGACCGGCTTGAAGTCGCGCCTGATCTTTGCGCGCGCGCCCTTGCCGGCGAACAGGCGGCCGACCTTCAGTTCCTGGATCGCCACGCCCCATTGGAACAGCAGCGCGAACACCGGAACGATCAACGGCTGGAACAGGTGGTACGGCTTCCAGCGCTGTTCGGGGAACACGCGCAGCAGGCCGTAGCCGATGTCGTCGTCCATGCCGCGCACGTTGGTATAGGTGTGGTGGCGGTAGTTGTGCGAATGCCGCCAGTTGTCCGACGTCGCGACGATGTCCCACTCGTAGGTGCGGCTGTCGAACTGCGGGTCGTTCATGAAGTCGTACTGGCCGTGGATCACGTTGTGGCCGACTTCCATGTTCTCCATGATCTTCGACAGCGCCAGCAGCAGCACGCCGACGATGCACGGGGGCCACAGCAGCCACGGCACGAACGCGCCGCCGATCGCACCCACCATCAGCAGCGCGCGCCCGCCGAACCCGGTGTAGCGCACCCAGCGCACCACTTTCCGGATGTAGTCGGCGTCGACCTTGCCCACCTGGGCCATGGTGCGCGTGTGGAGCGCGTCGAGCTCGGCACCGAAGGCGTCGAGCTGCTGTTCGCTGAGGCGTACTGTTCTGGTCTTGGACATGTCGTTTCGCATTTCAGAGATCGAGGACAAGGTCGGTCACGGCGCTGTTGACGCAGAGCTTCAGCGCGTGCGTCGGCTCTTCGGCAACCGTGCCGGTGCGCAGGTCGCGCACGGCGCCGGCGGGCTTGCCGCAGGCGCAGGTGTTGCAGATACCCATGCGGCAGCCGGAACGCGGCTTGAGCCCTTCGGCCTCCAGCGCGGCAAGCAGCGGGACGCCACGCGCCAGCTGCAGTTCGCGGCCACTGCGCGCCAGCCGCACCGACACCGTGCCGGCATCGTCCGCAGGCGGACGCGGCAACGGAGTGAATGCCTCGGTGCGCAGCAGCGGCACGCGGCCATCCAGCAGGGTTTCGACGGTGGCGATGAAGCCGCCGGGGCCGCAGGCGTAGGTCTGTCGCGTGGCGTGGTCGGCGGCCAAGGCATCGAGCAGCGTGGCGTCGATGCGTCCACCGGCCTCGTCGGCTGCGGACGGCATTTCACCGGTGAGCACGAAGCGCACGTCGAAACCGGCATGGCGGGCGGCGAGCGCACGCAGTTCGTCGGCGAAGCAGAATTCGGCACGGGTGCGCGCCCAGTACAGCAGCGTCACCGGCGCCGGCATGCCCTGCGCGGCCAGCTGGCGCACCAGCGCCATCAACGGGGTGATGCCGCTGCCGGCGGCAAGGAACAGCCAGGACGCGGTGGCCGTGGCCGGCAACACCAGGTCACCGAAGCCGGGGCCGATATCGAGCACGTCACCGACGCGCGCGGGATCCAGCAGGTGACGGCTCATGCGCCCGCCGTCGACACCCTTCACCGTCACGCTGATCCGCCCGTCCGGCTGCACCGGCGCATCCAGGCTGTAGCTGCGGGTGAGGCGGATGCCGTCGATGACGGCGGTGAGGTTGACATGCTGGCCCGGCAGCGCGCCGGCCCAGTGACGGTTGGGCTTGAGTACCAGCGTCACCGCACCTTCGGCGGCGCGGGCGTGGCCGAGCACACGGGCCAGGGGACGCTCCCAGGTCCAGGTCGGATGCAGGCGCTGGGCCCAGAAGTCGAACACCGGCGGTGGCATGAAGGCGCCGGCCACCTGGGTCAGGCGGCTGCGGCGACGTGCTTTCGGGCTGGGAAGGACTGACATGGGAAGCGAATGTACACGCATCCTTACAGGCGTGTATACACGTGTGCATTAAATGGGCGGAGGGTCACAACAGGGGTTCAGTCAGGTGATCCCGACGTGTCCTATAGATGACGGAAGCCGCGCCCCGCCGACCATACGGCCGGGCACTGCTATGCTCCCCGCTCGCCCGTCCCGATGGCAGCCCGTGTCCGTCAGCACTCCAGCGCCTGCAGGCGTCGAGGCCGCCGCCCCCGAAGGCCCCGGCCGCAAGCCGACCATTACCCGCGACGACCTGATCGCCGCGGCGCTGCGCCTGCTCGGCCCCCACCGCAGCGTGTCCACCCTGAGCCTGCGCGAGATCGCCCGCGAGGCCGGGATCGCCCCCAACAGCTTCTACCGTCAGTTCCACGACATGGACGAGCTGGCGGTGGCGCTGATCGACGTGGCCGGTGAATCGCTGCGCCGCATCATCGGCGACGCCCGCAGACGCGCGGTGTCCGGGCGCAGCATCGTGCGCGGCTCGCTGGAAATCTTCATGGAACGGCTGCGCGCCGACGACAAGCTGCTGCACGCGCTGCTGCGCGAGGGCACCGTCGGCTCGGATGCCTACAAGCGCGCCGTCGATCGCCAGCTGCACTTCTTCGCCGAGGAGCTGCAGGCCGACCTGGTGCGCATCGCGTCCGCGCAGGGGGCGCGCTTCCACCGCCCAGACCTCGTCGCCCGTGCCATCACCCGACTGGTGTTCGCCATGGGTGGCACCGCGCTGGATTCGCCACCGGCACAGGACGAGGAACTGGTGGAGGAACTGGCGCAGATGATCCGCATGCTGCTGCGCGGCGCGCAGGCACTGAGCCGGGAATAGCGTTGTGCCGGGGCCGCGTGGCCCCGGCGACCCGCCCGGGCCGCGCCGTATGATGGCCGCCCTGCCCTCATGCGGAGCCGTCATGCCCCTGATCGAGACCATCGCCCACGACCGCATCCGCGAACTGCGCCTGGCGCGCCCGCCGGTCAACGCGCTCGACCCCGCGCTGTGCGACGAACTGGTGCTGGCGATCGACACGGCGGTGGCCGCTGGCGCCGACGGGCTGGTGCTGTCGGGTGGCCCAAAGGTGTTCTCGGCCGGCCTCGACGTGCCCTACCTGCTGTCGGTACAGGACGACCGACGCGTGCTGCGCGCGGCGTGGGACAGCTTCTTCAATGCCGCGTACGCACTGGCCGCGTGCCCGGTGCCGGTGATCGCCGCGATCGGTGGCCATGCGCCTGCGGGCGGCTGCGTGCTTGCCCTGTGCTGCGACGCGCGGATCATGGCGGCGGGCCCGTACAGCATCGGTCTCAACGAAACGCAGGTCGGACTGCGCATGCCCGCCGGCGTACTGCGGTTGATGCAGCGCACCGTCGGCCAGCGCCAGGCCGAGCGCCTGGTCGTGCCGGGCCTGATGCTGGACGCCGAACAGGCGCTGGCGATCGGCCTGGTCGACGAGGTGGTCGGCGTCGACGAGGTGGTGACCCGCGCGGTCACCCGGCTGCAGGCGCTGGCTGCGCTGCCGCGCACGCCGATGCTGGCGACGCGGGCATTGACCCGCGCCGATCTCGTCGAGGCGATGTCGCCGGCGGCGCTGGAACTCGACGCGATGATCGATGCCTGGTTCGATCCGGATCCGCAGGCCGCGTTGCATGCGCTGGTGGCACGTCTCGGCAAGCGCTGACTGGCAGCGCTGTTGAGGCCACCAGCATTCGCGGCCATGGGCCGCTCCAATGCGTGCGGCTGCCGGTCGCAATCGTTCGAACGGGTTCCGCTCTGTCGCGCGCGCAGAAGGCTTCCCGCCCTACACACTCAGGCGCCGGTGGCCACCGGCCGCGACGGATTCTCGATCCAGCCACTCCACGAGCCGCCGTACAGGCGCGCGCCCTCCAGGCCGGCATGGGCCATCGCCAGCAGGTGATGGCAGGCGGTGACCCCGGAGCCGCACATGGCGACGATCTCCGCGGGATCGCTCCCGTGGAGCAGGCCCAGGAATTCGCTGCGCAACTCGGTTGCGGGCTTGAATCGGCCATCGCGCAGGTTGTCGGCATATGGCCGGTTGACCGCGCCCGGTACATGCCCGGCGACGCGGTCGATCGGCTCCACGCGGCCGTGGAAACGTTCCGCGGCGCGCGCATCCAGCAGCAGGCCGCCCGAGGCCAGCGCGGCCTTGACGCCATCCGCGCCGAGCGGCAGCGACAGCCATGACAGTGCCGGGAATTCGACCACGCCGGGAGACGGCACGGCGTCGGTGACCGGAAGGCCGCGCGCCTGCCACCGCGCCCAGCCGCCATCGAGCACCGCCACGCGCGTGAAACCGACGGCACGCAGCAGGCACCACAGCCGCGCGGCGAACGCGCCGTCGCCGTCGTCGTAGGCCACCACCTGGCGGGTGGCGTCGATGCCCCAACCGGCGACGGTATGCGCGAAGGCCGCTGCCTGCGGCCATGGATGCCGACCCGCACCGGGCGTATGCGGCCCGGAGAGGTCGCGGTCGAGGTGCGCGTAGACCGCGCCCGGCACGTGGCTGCGCCGCCATGCGTTTTCCCCTGCGCCGGGGTCGGACAGCGCGAAGCGGCAGTCGACCACGACCAGGTCGGGCCCACAGAGGGCCGCATGCAATGTGTCGCAGTCCACGAGCGCGGTCCACGCGGGTGTACTCATGCCGCGGCCTCCCGCAGCGCCGCCAGGCGCTCGCGCAGGTTGAAGAGGATCGATGCGGTCGCACCCCAGATGCGGTGCGGAGTGGACAGCGGATCGCAACGGAACTGCAGCACCTGCCGTTCGCGGCCCCGGTACTCGATGGCGATGCGCTCGAGGCTGGTGTCTGCCAGCAGCCAGGCAAGCGGCACCTCGAAGACCTCGGCCACCTCGCCGGGGTCGGGCCGCGCGATGAAGTCGGGACTGATGCGGGCCACGGCAGGCAGCACGCGGAAGCCGCTCACCGTCAGCAACGGATCGAGGAACCCGAGGGGCTCGACCTGGGCATTGGAAAGGCCGATCTCCTCGTCCGCCTCGCGCAGCGCCGCGGCCAGTGCGTCGGCATCGGCAGGCTCCACGCGCCCGCCGGGAAAGCTCACCTGTCCCGGGTGGTGGCGCAGGTTCTCGTTGCGTAGCGTCAGGACGACGCGCAGGCCATCGTCGCGCCCCACCAGGCCCACCAGCACGCCGGCCTCGGCGTGCACGCGCGCATCCGGCAGCAGGTCGTGCAGCTCATCGAGGTTCCAGCCTTCGCCGGTGGGCGGGCGCCGCAACGGGTGCAGCACCCGGGCGATTTCCCCCAGCGTCGGCACGGCCACGCTCACGTGCGCAGCGCCTCGCGCTCCGGCAGCACGACGTCCATGTAGTGCTGGCGCTCGGCCTCGCCCATCTGCGACCAGCGGGTGATCTCGTCGATGCTGCGATGGCAGCCATCGCACAGGCCGGCCCCATCGAGCGTGCACACGCCGATGCAGGGCGTGAGCACCGGACGCGGCGGAATGTAGGCAGTCATGGCGGACATTGTATTGGCGCCGCGGTGAACCCGCAGATGCGCCGCGTGCAGCGTTGCCGCACCGCACACGCAACGAGCCAACGCCGGCGCCACAAACAGGAACGCCGCCCGGAGGCGGCGTCCTGCTGTCGCGTGTCGCGGCAGTTACTTGATGCTGACCAGCTTGACGTCGAACACGACCGCCTGGTTCGGGCCGATCGGCGACTGCGGCGAGTTGCCGTAGGCCTTTTCCGGCGGCATCACGATTTCCCAGCGCGCACCGGTCGGCATCTGCGCCAGTGCCTCGCGCAGGCCCACCAGCGGGATCTGGTCCATGCGCACGCTCACCGGGCCGGCCTGCTGGCCTTCCGGCGCCACCGAGGTGTCGACGAAGGTCTGGCCGGTGGACAGGCTGCCCTTGTAGTTGATCGACACTTCGCTGTTCGGGGTCGGCTTGGCACCGTTGCCGGCCTCGATCACGCGGTACTGCACGCCACCGGCCAGCGACTGCACGCCGGCCTTGGCGCGGTTCTGCGCAAGGAAGGCATCGCTGCGGGTCTTGTTCTCGCCGGCGACGCGCTCGAACTCGGCGCGGGCCTTGGCCAGCTGGCGCTGCTGCATGTTCTCGACCGCACTGCGCAGCTGGTCGACCGGCACGGTGGGATCACGGCGTGCGTAGCCGTCCTGCAGTGCCTTGATGACGGTATTGACGTCGACCTGTTCGCCGCTCTCGATCAGGTTGCGGCCCAGGTCGTAACCGAGCGCGTAGCTCAGCCGTCCCTGCTCCGACGAGGTGTCCTGGGCGACGGCAGCGCCGGCGGTCAGGGTCAGTGCCGCCAGGGAAGCGGCCAGCAAACGCAACTTCATTCGGTGGATCTCCGAGAATTTTTCCGGTTTGGGCGTTCCCGACAGCACGCCGGGAGGGCGCGCGAAGGAACGGGTTAGGATAACGACCGCCGGGCTTAACTGCCACTGACGGCGTCCTCCGACAAGCCCCCCGGGTGGTGAGTTCCCCGGTGGCGCGGAGCCGTTCACGCATGACACCACATTTCGACCTCCGGAAACGAATCGCATGACCGAATCCCTGCTCCTGGTTGCCGACGACGGCGCCGTGCGCACCCTCACCATCAACCGGCCGGACAAGCTCAACGCGCTCAACGCCGCCACCCTGGACGCGCTGCTGGTCGCCTTCGATGACGCCGCCGAAAACCCCGCGGTCCGTGCGGTGGTGCTGACCGGCGCCGGCCCCAAGGCGTTCGTCGCCGGGGCCGACATCGCCGAGATGGCCGACCTGCCGGCAGTCGCCGGGCGTGATTTCTCGCAGCGCGGCCAGCGCCTGATGCGCCGCATCGAGACCTTCCCCAAGCCGGTGGTCGCGATGGTCAACGGCTTCGCGCTCGGCGGCGGGCTGGAACTGGCGATGGCCTGCCACCTGCGCATTGGCGCCGATACCGCGAAGGTCGGCCAGCCGGAAATCAACCTCGGCCTGGTGCCGGGGTTCGGCGGCACCCAGCGCCTGCTGCGCCTGGCCGGCCGTGCGGCGACGCTGGAACTGTGCCTGACCGGGGCGCCGATCGATGCCGCCCGCGCGCAGGCGCTGGGCATCCTCACCCGCGTGGTCCCGGCGGCGGAGCTGGCGGACGCCACCCGCACGCTGGCCGCGCAACTGGCCGCGGCCGCACCGCTGGCGCTGCGCGCGATCCTCGACTGCGTGCATGTCGGCGGCGAATGCGCGATGTCGGAGGGCCTGGAATACGAGACCGCGCAGTTCGGCCTGATGTTCGCCACCGAGGACATGCGCGAAGGCACCCGCGCGTTCCTCGAACGCCGCAAGCCGGACTTCAGCGGACGCTGAAGCACGTGCACGCGCCCGACCCGCATCGCCTGCTCGCGTTGCTGACGGCCGACGAGGTCGACGCGGCCATCGACGCCGGCCTGGCCGATCTCACCGATTCAGAGCTGGCCAATGCCGCCCTCGGCGGGCTGACGGCGGCCGACGCTGCACGGCTGCGCGACGCACGCGACCGCCTGCGTGCGGCCTGGGCCGCGCGCGAGCGTTATCGCGCCCGCAACGAACGGCTGGCGCGCCGCGCCGCCGAGCGCGAGGCGCGGCGCCAGGCGGCCATGGCGCCGGCGGCCGGAACGCCGAAAGCACGGCCCGCCGTCTCGGCAGCCGCCACGCCGCTGACGCGCCCTGCCCTGCCTGCAGCCGCTGCGGCTGCGCTGGCCCGCGCGCGCAGCCGCGCGCAGCGCCCGGCCGACTGATTCCCTGATCCGCATGTCCGAACGTATTCCGCCGCGTCGCCGCGGCCGCACCCTCACCCGCGCCGAGATCCACGAGATGTTCGCGCGGCTGTCGGCCCTCAACCCGGAGCCGACCACCGAACTCGAATACAGCTCACCGTTCGAACTGCTGGTGGCGGTGACGCTGTCGGCGCAGTCGACCGATGTGGGGGTCAACAAGGCCACGCGCCGGCTGTTCCCCGTCGCCAACACGCCGCAGGCGATCCTGGCGCTCGGCGAGGACGGGCTGAAGCGCCATATCTCCACCATCGGGCTGTACAACGCCAAGGCGAAGAACGTCATCGCCGCCTGCCGGATGCTCGTGGAGCAGCATGGCGGCGAAGTGCCGCGCGATCGCGAATCGCTGGAAGCGCTGCCGGGCGTCGGCCGCAAGACCGCCAACGTGGTGCTCAACACCGCGTTCGGCGAACCGACGATGGCAGTGGACACGCATATCTTCCGCGTCTCCAACCGCACGGGGCTGGCACCCGGAAAGAACGTGCGCGAGGTCGAGGACGGCCTGCTGAAGCGGGTGCCGAAGCAGTTCCTGCACGACGCCCACCACTGGCTGATCCTGCATGGCCGCTATGTCTGCAAGGCGCGCCGGCCGGAATGCCCCGGCTGCGTGATCCGCGACCTGTGCCGCTATCCGGACAAGACCCCGGGGGAGCCGGGGGAGCCGCTGCGCCCAGCCACCAGGCCGGAACCCCGCTAAGCCCTCGCCCCTGCCCCTCTCCCGCAGGCGGGAGAGGGGTTGCAACACGGCTCTGCCCTATTGCTGCGCGTGGCGCGCGACATTGCGCCTCGTCGCGGCGTCCGGAATGACGACGCCGCCCACGGTCCGGGGAGAGAGTCCGGACCGGAGCGGCGGCGTGCCTGGAACAACGCTTAGAAGCTGAGCTGGGTCCGCAGCGCGAACTGGTTGGTCTTGTCGCCGAGGAACTCGTTGTCGCCGCGGGTGTAGTTGAACATCAGCCGCACGCTGGGGTTGATGAACCAGTTGACGCCGAACGTGGCGCTGCTGGCTTCCATGCCGGCGATGTCCTTGTTCTCGATCGTGTCGTAGCGGGCAGTCAGCTGCCATGCGCCGTACGGCCCGTTCGGGCGCGGCGAGTTGAACACGCCGGTGCCGACGCGGTACGGGCGACGCTCGCCGGTGATGGTCCACGCACCCATCAGGTACCAGGTGTCGACGTCCTGGTCGCCGCCGAGCGGCTGCCCGTAGGTCGCACGCGCGTATTCTGACTGGAAGAACAGCGGGCCGAAGGCACCGGCGGCTTCCAGGCCCACGGTGTCGATCGATTCGCCGCTGGCGCCGGTGGTGCGGGCGATGGTCTGCGACGGGCCGCGGCGGCCGGCATAGACCGCCGATGCCGACACGTCGGCCGAGCCCTTGTTGAGGTTCTCGTGGCTGTACGAGGCACCGAAGTGCAGCGTGCTGTCGTCGTTGTTGATCGGTGCCCAGGTCGCGCGCGTGGACGCGCCCATGCCCTCGTTGCGCGGGCCCGAGGCACTGCGCATGTTGAACACGCTGGCGCCGAAGCTGTAGTTGTCGCCGCTGGTGAGGTAGCCGACGCCCTGCTGGAACTGGCGCCCGGCGTAGATGCCGGTGGCCGAGGCGAACGGGCGCTCCATCATCAGGATCTCGTTGGAGCTGGTCATCTCCTCCATCGAGCGGTACGGCTTGAAGTGGCCGATGGTGACCTTGCCACCCAGTGCGTCGCGGGCGATGAAGACGTCGCGGAAGCCTTCGGTGGTGCTGCCGCCGGTGAAGTCCTGCTCGACCTTGTATTCCCAGCCCGCGGCCTTGCCGGCCAGGGTCAGGCGCGCACGGCGGAAGTCGGTGGTGCCGGTGACGTCGGCGTTGTCGCGATCGAAGGCGTAGGCATCGAAATGGATGCGCCCGCCCAGCGAGAACTCGGACTTGCCGTCGGCGGAGGTGACGCGCAGGCCGCCGTTGCGCGGCTCGACCTTGGGCTGTGTCTTCGCGGCGGCTTCGGCCGCCTGCTGGCTGGCGATGTTGATTTCGGACTGCGCGTCGCTGCGGTCCTCGAGTTCGGCCATGCGGGTCTGCAGTTGGCTCAGCTGCGCGCGCAGTTCGGCGAGTTCGCGGTCGCGCGTGTCCTGCGCGGCGGCAGGCAGCGCCGCCCCAAGCGCCATGGCAATCGATACCGCAAGCAGGGAAGAACGCATCGTTCAAGGCTCCAGGATTCGGGAGGTTCGGGTGACTGCCACCACGGCAGCCGCGTGAAGTCGCGGTGCACAGGGTGGGTCCGGAATCTGACGCGGAGATGTGGGTTTTCTGACGGTCATGTGACAGCGCACGCGGGACCGCAGCACCAGGCACGCGGCAACGGCAGGCGCCCATGCAATACAAACGTCATCGCCGCGACACCGCCACGGCATATCCGCTCCGCACAGTGGCCACAGCCCCCGGGGAGGACGCCATGCACTACGCGCTCGTGACCGAAACCTGGCCGCCGGAGGTCAACGGCGTCGCGCTGACGGTGCGCGACCTTGCCCGCGGCCTATGGCAACGCGGCCATCTCACCGATGTGATCCGCCCCCGCCAGCACGACGACGTGGAGCCGGTGGCGCAGGAACTGCTGGTGCCCGGGGCACGCCTGCCTGGCTACGCCACCCTGCGCTTCGGCCTGCCGGCGCAACGCCTGCTGGAACGGCGCTGGCGGGCGCAGCGTCCGGATGCGATCTATATCGCTACCGAGGGGCCGCTCGGCTGGTCGGCACTGCGCGCGGCGCGCAGCGTCGGCATCCCCGTCGCCACCGGTCTGCACACGCGCTTCGATCTCTACATGCACGACTACGGGGTGGGCATGCTCGCGCCAGTGGCGATGGGCTGGATGCGGCGCTTCCACAACGCCGCCGCGGCCACGCTGGTGCCCACGCGGGCCCTGCACGACGAACTTGCAGGTCGCGGCTTCCGCAATCCGCGCCATCTGCCCCGCGCGGTCGACACCCTGCGTTTCGCCCCGTGGCGGCGCGATGCCGCGTTGCGTGCGCGCTGGGGCATGCACGACGACGACCTGGTGGTCATCTGCGTCGGGCGGCTGGCCGCGGAGAAGAACCTGCCACTTGCCATCGCCGCGTTCCGCCACCTGCAGCGCAGCCATCCACGCGCACGCTTCGTGCTGGTCGGTGATGGTCCGCTGCGCGCCACCCTGCAGCGCGAGCATCCCGACTTCGTGTTCACCGGCACCCGGACCGGCCGCTCGCTTGCCGAACACGTGGCATCGGCGGACCTGTTCCTGTTCCCCAGCCGCACGGAGACCTTCGGCAACGTGGTGCTGGAAGCGATGGCCAGCGGCGTGCCGGTGGTCGCGTTCGACAACGGTGCCGCGCGCGAACACCTGGAGGACGGCGTGCATGGGCGCCGTGTCGACGACGATGCTGGTTTTATCCACGTCACCAGAGAACTGGCTGGCGACGCCGGCACGCGCCGGGCGATGGGCCTGGCCGCGCGCGAGGCTACCGGAACCCTGTCGCCGGCCGCGGTCTGCGCCGACTTCGACCGCATCCTCGCCAGCCTGGGACACCCGCATGCCACTACCGCCGCCCTCGCCGCCGCCTGACTGGACCGCCCGCGACGCCGGCTGGTGCCTGCGCACCAACCGCTGGTGCGAACGCGGCGCCGTGTTCGCGCTGTTCGCCTGCGTGAGCCGGCTCGGCGATGGCGTGTTCTGGTATCTGCTGATGGCCGCGCTGATCGTCGCCGACGGCTGGAACGGCGTGCACGCCAGCGTGCACATGGCCGCCACCGGCGTGGTCGCACTCACGCTGTACAGGACGCTCAAGCGCCATACCCGCAGGCCACGACCGTTCGCCGCGGATGCCCGCATCCGCGCCTGGGTGGCGCCGCTCGACGAGTACAGCTTTCCGTCCGGGCACACCCTGCATGCGGTGGCCTTCAGCAGCGTCGCGGTCTGGCACTACCCGGTGCTGGCGTGGCTGCTGGTCCCGTTCGCCTCCGCAGTGGCCGCCTCGCGTGTCGTGCTCGGCCTGCACTACCCCAGCGACGTGCTCGCTGCGCTCGCCATCGGTGCAGTGCTGGCGCTGTTGTCGATCATCGGCGGGCCTGCGCTGGTCGCCTTGATCGTCAGCTGATCGAAGCTTGTGCATGCCGGGCCACGACGTGGAACCGCCGGCTCAACCCAGCGCCGTGACCCGCGCCGCGCGCAAGGCCGGCAGCGACTGCCGCGGCCAGTCGCGGTCGTTGGCCACCTGCGCCTGTGCGCGGCTGGCCTGCAGTGCATCGGTGTCGACATCGGCGATCGTCCAGCCGTCGCGGCCATCGCTGGCGGCCACCACGCCGTCGGCCGGGAAGCCGACGTCCATCGGCGCATACAGCGCCGCGTCGCCGGTGTTGACGTCGAGTGCCGGGCTCCATGGCGCTTCGCCGGCGGTCACCGCCTGGGCGATGAAGCAGCGGTTCTCCAGCGCGCGTGCCAGGCAGCCCACGCGCACGCGGGTGGCGCCGGCCGCCGTGTCGGTGCAACTCGGCGCGAGGACCAGCCGTGCGCCCGCTTCCATCTGTGCCCGCACCGGCAGCGGGAATTCGATGTCGTAGCAGACCGCGATGCCGAAGCGAAGGCCGCGGTACTCGAACACGCGCAGCGCGTCGCCACCTTCGATGGTGCCGACACCCTTCTCGAAGCCGGTCAGCTGCAGCTTGTCCTGCCAGTCATGGCCACCCTCCGGGGTGAACACGTCGGCGCGGTTGCGGTAGCCGCCGCCGCCGGTGTCGAGCAGAAAGGTGCCGGGCACCAGCAGCATGCCGCTCTGCGCGGCCAGCCGCCGGTACAGGCCGAGCCAGTCCTGCCGCAGCGCCTGCAGTGCCGACAGCGAGGCGTGGAGGTCGCTGCCTACGTGGTCGCCGAACATCGCCGCAAGTTCCAGCGCCAGGTATTCCGGTAACAGCGCGATGCCGGCACCGGCCTGCGCCGCCTCATCGATCCAGCGGCGCTGCACCCCGGCGAATTCGTCGAAGCTGCCGGGCCGGCCGATCGGATAACGCGCAACGGCGACCTTCATGCGGAATGTTCCAGCGCGTGCGTCCAGAAGGTCAGCGTGTGCATGGACTCGCCACGGTCGAGCTCCTCCCACGCCAGTTGCATGCGCAATTGCGGTTGGCGCACGTAGCCGCGGCGGCTCCAGAACGCGTCGTTGTCGCGATGGCCGGCGGGGCGGCGCGGATCGTCCTGTTCGCGATCCACCGCGCAGAACGCCGTCATGCGGAAGCGCCCCAGCGCCCGCGCATGCGCCTCGCGCGCATCGAAAAACGCATGGCCGACGCCGCGCCCGCGGTAGGCCGGCAGCAGCACCGATTCGCCGAAATAGAACACGTCGTCGACGTCGATCCCATGCGCGCGGAACGGCGCCTGGAAGGCCGCGTCGTCGTCGGCGAGCGGGATGCCGGTGGAGGCGCCGACCACGCGGTCGCCGTCGAAGGCCAGCACGAACACGCTGTCGACGGATGCCGCATAGGCGGCGAGGTAGCCGCGCTCGTAGTCCATGTCGCCGGCATAGAGATAGGGCCAGTCGCGGAACACGGCCACGCGCAGGCGCGCCACGTCGTCGAGGCGCGCCTGCAGGTCCGCGCCGACCACGCGGCGCACGTCGAGGGTTGCGGTCATGCGGCGATTCTATCGGGCCACTGCGCCCCGCCACCGGCCGGCAGCGGGACGCAGCGTTACCGGGCAGTCGCAGCACTCATCGCACTTCGTTGCCGAGCGCGTACCAGTCGACCTTGCGGGTGATCCACATGATCGCGGCGAGGATGCCGAACAGCAGCAGCGAACCCATCAGCAGCGCGTTGTCCTCCGACACCAGCAGGCAGTACAGCGCGCCGTACAGTGCGGTGAGCATGGCGGCGAAGCCCAGCCCGCGGCGCCAGCTGCGCAGCACGCCGGAGAGATACATCACCTGCACGCCGATGCAGGCCGTGGCCGACACCAGGTAGGCCCAATGGAACGCGATGTGCTCGGACAGGCTGAGCAGCAGCAGGAAGAAGATCGCCAGTGCAAGGCCGACCAGCAGGTACTGCAGCGGGTGGATCGGGAGGCGTTTGATCAGCTCGAACAGGCCGAACGCGACGAAGGTCAGCAGCACGAACAGCAGCCCGTACTTGGTGGCGCGGTCGACCTGGGTGTAGACGTCGACCGGATCCACCAGGCTCACCTGCAGCGCGTCCAGCGCATCCGCCTCGCCCCTGCGCAGCTGCGCCTGTGCATCGCTGGCCAGCGACGACAGCGCCCAGTGCGCGCGGAAGCCATCGGCGTCGATATCCCGGCGTGTCGGCAGGAACCTGCCGCCGAACTGCGGGTGCGGCCACGGCGAGGCGAGGTCGATGCGGTTGTCGTCGGCCACCGGCACGATCGCGAGCGAGCGGGTGCCGTCGATGGTGGCGTCGAAATGCACCTCGCGCAGGGCCGGCAGGCCAGTCGCGCCGGCGTCCGGCAATGCCGCGTGCACGCCGCCGCTGATCGCCGCGAGATCGCGGGTGCCCGCGGCGAGCGCCAGCGGTCGCCCGTCCACCACCAGCTGTGGCGCGCCGACCAGTCCGCGCACGTCGGCAATGCCGATCGCCAGGTACGGCTGCCCGTACGCACGACCGTCGACCGCCGGATAGTCGAGCGGCGCGAAGGACGCGACCGCCTGCGCCTGCCAGCCGTAGACCGGGATGCGGAACAGCCCCACGCGCCGCTCCGCCGGCTGCAGCGTGCCCTGCACGTCCAGCCGCACGGGCGCCTGCAACAGATGCCCGTTCACTTCGCGGGTGACCACGCGCTGGCTGCCATCGGCAGCGCGCTCGGCGACCTCGCGCCTTTCCGTCCACGGCACCACGCGCAGTGGCCCGACCAGCCGCTGTTCGCCCGCGCGTCCCTGTGCCACCCGCTCCACCGCCTGCGCGCGGTACTGCTCGCGCTCGTGCACCACGCCGCGGATCATCGCCAGCGGCACCAGCAACGCCAGCACCAGCGCACCGATCACCACGAACCGCAGCACCAGCTTCATCGACTTCATTTCGCTTCCCCGCCATGGACCGGCCTGCAGCGTGCGCGCCCTGCATGGGCGGGGTCGGAAGCGGATTTGAAGCGGATGTGAAGTGGTCAGGTCGCCGGCAGCGACAGCGTGGCGATGGCGCCGCCACCGTCACGGTTGTAGAGGCGGACGGCGCCACCGTGCAGGCGGGCGACCTCGCGTACGAACGGCAGGCCGAGGCCGGAACTGCGCGAACCACCGTCCGGGCGCGGCAGCGAGTAGAAACGCTCGAACACCCGCTCCTGCGCGTAATCGGGCACGCCAGGGCCGCGGTCGAGCACGCGCAGCCGCACGTTGCCGGCCTCCACCGATGCGTCGACCACGACCTCGCCGCCGTCCGGCGAGAACGCGACCGCGTTCTCCACCAGGTTGCGCAGCGCCTGCCGCAGCAGGAACGGATCGCCGCGCACCTCCACCGCCGCCACCGCGGCGGCATCGCAGCGCACGCACACCTCGCGACCATTTGGCGCCAGCACGTCGACCGCCTGCGCCAGCAGCGTGCCGACGGCGATCGCACTGCGCTTCTGCAGCCAGCCATGCTGTTCGACCTCGGCCAGCGCCAGCAGCTTGTCGATGGTCTCGGTGAGCCGCCGCTGCTGGGCGAGGATGTTGCCGGCGAACCGCGCGCGCTCGGCATCCGGCAGCGGCTCCTGCAACAGTTCCGCGGCACCGCCGATCGCCGCCAGCGGGCTCTTCATCTCGTGGGTCAGTGATTGCACGTACTGCTCGACGTAGGCCTTGCCCTCGAGCTTGCGGCGCATCGCCTCCAGCGCCTGGCCGAGGTCGCCGATCTCGTCGCGACGCGGCCGCGGCGGCGGCACCGGCTCGCCCCGCGCCACCGCCTGGGCGTAGCGGTTGAGGCCGCCGATGCCGCGCACCAGCCACCAGGTCATGGCGATGCCGATCAGCGCGGCGATGCCGATCAGCCACGCACCGCGCGCCAGGATGCTGCGCTGGCTGGCGACGATGAAGGGCTCCACGCTGCGGTTGGGCTGCGACAGCGTCAGCACGCCGAGCAGCCGCGATGGATCGTCGGGATCGCGCACCGGCGCGGCCACGTGCATCACGCTGTCGTCGTCGGCACCGGGCACGCGCGGCGTTGAACGCGCGCCGTACTCGCCGCGCAGCGTGCGGTAGACATCGTTCCAGCGCGAGTTGTCGCGGCCGAGGTCGCGGCCGGTGGAGGCGTACACCACCATCCCGCCCGCATCGGTGATCACGATCTCCTGGTCGACGCTGCTCTTCGCGACCTCCCACACCTGCGCCTGCGGGTCGCGCGCATGCGCCTGCGCCACCCGCTGCGCGAAGCGGCCATCGGCGATGCGCCCGGCCTTGAGATCATCGGCGGCCAGCTCGGCCAGCGTGTTGGCCGAATCCACCAGCGTGGCCTCGAGCGCCTGGCGCACGCCGGGCTTCACCTCGTCGACGAACACCCGCATGACGAAGAACGCCGCCACCCCGACGATCAGGAAGAACGCCAGGAACAGCCGCAGGCCGATACGCATGCTCAGGCGTCCAGTGCGTAGCCGATGCCGCGATGGGTACGGATCGGATCCGTGGTGGCGCCCGCCGCGCGCAGCTTGGCGCGCAGCGTCTTGACGTGGGTATCGACGGTGCGGTCGCCGCTGTCGGCGGCGTCGTCCCAGCCGCGGTCCATCAGCTGCGCGCGGCTGAGGATCGCACCCGGGCGTTGCAGCAGCGCCGCCAGCAGCGCGTACTCGTAGCGGGTCAGGTCCAGCAGCGTGTCGCGATAGCGGATGCGCCGGCCCTCGTGGTCGATGGCGAACGCGCCGTGCGCGCGCCAGCCGTCGGCATCGCCCGCGCCGACCGGCGCGCTCCGGCGCAACCGCGCGCGCACCCTTGCCACCAGTTCGCGCGGTGAGAACGGCTTGGCCATGTAGTCGTCGGCACCGAGTTCCAGGCCGAGCACGCGGTCCACCTCGTCGTTGCGCGCGGTGAGGAAGATCACCGGCACCTGGCTGAAGCCGCGCAGTTGCCGGCACACCTCGAAGCCGTTGAGATCGGGCAGCCCGACATCCAGCACCACCAGCTCCGCGCCGGGATTGCGCAGCGCCGCCAGCGCATCGCGACCGAGCAGGCAATGCCGCACCGCGTAGCCCTCGCTGCCGAGTGCGTACAGCAGGGTGTCGGCGATGGCCTGTTCGTCCTCGACGACGAGGATGCGCGCGGGTTCCGGCATGCCGCGCAGCATAGAGCGTGGCGGCCCGGCATACACTGCGCGCATGAACTATCGCCACGCCTTCCACGCCGGCAACCATGCCGACGTGCTCAAGCACGTCGTGCTGCTCGCCCTGTGCGATGCCCTCACCGCCAAGCCCGCCGCCTGCTTCGCCCTGGACACGCATGCCGGGCGCGGCCTGTACGGGCTGGGCGACTACGCGGCGCGGCAGACCGGCGAAGCGGACAGCGGCATCGGCCGCCTGCGCGCGGCCGCTGTCGAGGAGCCGCTGCTGCGTCGCTATCTGGACGCCGTGGATGCCTGTCGCGCGCAGGCCGGTGCGGATGCCTACCCCGGCTCGCCATGGCTGCTCGCGCATGCGTTGCGCGAGCAGGACCGCATCGCCTGCTGCGAACTGCAGCCGGAGGAAGCCGCCGTGCTGAAGGCCAACTTCGCCGGTGATCCGCGCATCGCCGTGCATGCCCGCGACGGCTATGGCGCGGTGCGCGCCCTGCTGCCGCCGCGCGATGGCGACGTGCGCATCAACCGCGGCCTGGTGCTGATCGACCCGCCCTACGAACTGCAGCTCGAAGAATTCACCCCTGCGCTGGGCGCGATCCGCGAAGGGCTCAAGCGCTGGCCGCAGGCGAGCTACGCGCTGTGGTATCCGATCAAGCAGCGTCGGGTGCTGCAGCGGCCGTTCCGCAGCGCGGCAACCCTCGAGGCTGCCGGTGGCGTGCTGGCCTGCGAACTGCTGGTGCGCCCCGACGACTCGCCACTGCGCATGAACGGCAGCGGCCTGCTGCTGGTGAACCCGCCATGGGGGCTCGACCGCCGTCTCGGCCCGGCTCTGAAGGCGCTCGGGGAGCTGTTGCCCGCGGCGCGGATGGCGGAACCGTCCCGGCTGGAGTGGTTGCGCCCCGCGGCGTGAACAGGGCGCCGGCCGCGACATGACTACTTGTTCAGGTTGGGCTAGCGCATTCAGCTTCTGCAAAGGGACTTCACCCGTTGCGTGGCAGCATCCGTCGCATGGCCGCCCGCAACCGACTCCCGCCGTGGCATGACCAGATCCGTCTGGCCAATGGCCGCGAAATCCTGATCCGTCCCGTGCGCCCTGACGATGCCGAGCCGCTGCGTGCCGGCTTCGCCCTGCTGGGCCCGGAGGAAATCCGTCAGCGCCTGGTCTCCCCGTTGCCCGAACTGAGCGCGGAGATGGCAGATCGCCTGACCCGCCCCGACCCCAAGACCGAGTTCGCCCTGGTCGCGGCGGAGCCACTGCCGCCGGGTGACGCGGTGGTCGGCGGCGTTGCCCGCGTGGCGATGGTGCCCGGCACCCGCGACGGCCAGTTCCTGATCCTGATCAGCGGTTACATCGCCGGCCTGGGCGCAGGCCGCCAGCTGATGCGCCGCCTGGTGCGCTGGGCGCGCGGCAAGAAGCTGCAGCGCCTGATCGGCGAGGTCCAGGAAGAGAACCAGCCGATGCTGGCACTCGCCGAGTCGCTCGGCTTCCGCCAGGAAGCCTCCGACCATCCCGGCACCGTGCGGGTGGTACTCGATCTCTGACCACGGCGTGCCGACACCGCCGCGACGGTCACCCACTGAAGCCTGCCGCTGTTCCCCTTCCGCGCGTGGCGATGCGTTCGTCCTGCGGCAGGAGCAACGACGCCTTGCGCGGTAGAATGCGCGGTTCGATGAAAGCACCCGACCTTCCCCTTCCGCCGCTGCCCCGGCGCGGCCAGCAGCGTGCGTTCTGGCGCGCGCCCGCCTCCACCTCCGCACTGGCCTGGACGCTGTTGCGCGCCGCCACCGCGCATGGCCGGCCGTTGCTGGTCGTCGCGCGCGACAACCACCATGCCCACCAGCTGGAATCGGACCTGCAGACGCTGGCCGGCGGCGACGACGTGCCGTTGCTGGCATTCCCCGATTGGGAAACCCTGCCCTACGACCACTTCAGCCCGCATCCGGAGATCGTCTCGCAGCGGCTGGCCACGCTGAACCGCCTGCCGCAGCTCAAGCGCGGCCTGGTGGTGGTGCCGGTGCAGACGCTGATGCAGCGCCTGCCGCCGCTGTCGTGGATCGCCGGCCAGACCTTCGACATGCGGGTCGGCCAGCGGCTCGACCTCGATGCCGAGAAGCGGCGACTCGAATCCGCTGGCTACCGCAACGTGCCGCAGGTGCTCGACCCGGGCGACTTCGCCGTGCGCGGCGGCCTGCTCGACGTGTTCCCGATGGGCGCCGACGCGCCGTTCCGCGTCGAACTGTTCGACGAGGACATCGAATCGATCCGCAGCTTCGATCCGGAATCGCAGCGCTCGCTCGACAAGGTCGAGGCGATCCGCATGCTGCCCGGCCGCGAGGTGCCGCTGGACGAGGCCGCGCGCGAACGCGCGATGGATGCGCTTGGCGAACGCTTCGATATCGACCAGCGCCGCAGCTCGCTGTTCCAGGACCTGAAGTCCGGGCTGTCGCCGGCTGGCGTCGAGTACTACCTGCCGCTGTTCTTCGAGCCGCCGCGCGGCCGCTTCGGCGAGCGCGATGCCGGCGACGCCACCGCGACGCTGTTCGACTACCTGCCCGAGGGCGCACTGCCGGTGCTTGCCCCCGGCGCACTGGCCGCCGCCGACCACGCGTGGGCACACATCGGCGAGCGCTACGAACAGCGCCGCCATGACATCGAGCGCCCGCTGCTGCCGCCGGCCGAGCTGTGGCTGCCGCCGGACACGCTGCGCGAATGCCTCAACCGCGGCGAGCGCGTCGACGTCGCCGATGCCAGCCACGCGCAGGCGGCGCAGGCCGTGGCGCTGGGCGACCAGCCGGCGCCGGACCTGCCGATCTCCACGCGCGATGCGGATGCCACCGGCGCGCTGAAGTCCTTCCTCGGCCATTACCCCGGCCGCGTGCTGCTGGCCGCCGACAGCGCCGGCCGCCGCGAGGCCTTGATCGACCTGCTCGCGCCGACCGGCCTCAAGCCGCAGGTGCTGCACGACTTCGCCGCCTTCATCGCCGCCGATACCGACGCGCGCTTCGCGGTCGCCGTCGCCCCGCTCGACAACGGCTTCGCGCTGGATGCGCCGCAGGTCACGATCCTCACCGAGCGCCAGCTGTTTCCGGAGCGCGCCACCCAGCCGCGCCGGGCGCGCCGTGCCGGCCGCGAGCCGGAAGCGATCATCCGCGACCTCGGCGAACTCACCGGGGGTGCGCCGATCGTCCACGAGGACCACGGCGTCGGCCGCTACCGCGGACTTGTCGTGCTCGAAGCCGGCGGCCAGCCGGCCGAGTACCTCGAGATCGAATACGCCAAGGGCGACCGCCTGTACGTGCCGGTCGCGCAGCTGCACCTGATCAACCGCTACTCCGGCGCATCGCCGGAAACCGCGCCGCTGCATTCGCTCGGTGGCGAGGCGTGGACCAAGGCCAAGAAACGCGCCGCCGAGAAGGTGCGCGACGTCGCCGCGGAACTTCTTGAGATCCAGGCCAAGCGCGCCGCGCGTGCCGGCCTTGCGATCGACATCGACCGCGCGATGTACGAACCGTTCGCCGCAGCGTTCCCGTTCGAGGAAACGCCCGACCAGCATTCGGCGATCGAGGCGGTCATCCACGATCTTGCATCGAGCCAGCCGATGGACCGCGTGGTCTGCGGTGACGTCGGTTTCGGCAAGACCGAGGTCGCGGTGCGCGCGGCCTTCGTCGCCGCGGCCGGCGGCAAGCAGGTGGCGGTGCTGGTGCCCACGACGCTGCTGGCCGAACAGCATTTCCGCAACTTCAGCGATCGCTTCGCCGACTCCCCGATCCGCGTCGAGGTGCTGTCGCGCTTCAAGAGCACGAAGGAAATCAAGGCCGAGCTGGAAAAGGTCGCCCGCGGCGAGATCGACGTGATCGTCGGCACCCATCGCCTGCTGCAGCCTGACGTGAAGTTCAAGGATCTCGGACTGGTCATCGTCGACGAGGAACAGCGTTTCGGCGTGCGCCAGAAGGAAGCGCTTAAGGCGCTGCGCGCCAACGTGCACCTGCTCACGCTCACCGCCACGCCGATCCCGCGCACGCTCAACATGGCGATGGCCGGCATCCGCGACCTCTCGATCATCGCCACCCCGCCCGCGCACCGGCTGGCGGTGCAGACCTTCGTCAGCGAATGGGACGACTCGCTGCTGCGCGAGGCCTTCCAGCGCGAGCTCGCGCGTGGTGGCCAGCTGTACTTCCTGCACAACGATGTCGAATCGATCGGCCGCATGCAGCGCGAGCTGCAGGAGCTGGTGCCGGAGGCGCGCATCGGCATCGCCCACGGGCAGATGCCGGAGCGCGAGCTGGAAAAGGTGATGGTCGACTTCCAGAAGCAGCGCTTCAACGTGCTGCTGTCGACGACGATCATCGAATCCGGTATCGACATCCCCAACGCCAACACCATCGTCATCAACCGCGCCGACCGCTTCGGCCTCGCCCAGCTGCACCAGCTGCGTGGTCGCGTCGGCCGTTCGCACCACCGCGCGTATGCGTACCTGGTGGTGCCGGACAAGCGCGCGATCACCCCCGATGCGCAGAAGCGCCTGGATGCGATCGCGTCGATGGACGAACTCGGCGCCGGCTTCACCCTCGCCACCCACGACCTCGAGATCCGCGGCGCCGGCGAGCTGCTGGGCGAGGAGCAGAGCGGGCAGATGGCCGAGGTCGGCTTCAGCCTCTACACCGAACTGCTGGAACGCGCGGTGCGCTCGATCCGCCAGGGCAAGCTGCCCGACGCCGACGAACCGGATTCGCGCGGTGCCGAGGTCGAACTGCACGTGCCGGCGCTGATCCCGGACGACTACCTGCCCGACGTGCACACCCGGCTGACGCTGTACAAGCGCATCAGCGCCGCCAACGATGCCGACGGCCTGCGCGAGCTGCAGGTGGAGATGATCGACCGCTTCGGCCTGCTGCCCGACCCGGCCAAGCACCTGTTCGCGATCGCCGAGCTGAAGCTGCAGGCCACCGGGCTGGGCGTGCGCAAGCTCGACCTTGGCGAGAACGGCGGGCGCCTGCTGTTCGAGGCCAAGCCACGCATCGACCCGATGGCACTGATCCAGCTGATCCAGAAGCAGCCGAAGCTGTACGCGATGGACGGCCCGGAGAAGCTGCGCATCAAGCTGCCGCTGCCGGAAGCCGCCGACCGCTTCAACGCCGCGCGCGGGCTGATGATGCAGCTGGCGCAGGGGTGAGCCAGGCCGGGGAACGCCAACATGGCGGTACCGGGGCGCGTAGCGCACCTGGGACCGCCAGTTCACCCGTGACGAGATCCCTACAACGAGCGCACGCCCTCGCTGCTTCCGCAGGATTCGAACAACAGCTGTTCGGCCGGGTTGAAGAACTTGCCGCGGAACGTTTCGCTCATGCTGTTGCCATCCCTGGATAGCGTGGCGGTGCGGACGACCTCGTTGGCTCCAGCAAAGCTGCCGTCGGGGTTGTAGCGATAGAGGCGCATGTGGGTCGTGTACTCGCGGGTCCGCGGGTTGTAGTCCCAGATGCCGAACGCTGGCCCGCGCGTGCCTGGGGGCGTGGTGTTGGTGTCCACCATGGTGCCGCCGACGTGATAGACACTGCTGGCGCGGAACCGGGTGACCGTCTGCCCGCTTGCGCAGTTGAAGACGTGGACATCGAAGTATTCCCAGGTCCCCACGATCCGGTTTGCGGGGGGATACAGCAGGTTCGGCGATGCGGCAGTCGCGTCCGGCAGCGTGGCGGCGGTGCCGGCAGTCAGCATCAGGATCGCGATGACCAGGGGGCGTAGAGTCTTCATGGCATCCTCCTTCGGGATGATGGTCGCGACCGCACCATGCAGCCGCGCAGGTGGAAGCCTCCGTCCGCGGGATGTTGGAAATCCCGTTGCAAACCCTGAAATACGCTGAGTTACCCTGAACCCCGCAACGCTGCGTACCGGGCGCCCCCGCCATGCAGGGTTACCGTTTCGATGGTTTCCATATCGACCCCGCGAGCCGCGTGCTGTCCGCGGCAGACGGCAGCGAGATCGCGCTCACCGGCAAGGCCTTCGACGTCCTGCTGGCGCTGGTCGAGCAGGCGCCGCGGATGGTGGGCAAGGACCAGTTGCTGGCGGCAGTGTGGGCGGGGCGGGTCGTCGACGAGAACAACCTCACCCAGGCAATCTCGGCCATCCGGAAGGCGCTGGGCACCGGAGCCGGCGACCATCACTACATCCTGACCGAAGCCCGGCGCGGTTACCGTTTCGTGGCCGCGGTCGAGCGCGACGTTGCGCCCCCGCCGGCCATGGGCGCCGCATCCGCAACGCCGGCCGCCACGCACCCACGACGCGGTGCGCTTGTGGGCATGGTGTTGGCAACCCTGCTACTCGCGCTGGTCATCGGATGGCAGGTTCGCGACCGGTCACCACCAGGCGCCGTTGTCGTGGAACTGCCGATGCTGGCGATCCTGCCGTTCCGTCCACTCCCGGGGTCACCGCCCGACGAGTTGCTGGAACTCGGCCTCGCCGACACGCTGATCGCGCGCCTGAGCCGCGTGCAATCGTTGCGCGTGAGCTCGCTGGCTTCGAGCCAGCGCGTGTCCGCGACGGCGCCCGATGCGCTTGCGGCCGGGCACCGACTGCAGGCGCGCTACGTGCTGGAAGGCGCGACCCAGCACGCGGACGGGCGGCTCCGGATCAATGCGCGCCTGCTCGAGGTCGCCAGCGGTCGGGCCGTGTGGGCCGGCACCTTCGATGCAACTCCGGGCGAAGTGTTCACCCTGCAGGATCGCATCGCGGCTGAAGTGACCACCGCACTGGCGGCGCAGGGCGACGTCCGTCCGCCGGGCAGGCGCAGTCCCTGCGATGGCAGCGATCCGGAAGCCTACCGCGCCTATCTCACCGGCCGTCATCTGATCAGTCGACCCGATGCCGTGCGCCTGCCCAAAGCCATTGCCGCGTTCCAGCGCGCCATCGCGCTGGACCCCACCTGTGCCCGCGCCTACGCCGGACTCGCGTTCGCCTACCGTGCCCGGGTGATCAGCGGCGATCTCGACCCGCGCGAAATGATGCCGCTTGCGCAGGCTGCGACCACGCAGGCACTCCGGCTCGATCCCGACCTGGCCGAGGCGCACGCGACCCGTGGCTTCCTGCTGTTCTGGTACGACTGGAACTGGAGCGGCGCCGAGGCGGCGTTCAAGCGCGCGATCGCGCTCAATCCCAGTCTGTCCGACGCGCATCTGGGCTACGCACATCTGCTGGCGAATCTGGGGCGGTTCGAGCAGAGCCTGTTGCATGCCCGCCATGCGCGCGAACTCGATCCGCTCTCGCCGCTGATCAACACGCTCGAAGCCGGGTTCATGACAGCGGCGGGACAGGACGCGGCGGCGCAGGCGGGACTGGAACGGGCGTTGGAACTTGAGCCGGATTTCTGGATTGCGCTGCTGGTGCGCGGCGGCCTGGCGCTGGACCGTGGCGACGAGAACGCTGCGCGTGCGGATTTCACTCGCGCCGTGGAACAGTCCCACGGCAACAGCCTGGCGGTCGCACTGCTCGGGGTGGCGCAGGCCTCCGCGGGCGACCGCGTCGACGCCGAGGCCACGCTGGCAGACCTGCAGGCGCGCAGTCGCGCCGGCTACCTGCCATCGACAAGCCTGGCGGCGCTGTACGTCGCGCTGGATCAACCCGGGCAGGCGTTGGATGCCCTGGAGCGGGCGCGCGAACAGCGCGACGTCCGCGTAACCTTTCTCGGGATCGACGCGCAATGGAACCCCTTGCGGCCCACGCCACGGTTCCGCGCGCTGGCACGTGGGCTCGGGCTGTCGGCGGCCCACGCCTCTGGCAGGTTCTGACCGCGGTAAAGCGAAGCGGAGTTCGCGCAGTCCTTTTTCAACCCTGTTCCCCACAGCGACTGTCCGCACCGGACGTCGCCCTGCGTTGGCAGCAGTGAGCAGTCGCACCGGCCGCGCTGAAGCGGATCCGCGGCGGACGGCTGCACGGGGGGCAATGCATGCGCCTGGCGTCCGCCGGGCACGCCCGCACCCGGAGACGCCGCCATGGCGGGATTCGCGGAATACATCCGTTCCAGCAGCACCCAGCTGAGCCTCGTCGAGCTGCTCCAGCAACCCGTTACCGAGCTGCTCGGCGTGGGTACGGATGCACGCACCGCACTGGCGGACATCGGCGTCGAGACCATCTTCGACCTCGGCTCGTCGGCGGTGTTTGCCGCCGCATCGGCCGCGCTTGCCGCCGGCTCATCGAGCCTGCGCGCGCTTGCCAGCGACGTGCTCGATGCCGACGCACCACCCGGCCCGGTCGAGGATGCGGGCGCGCTCGAACTCGAACACCTGCGCGGCATCTCGCCGGAACAGGCCGCGGCGCTGTCGACCGCACTCGAGGTCGACACCATCCGCGAGCTCGCCCTGTGGCCACCGCGGCAGCTCGCGCACCGCATGGTCGCGGCCGCCGCGGGCGCGTCCACCGAAGACGACGAAACCGCGGAAGAACTGCGGCCGCGGTTGGGCGAATACCCGACCGAGCGCGTCTACTACGACACCCTGGTGATGCTGGGCACGCGCCAGGAAGGCGAGCTCACCGAGTTCACCCAGCCGCTGTCGCTGGGCCGGCTCACCGATCCCGCGATCGGCTTCGGCACCCCGGCGGTCGGCGCGGTCGCCACCTATGCGCAGTCCTGGTTCGCACAGGGCATCACCCTCGGCCATATGGTGCATTCGCTCGCACTGGCGCCGGGCGAAGCCACCCGCATCGCGGTGGTCGACTGGAGCCGGCGCACGCGTGCATCGACCTCGGAATCGATCGAGGAAAGCGAGCAGCTCGACAACTCGTCCCTGCATGCGCGCGCCGTCAGCGAAGTGCAGAACGCGGTGGCCGACGAGATGCAGTCCGGCGGCTCGATCGCCACCGGCTGGTCGAAGTCGTCGAGCAAGGCCTCGGGCTTTGCCGGCAGCATCGGTGGCGGCATCGCCGGCAGCATCGGCAGTGCCGCGGGCGCGCTCGGCTTCGGCTTCGGCGGCTCGTCCAGCAGCCAGAGTTCGCAGACCGAATCACGCGCCACCAGCGCGTCGTGGTCGGTGGGCTCGCGCTCGGTGATGTCGGAGATGAGCCAGCGCGTCAACGACCGCACCGAGCAGCATTCGACCTCGGTACGCAACCGCCGCGCCAGCGCCGTGCGCGAGGTGTCGCAGAGCGAGCACGAGCAGGTCAGCACGCGCATCGTCGCCAACTACAACCACATGCACGCGCTCACCATCCAGTACTACGAGGTGGTGCAGGTCTACCGGGTCAGCGTGCGCCTGCACCAGTTCGTGCGCGCGTTGTTCGTTCCGTTCGAGATGCTGGATTTCTCCACCAACGATGCGATGGAGCGCGTCACCCGTTTCCGCAGCCAGCTGCTCGGTGCGGCGCTGACGCCACGCGCGGCGGACCTGCTGCTCGACGACCGCGGACGGGTGGAAGTGCGCAGCGCGGTGCGGGTGCCGTTCGCCATCAACGTGGCGGCGCTGGCCGACATCAACATGACCGTGATGGCACGCATGGCCACCGGCGGGCCGGCTACCACGGGCACGACCGGCACGGCGGGCACCACGGGCACCGCCGGCACCAGCACCGGTGGCGGCGTGGCCACCAGCCCGACCGGCGCCGGCACGGGTATTGCGCTCACCCGTCTTTCCAGCGTCCGCGCGGGCCCGGTCGAAGAGGTCCTGCCCGGCGATGCGAAGCTGGTGTCGATCGCCTTCGAGGATGTGGGCGTGGCCCGCGTGCGCGTCGACCAGGCCGGCGAGACCGCCGAGGCCGGCACCTTCCCCGTCCCGCCCGAAACCGACAAGGTCGATTTCGCCAACGGCATCGTGCTGCGCACCGTGCAGGGCATCCAGGTCGCGCGTGACGGCACCGGGCCCGGTGCCGGCTCGATGGTGCTGCGTTACGAATCCGAGGGGCATCCGGGCATCGCACTGGTGCCGCTGTCGCTGATCGAGGGCGACCGCATGCAGAAGGTCGCCTTCTTCAATGCGGATACGGCCGACCGCCGCGCCGAACTGTTGTCGCACCTGCAGTCCAACCGCGGGCACTACACCCGCGCCGTGCTCGGCAGCCTGGATTCCGCCTCGCTGGTGCAGCTGCTGGCCGGGCTGTCGTGGCAGGGCCGGCCGCTTGCCGACCAGGTGGAGCCGCGCCCGGTGGCGGTGACCGGCAACTACTTCGTGCTGCGCGCGCCGGTGGAAGCCGACGCGCCCGGTGGCCTCGCCGACGACCAGACCTGGGCCGAGCTGATGCAGGAGCGCGGCATCGATTTCGCCGACGAGAACACGCGGCTGGTGCCGATTCCCACCGGCGGCGTGTTCGCCGAAGCGGTGCTCGGCCGCTCCAACGCCGCCGAGAAGCTCGACATCACCCGCTTCTGGAACTGGCAGGACTCGCCGATCCCGCTGCAGCCGCCGGAGATCGCGCCGGTGGCCACGGGCTCGCGTGCAACCGCCGAAGACCTGCGCCCCGGCGCACTCGGCGCACCGGTGGTCACGGTGATGGCGCCGACCGCGTTGCCCGATTCCGCCGGCCTGTCCGCCGTGCTCGGCGCGGTGGCCAATGGGAGCATGTTCCGCGACATGAGCGGGCTCGCCGGCACCCAGGCCACCGCGCAGGCGGCGTCGGCCGGCACCCTCACCGCGGCCACCGAAGCCGGCCGCATCGCCAGCGAGAACTTCAAGGCCGCCACCACCCAGGCCACCGAGATGGGCAAGGCCGCAGCCGACATGTGGAAGGTCAAGAACAGCCCGAAGGGCGATGGCTCCGGCAGCGCCGGCAGCGCGAAAAGCGGTGGCATCTCCGGCGAGGGCGCGCGCATCAACCATGGCCGGGACATGGACAGTCGCAGCCTGCCCGGCACCAGCACGGCCGATGCGTCGAAGTCGAGCGGGGTCAGCGAAAGCCAGCCGGTGTTCGCGTCGTCGTCCGAGAGCATTCCGCCGGTCGGGTTCTCGCGCGAGGTCGCCTACAGCGACGAATCCGCCGCGGTGTCGCCGCAGCTGGTCGGTGCCACCACCGCCGCACTCGGCAGCAGCGCGCTGGCGGGCCAGGGCCTGGCCGGCTTCCTCAACCCGGTCGATGTCATCGCCGATGTCGCCCGCGGCATCGGCGAAACACTGATCCTCGCCATCATCCGCGCCGACGCCCAGCGCGCCAACATCCTGCAGGGCGCGACCCTGCTGCCGATGCGTCGGCACGACAACCATGCGGACTTCGAGCGGGTGAAGTACGCCGCCTGGACCAACACCGCGCAGCACGTCTACGTGAACATCCCGTTCTTCATCGACACGATCAACCAGCTGGTCACAGGCGGCGCCACGCTCGACGATGCGCTCGCCATGGTGCGCGCGCTTGCCGTCAGCATGGTGCGGCACGAGGAAGAACACGTGCAGCAGTTCGCCGGCCCCGGCGGCGGCCAGCCGGCCTCGTTCGCGGACATGGTGGTGCTGGAGGAGCAGGCCTACGGCAACGACGTCACGTGGCTGCAGAGCGCGCCGGTCAAGGCATTCATGCTCAACGACCTCGGCATCGACCAGGCCTTCATCGACACCCTGAGGGACGGTGCGAACGACAACAGGACGCTCATGACATCGTTGAAGACCAACCCGCCGCCGAACCTCAAGAAGAAGCTGATCGACAAGAAGATGCTGCCGGCGATGATCCGCGGCAATGCCGGCTACACCATTGCCGACATGTACAGGACCGCGCCCCCGTGAGCGCAGCCACGACGGCGCTATAGTCGCGTCGTCGCTCGTCCACAGGCCCCGCCGTGCAGCGTCTTCCCGTCCCTGCCCTGCGCCCGTTCGTCGCCACCCTGTGGGCGACGACGGGCGACACGCATGTCCGCAGCGCCTGCGAGCACGTGCTGCCGACCGGGCGGATGCACCTGGCCATCCGCCTCGGCGATGCGCCCCTGCAGCTGCTCGATGCCGGCACCGGCGCGGTCGCGGTGGTGGGCCATGCCGTCGTTGGCGGCGCGCGCGACCACTACTACCTCAAGCACGCGCGCACGCCCTCGCCCACCGTCGGCGCACAACTGCATCCGGGCGCGGCCTTGGCGCTGTTCGGCATGCCGGCCGACGCGCTGGCGCACCGGCATGTCGCGCTGGAGGCAGTGCTCGGTGATGGCAGCGCCGCCCTGCGCGAACGGCTGCTGCAGGAACCGTTGCCGCAACGGCGCATCGACATCCTCGAAGCCTTTCTCGCCACGCGCCTGCCGCGTGCGCGTGGCCTGCATCCGGCGGTCGCGGAATCGCTGGCGCTGTTCGCCAGTGGCCACGGCGTGGCGGCCGCGGTCCAGCGCAGTGGCTACAGCCATCGCCACTTCGGCGCGCTCTTCGCCAATGCCGTGGGGCTCACCCCGCAACGCTACCGGCGCGTGCTGCGCTTCCAGCACGCGCTCGATGCCCACCGTCGCGATCCCGCCGGCCCCTGGGCCCGGCTCGCGCACGACGCCGGCTACAGCGACCAGCCGCACTTCGTGCGCGAGTTCATCGCGATCACCGGCGTGCGGCCGCAGGACTATCGCCGCATCGCGCCGGCCGCCGCCCACCATGTCCCCGCGGATGCGCCTTGGGCCGTGCGGCCAGCTGGCCAGGTCGATTCCATTCAAGACGCCCGCCCCGCGTAGCGCCAGCATCGACGCACACCCCGACGGACCCACGCCATGCCCATCCATGAACTGTTCGCCTATCTCTGCGTTGCCGACACCGATGCGGCCATCGGTTTCTACGCCCGTGCATTCGGCGCCACCGAGAAATTCCGCCTGACCGAACCCGGTGGCCGCATCGGCCATGCCGAGATCGACCTCGACGGCCACACCGTCATGCTGTGCGACGCCTTCCCCGAGTACGGCATCCGTGCGCCGCAGCCGGGCGTCGGCACCGCGGTCACCCTGCACCTGCATGTCGACCATGCCGATGCCGCCATCGCCCGCGCGGTCGCGGCCGGCGCCACGCTGGAGCGCCCGGCCAGCGATGCCTTCTACGGCGAGCGCAGCGGCAGCGTGGTCGATCCGTTCGGCCATCGCTGGCTGATCGGCCACAGCATCGCGGAGGTCGATCCCGCGGAAATGCAGCGCCGCTACGACGCCCTGTTCGCCGAGGCCCGCGAGCCCGGCTGAGCGCATCCGGGGCTACGCTGCCCGCACCCCACACCGGACCGACCGCATGAGCCAGCCGCGCCCCGAGCTCGACGATGCCACCCTCGCCCAGGTGCAGGAACTGTTCGCGCTGGTGCGTGCCGGCGACAGCGAACGCCTGGCGCGGCTGCTCGACATGGGGCTGGTGCCGAACCTGCGCGACGGCAAGGGCGACAGCCTGCTGATGCTGGCCGCCTATCACGGCCACGCCGATGCGGTGCGCGTGCTGCTGCAGCACGGCGCCGATGCGGAACTCGCCAACGACCGCGGCCAGACGCCGCTGGGCGCCGCCGCGTTCAAGGGCGACCTCGCGATCGCGCGTGCCCTGCTGGAGGGCGGCGCCGACGTCGATGGCCATCCCGAGGGCGGCCGCACCGCGCTGATGCTGGCCGCGATGTTCGACCGCGTGGAGATCATCGAACTGCTGCTGGCGCACGGCGCACGGGCGGACCGTGTCGGCGCCGATGGCGCCTCCGCGCTCGACCTCGCCCGCGGCATGGATGCGCAGCGCGCCGTCGCCCGCCTATCGGCGTGATCGGAAGATTCAATCGCCCAATACACCCTGCCTAAGGCCGAAAGGAGGATGCTAGGGGACCACCTAGCCGGGAGACGCAGTCATGAAAGACAGCACGCACGGAGGCGGCGGCGGCGATCGTTCGCTGACCAACCGCCAGGGACATCCCATCTGCAACAACCAGTCGCAGCGCACCGTCGGCAGCCGCGGTCCGGCGACGCTTGAGAACTACCAGTTCCTCGAGAAGATCAGCCACTTCGACCGCGAGCGCATTCCGGAACGCGTGGTGCATGCGCGCGGCTTCGTCTGCTACGGCGAGTTCGAGGCCAGCGGCAACATCGGCGACGAGCCCGCATCGAAATACACCCGCGCCAAGATCTTCTCCCGGGCCGGCAAGAAGACTCCGCTGGCGATCCGCTTCTCCACCGTGATCGGCGGCCGCGACTCGTCCGAGACCGCACGCGACCCGCGCGGCTTCGCGGTGAAGTTCTACACCGAGGACGGCAACTGGGATCTGGTCGGCAACAACCTCGCGATCTTCTTCATCCGCGACGCGATCAAGTTCCCCGACGTCATCCATTCGCTCAAGCCCGACCCGGTGACTTTCCGCCAGGAGCCGAACCGCATCTTCGACTTCATGAGCCAGACGCCCGAGTCGATGCACATGCTCACCCACCTCTTCAGCCCGCGCGGCATTCCCGCCAGCTACCGGCACATGGAAGGGTTCGGCGTGAACACCTACAAGATGGTCAACGCCGAAGGCAACACGGTGCTGGTGAAGTACCACTTCCACCCGCGCTGCGGCGTGGCCAGCCTGACCGCCGGGGAAGCCGCCAAGGTGCAGGGCCAGGACCTTGGCTCGGCCTCGAAGGACCTGTTCGAATCGATCGAGCGCGGCGACTACCCACAGTGGGACATGTACGTGCAGATCATGGAGGACCACGACCATCCCGAGCTCGACTGGGATCCGCTGGACGACACCAAGATCTGGCCGGAGAAGGATTTCCCGCTGCGCCACGTGGGCGTGATGACCCTCAACCGCAACGTCGAGGACCACCACAACGAGAACGAGCAGATCGCCATGGGTACCGGCGTGCTGGTCGACGGCCTGGACTTCTCCGACGACAAGATGCTGGTCGGCCGCACGTTCTCCTACTCCGATACGCAGCGCTATCGCGTCGGTTCCAACTACCTGCAGTTGCCGGTCAACCAGGCCAAGGGCGTCGACCGCGTGCAGACCAACCTGCGCGGCGGGCAGATGTCCTACGGCGTGGACCTCGCCCCCGGCCAGAACCCGCACATCAACTTCGAGCCCTCGATCCACAACGGCCTGCACGAAGCGCCGGACATGGGCCCGAACAACCAACCCGTCATCACCGGCGCGCTCACCCGCAGCGTGCTCGAGCGCCGCAACGACTACGTGCAGCCACGCGGCCGCTTCAACACGATGATGGACTGGGAGCGCCAGGACCTGATCGACACCATGGGCACCATGCTCGCGGCCTGCGAGCGCGACGTGCAGGAACGCATGCTGTGGCACTTCTTCCTGATCCACGACCAGTACGGCCAGGGCGTGGCCGAAAAGCTCGGCATGAGCGCGGACGACGTGCGCCACCTTGAACCGCTGCAGGGCCAGGTGCTCACCGACGAGGACCAACAGCGCCTGAAGAACCTCGGCAACAACAACGACCCCATCGACCCCGAGGTCTGGGGCCAGTGGACCAGCTCGGTGCAGAACCACCGCGCGACCGCCGAGGAAGTACTGGACGGCACCCTCCCCGGCCCGAAGGCGGAACTGGAGGCGACGGCGGAAGCGTGATGTAGCGAGCGCTCAACCCCGAGTGCATTGAACAAGCGGCGCCTTCAACGGCGCCGCTTTTTGTTTGCCGACGCTTGCCTTACGACGTCGTTCCCGCCCAACACGCCGTCATCCCCGCGAAGGCGGGGATCCAGGGACTTTGCCTCACCTCCCGCTGGCCAAAAAAGCGCCCTCACCCTCACTCAAAGCGCCACCGCCCGCACTCCAAACGCCATCGATGACGGAAAAAGCGCCGTCGCCGGAACTTCAAGCCCCACCAATGGCGAAAAAAGCGCCATCCACCGCACAAGCCGACGCACCAGAAGCGTCACAAACCCCGGCGCATGACGAAGAAAGCGCCACTGCCACACTCAAAGCGCCATTGATGGCAAAAAAGCGCCATTCACCGCGCAAGTCGACGCTCCGGAAGCGTCACGAATCCCCGCGCATGACGAAAAAAGGGCCATCGTCGGCGCTCGAAGTCCCACCCATGTCTAAAAAAGCCCTTACGTCCGCACCTAAAGTGCCAGTGATGGCGAAAAAAGCGTCAACGTCTAACGCCAGAATTAAGCCGAGCCGCGAACCGGCTTCGGCTTGAATGATTTGTTAGCCATCACTGCTTCGTTCCCACGTTCAGTACGTTCTTTATCTCGTGGGGATCTACAGAGCGGCCGAAGTATGTCCGAATCAACGACTTGCGAATTTCTTCTTTGTCCTCGTCCTTCATCAGCTCGATGAACGGGCCAAGCGAGGCGAGCTCAAGTTCAGTCTGGCGGGCGCGATCAGCATTCGTCCGGTGCCTTGCGGACTCACGCGCCGTATAGAACGCGGGCGCGGCAATCGCTAGCGCATAGAGTAAGCGGACGGCGATTGCCAGTGTGTTGGTGGTGGTAACTGGCTCGTGATAGAACTTGTAGAAGGTGATTCCCGCCATGATCAGACCGCTCGCAAACAAGGCGATAGTGATCCAGCGCCACAAGTTTGCCTGCCCTGTTTCGTTGTTCGCGATGTTCTGGTAGTTGCCTGTGACTCCAATATCCCCGACGACTTGCACGATCCGCGCTGCGTCCACCTTGTGCTTCTCTAGCGATTCAATCACGGCATCAGCTTGACGTTTGAAGTTGCGCTCAGATTTCGCCAGCTCTTCTTTAGAGTCGTTCACTAATTCGGAAAAATCTGTATCGCGCTGTAGCTGGGCCTTGTTGAACGAAGTTTCGAGATTTGAAAGAGAGGCCGCCATTTCAGCCTTCAGCAAAGCTTGAGACTCCTTTAGTTCTTTCAAGCTGGCCTCTTGTGTTTGCGTCACTTCAGTCAATCGAGCGATAGTCGACGCAAGTTGTTCCTTCTGTCCATCGAGCTGTTCGATGGTTTGCCGAGACCTCTCCTGAAGATAGTCGACGACTTCACCCGCCTCAGCTTTCGATAGCGGGTTAATTTTTGGGAGGAAGGCCCACGTGTAACTGAGTACGTTCTGGTCCAGTTGGGCAACAGCATTTGCGAGGTGACCAGCATTCGTGTTAGCAACGAACGCCGTTAGTTCATTGATCGGCGCCTGGAGATGCGAGTTCATCTGGTTCAGAGCGGTGTCTGAAACCATAGTTGCGGGGCTCTGTCCGACAAGCGACCGCAGACTCTTAGTGATGTTCTGAATCTTGTCGCGATTGAATTGTGCGATTTCGTCAGCTGCTATCGCAGGGGCCACAAACGCCTCGTCGCGAAGGAGTTCCTGCATGCGCGCAAGCGATGCCGAGATCGCATGGTCTTTAAGAGATTTAAGTGCCAAGGAGCTTCCCCGTGATGGCTAACGCCAGAATTAAGCCGACCCGCGAAACGGGTTCGGCTTGAATGAATTGTTAGACGTCTGCCCTATGCTCTAGCCGAGCGCCCATTGCAACTGGTCGAAATACGATTGAATGCTCTCGTGGTTCTGGTGCTTCCAGTAGAAGCGGGCTTGCTGGTGCACTTGCATATGGCCAAACAGCCGAAACTCGGTGATCTGCGGAAAGATCCTTTTAGCCGCCTCGTATGCGCCCCGGTCTACTTCATTGAAGTATTTGTCTCCAGCCCAGGGGTTATCAAAGCTGCGCACTATCTCTCCAGCTATGGTTACAGAGGCAGTAAAGTGGGCAAGATCAATGATGTCGAGTGAGTAGTCCTCAAGCGACAGGTGAGCAGCGGCGCGATCCGCGTGCTGCTTTAGCAATCCGATCCGCTTGTGCAGCCAACCGTCTTTCTTGAGCAAAACACTATCGCTCTTAGAATATTCGGAGAAAAATTTCCGCAGAAAAACAAGAGCGCTGAGGCACTCGTCCGTGTCTTTCTCGGAGTATTTTGCCCAGTACTTTGCGTGCTCCAAGAGCACTTGGTCCGAAAGCTTTCCAAAGTTTGCGCCTGTAAGATCGGGCTTGGCCGCGTGATCGAACATCTTTCGGCACGCCAAGGTGAGTGTGTTTAGGTCGGAGAATTCAGAGTAGGTCTGAGCGATCTTGAACGGATAATCGTCCGTTGTTTTTGCTGTTTCGTGTGCCGAAGCGGACCCGAGGAAATAGTAAAAAGCGGGAAGACACATGCTGGCACGTGAAAATACGCCTCTCAGGAACTGAACTGAGCGACCTGTCCCGACAAGTCGGAACGGTTCGCCTGTTCGGAGCATCTCCGTTGCTCGAGTTGCGAGGTCGTTCATTGGGCCGCCCAGAGATGACGTGCTTCGGCTTGAATGAATTGTTAGGGCGCACCCTGCGCTACCAAGTACGAGAGTGCAGCAGTCGCCGGAAATGCAACCGCGTGCCACACGGGGTACGCCGCTAGCCACCCACCGCGATAAACGGAATCAGGAGCCACCCGAAGGTTACCGGTACAACGGCGATCGTAGCCGGGCCCATCGTGGGCGTCACTAGCGGCACCGAAATAACCACAATCAGCGCGATCCAAACGGTCCGACCGAAGCCCCGTGTCAGCCAAGCAACGACAAGCGTGACGCCGAGCGCGACGGCAAGGAAGGGTAAGAAGAGAGCGGCGGCTACGATGTACATCATGTGCGGCCTAACGCCAGAGTTAAGCCGCGCTGCGAAGCGGCTTCGGCTTGAACGATTTGTTAAGCCCCGCGCAACTGGGCCTTGGATCGAATGCAGCCGCTGACTAAGGAATATCCGACAGCGTGAAACCGTATGGAGCTCTCGAGGAAGCGGAGTTCCCGGCATGCGCGTCCACGTACAGGTCAGCTATGTGACCTTCGGCGTCCGATACGCCATAGTGGTCCAAGACTCTGTTGCTAGGCCCAACAACGGACCCGTACCTCTCACACGTGACGCGGCGCCCTTCATGTCGAAGCGAGAACAGATACAGCTTTGACGACATGATGTCCTTGCAAAGGATCGGGTCATGAGGCTCGTAACCGTAGTTGATGCCGTCTATCCCCTCCCTCGCCGTCAAGGCTATGCCTACAAGGTCAGCTAAATCTTTGCTGGGTGTTGACATGGCCTCCGGTCTAGGGGGCGCCGGGGGCGCACTATTCGCCTTAATGAGGTTATCTAAGTCGATCTTTATTTGCTCGGAAAAAGGGTGCTCGCGTGCATGACACTCCACCCAGACGGCAACGAGCCCTTTAGCTACTGCGGAGCTCTTGTCAAGGTGCTGATCGTTCGAAGCGCGCGCACGAGGGCAACTTGAAGGAGGCTGGGTTCGGAATTTCAATAACTTACGACTCGAAGCGGCTGTAGGCCGGTGTTAGGGCACCGGAGTTATCCACCACCGCTTGCATGTGCGTGGCCGCACACGCTAGGGCCGTTCCGGTGACGCTTCGCTGTGTCTGCCCCACGAATCGCGTTCGCGGTCGCCCACCCTCGCGCCGCCGTCCCCTGTGCCATCCCTGCCATCCATCTCCCTTGCCAGCTCTCCCCAGAGCGTGACGTTCGTCCCGATTGTTCAATCGTGCGAATGCGGAGTCAACCAGCGCGGGACGTTACTTCCCCTCCTCCCCCAGATCCTGCACATCCCCCGCATCCCTCGGCACCGCGGAAAGCTCATCGGCCGGCAGGATCGAGGGCGTCAGCACCGAGGCCGTGTCTCGCTCGGTGGAAACAGTCAGGAATGCCAGGTGTGCCTCGTAACGCTCCAGCACGTCGTCGATCACCTGCTGTTTGGTCAGGCCCATCAGGTCGTAGCCGCCTGAGCCGGTCTGGGTGAATACCTCCAGCCGGTAATACACGTCGGTCTCGCGCGACATGCGGCCGCTGAACATCGGCACCGGGGCCTCGACGACGGCGACCTGGTAATGGAAAGCGCGGAAGGATTCCATCGATACCCGCAGCACCGGCTCGGCGATGCCGTGCTCGTTGGTCATGCTGCTCTGCTCCACGTCGTAGCCCTGGTTGCGGAATTCGGCGGACACGTCGTCCAGCGCGGGCCGCACGGCACGGTCGAGGAAGCGGTCGGCCTGCTCCAGGGTCGGGTACGAGCGCATCTGTTCCAGCCGCTGCTTCCACGAACGCTCCGGCACGTGGCCGCCGATGGGGGCGATCGAGCGACGGTGTAGCACCTGCCCCTCGCGTTCGGCGCGCTCCATGCGCAGCACCTTGTGGAACGAGGCCATCACCAGGTAGGCGATGACCGTGACCGGCAGCGCGAAGATCAGCGTGGCGTACTCCATCGTGGTGACGCCGCCGGCCAGCAGCATCGCCACCGTGAGCACCGCGGTCAGCACGGCCCAGAATACCCGCAGCCATTTCGGGCCGTCCTGCGAAGGGTCGGGGATCGACGCCGAGAAGTTGGACATCACCATCGCGCCGGAATTGGCACTGGTGAGATAGAACAGCAGGCCCGACAGCGTGGCCAGGCCGATCAGGAACATCGCGCCGGGAAACATCGCCAGCAGCGCATACCAGCCCTGCTCTGGGCTGGCCACCGCGAGTTCGGCGAAGCTGGTGTTGCCCTGCAATACCTGGAACAGCGCCGAGTTGCCGAACAGCGACACGATGATGAAGTCGCACAGCACCGGCGCGGTGATCGCCGCGATGACGAACTCGCGCAGCGTGCGCCCGCGCGAGATGCGCGCCAGGAACACGCCCACGAACGGCCCCCACGCCAGCCAGAATGCCCAGAAGAACAGCGTCCAGCCGCCCATCCACTCGGCGCCGTTGGGCTCGTAGGCGAAGGTCTGCAGCGTGCGCGCCGGCAGCGTCATCATGAAGCGGCCGATGTTCTCCACCAGCGCGTTCAACAGGAACGCGGTCTGCCCGGTGACGAGGATGTACACCATCATCGCCACCGCGCTCCACAGGTTGAGTTCGGCGATCCAGCGGATGCCGCGATCCACGCCGGAGGTGGTGGCGGCGATGGTCAGCACCACGGCGCCCACCACCAGCGCGATCTGCAGGCCGAGGCCGGCCGGCAGGCCGAAGATCAGCGAGAAGCCGACGCTCAGGAGCACCACGCCGATGCCCATCGAGGTGGCCACGCCGAACACCGTGCCGACCAGCGCGATGATGCTGATGCCATCACCCAGCGGCCCGCGCACGCGCTTGCCCAGCAGTGGATACAGCGCGGCGCGGATCGACAGCGGCATGCCCCAGCGATAGGCGAAGTAGCCCATCGCCATGCCCAGCAGCGCATACATCGCCCAGCCCGCGACGCCGTAGTGGAACATCGTCCACACCACGGCATCCTGCATCGCCGCGGCGGTGGCGCCGTCGCCCGAGGGCGGATACAGGTACTGCACCACCGGGCCGGTGACCGAATAGAACAGCATGTCGATGCCCACGCCCGCGGCGAACAGCATCGCCACCCAGGTGGTGAGCCCGTATTGCGGGCGCGAATGGTCCGGGCCGAGGCGCACGTTGCCCTCCTTCGACAGCGCCACCCACAGCACGAAGCCGATCACCAGGGTGACCGTGAGCACGTAGTACCAGCCGAGGTTCAGCGCGATCCAGTCGACCGCCGCCTTCATCGCGACGCGGGCCTCGTCGGGAATCACGATCGCCCAGACCGAGAACGCCAGGATCACCAGCGCGGAGATCACCAGCACCTGCCAGTTCACCCGCGAGGCGCGATGTTCCAGCAGTTCCTGCGGCCCCTTGCTGAGGTCGCTGCGCGAGACCGGCGCATCGTCGTCGTCCACGCGCCCCCGGCGCTGGCTGCCGCCGAAGCGGGTGCGCTCGATCGGTGGGGGCCGGGCTCCGGGCGTGTTCGCCGGCGGTCCGCCCGGACGGGGCGCGGAAGGATCGTGGTCGGACGGTTCGATGGGCATCGCCTGCGGCCTCCCCGGGCGTGTCGCCCATGGCGACGCTGCGACCGGGATGGCGTGGCTGTCAAGGAGCGTGTGGCGCCGGCGCCTCGGCGGCGCCATCCCTGCTCATAGCGGCGGCGGTGCTTCGGCGCCTTTCCCCGCATGTCTCGCGCAGGGGCTAGCCGTCACACGCAGCGGTTGAAGTTCGGCGCCGCGGGTTGGCGAGACGTCAGCGCGGTTCGTGCAAGGCCGCGACGGGCTGGGCCCGTTTGCCTCCATCACGCATCCATGGGCGAACACAGTTCGACCAGCAGCCCGTCCGGACACCGCACGTAGGACACCACCTGCCCCCATGGCCTGGCCTTGGGCGCGGCCATCTCCGCAGCGCCTGCCGCCACCGCCCGCGCATGGGCCGCATGCACGTCGGATGTCACCAGACCGATCTCGATGCCGAGCGGCCTGCCGGACGTGTCGGCAGCCACATGGCCGCCGCTGAAGTTCGTCTCTGCCAGCCCATGGGATGCGAACGCCAAGGCTGTACCACCGGTCTCCAACTCTCCGTACATCTCCGACTCGTGGAGAAAGCGGCGCTGCAAACCGAACGCACGCTCGAAGAATTCGAGTGACGCCGGGACATCAGGAACGTAGGCGATGGTGTAGCCAAACTTCACGGGTATTCCCCATTGTTGAAACTGTCCAGGCGAGCTTTCAGGCCCGGACCGCGCGAAGAATGCGAGCCATGACCGGACGTACCAGGAAATGGGCGGCCGCGGAGATAGCGGCGCCAACGGACGCCGCAATGGCCGGCAACACCGAGCCGAGCACGAACGTCATCCCCAGCACGAAGCCGAAGACGTACTCCGCCCGGTACGTTGGCAGGAACAGCCCGGCTGCCAATGCGGTGAAGAAGATGCCGCTGGCAAGCGACCCGTAACCCGCGGCGAAGGAGAAGGACAGCGCCAGGCCCACCAGCAAGGCGCCCAGGAAGGCGGAAACCGACCGGACCGCCGCCCGGCCGTCCACAGCCGCGCGGCGCATGGCCGTCCACGAAGCGAGCCACCCCAGCAATGGAAGGGATCAGCAGCCCCCACCAGTTGGACACCGCCGGCAAATCGCGCCGGGCCAGCAGATGATGGCTCGCGACGCCGCCGTGGGTGTACTCCCAGCCCAGATGGGCGGCGCTCGCCACCAGCGCAACGGCGAGGCCATAGGGCAGCGCGCGGCGAAACACTGGACTCATGTCGTTTCCGTGGTTTACGGCAGTAGCGGACGCCAGGCGCGAACGCGTGGCTGGAAGAAGCGGTCTGATCCTGCGCGTGCTGCTACGCCTGCGCCGGCTTCTTGAAGACGTAGTACAGGCCTGCGCGAACACCGCGGCCGTGCTGCCGCCTTGATACGGGAATCTCTCATGCAAGCCTGACGCTTGGATCAAGCCGACCCGGAATCGGGCTCGGCTTCAACTCATCGATCCGCAGCCGGCGGTGCCGCCACCTTGCGCGACTCGAAGATGCGAACGATGACGTAGGCCACCAGCGCGATGCAGAAGAACACCAGCAGCATCCAGGCGATCCCCTGCAGGGTCTCGATGATGGTGCGGTAGACCTCGAGCACCCATCGCTCGGACGTCAGCTCGATGATGCGCGGCTCTTCCTGCCACTGGTTCGGCGTGATGTAGCGCTCGAGCTCGTGGATCCGCACGCCCGAAGAAACACCCACCACCAGGATGGCGAACTTGAGATAGCGCACCCAGGCTGCGCTGATGTCGTCGGCAATGATGCGACTGAGGATGCGGCTGATGGGCCGGTTGAACGCCAGCGAGACAGCGATCGATACAGCGACCGCCAGCACAAGCGTTACGAGCAGCAGAGTGAGGAACATGGGTTCTCCCGTGGCCTATGGCGAGACGCGAGTCCGCCGCGCGGCGGGTCCGGCTTGATGAAGTCTATTTCTTCCTGCCTGTTCCCGGCAGCCAGCCAAGGACTGTACCCGCGATGGATAAGGTGAGCGCGCCCAGAAGGATGACCTTGCCGTAGCGCCGCCCCACTTCATACCCGGCGGCATATCCGGCGTCGTAGCTCTGCACTGCGTCGCCATGCGCGGACGTATCGGGAGCGACAACGACCCCGAATATGATCATCGCTGCGACAAGGAATACGACGAACCATAAAAACCCGAAGGCGACCCTTGTCATTACCCCTCCCAGCGTCTCAATCCCCAGGCCAGCTTCGCGCGGTACGGTCTGGACTCGACTGAACCATGGCGAGCGCTACACGTGCCATAGGCTTTCGACCGCTACCTGGCACTCCGGTTACTCCTGGCCGCGAAGCAGCTTCGGCTCAACGTATCGTTGGCCACATCACGGTGCGCCTGTGTACTCCCTCCATGGCGGAAGTCTGTGCTTTCGGGCCAGATGCCGGAAATAGGCAGCCATCACTAGACCGAACAGTGCCCCCGCAGCAACAGCAGTGGCCGCCATGAGGCCGATTGGCATGCCCTGCCGTGCCCAGAGAATCATCCACATGAGCAGGCCCCACGACAGCGCAAAGAACACCCCCATTGCCAGTGCGCCAGGCATGAAAGGAGTGAACAGTGGAGGCGGCAACTCAACGCCGAGACGCCAAAGCAGACGCCAGGCCGGCGGAGCTGCTGTGCTCCTTGGGACGCCGAGCATCGCCATGTGCCGATACATCTGTTCCAGTTTCTCTTGATGAGTCATCAGCGTCTGAGCACCTTGATTTACGCCGGGTCGCAGAGCGACTTCGGCCTGAACTGTCATGCCACGGCCGCGCGCTCGAATCCTTACCGCTCGAAACGCACTGCCTCCGTCCGATCCCCAGCCGGGCGGATCACCACGGTGCCGGCCAGCTTGTCGTGCCAGCCCTGTTTACGCGGGTCGAAGGCGACCCAGATGATGCCGAGCCCGAGCGGCAGCGTTGCCACGAAGTAGCCGACGTAGCGGATGACCGCCTGTACCCCGGAGAGCGTATTGCCGGTGCTCGCGTCCACCACGCGGGCGGAGACCGCCATCTTCCCGGGCGTGGCCTGCTTGTGCAGCCAGAACAGGATCACCGCGGCAAAGGGAAACACCCAGCTGATCACGAAGTCGGCCGGGCCGCGGATGATCGGGGCGTCCGGATCGGCGAAGTAGCCGGTGCCGTAGATCCCCAGCAGCAGCGGGAGAGTGATCAGCAGGACCAGGATGTAGTCGATGATCGACGCGCCGACCCGGGCCCAGAACCCTACGTATTCCATTTCATCGTGTTGCATGTCCGTTCCCCTGTAGTTGCTGCGTGGTGTTTCCGGTCGTGCACGTCAACGCGCACGCGAGTCCGCGGGCCTGCGCATGCGCGACCCGGGTCTGATACGTGCTTCGAACGTGCCGGTGGTGCCGGGCTTCGATCGTCCTGACCAAGTTGTCCCCTGTCCCTGTGATCGTCGCGGCTTTCCCCAAAGCGTGACGACCGCCCGATTGTTCAACCGGACGTGGGCGGAGTCAACGACGGGGCGCGGGCCGGCTTGATCGGGATGGCGCGAACACCATCCCCACCCAACCCTCCCCTTGAAGGGGAGGGCTTGAAAGCCGGACGCTGCAGGCGGACTTGCGCAGGGCCAGGCTGCGGATCCTGCCCGAGCGGACGGAAGAGAAGCCTGGCTTTTAGCCAGTCCGAAGGTGCTTCACACCGACGAAGGTGCCACTTCCCGCAACTTGCCTTCGTGCAGTTCCAGCACGCGATCCAGCCGACGGGCGAGGCTGCGGTCGTGGGTCACCAGCACCAGGCTGGTGCGCTGCGCGCGGTTGAGGTCGAGCATCAGGTCGAACACGGTGGCGGCAGTGCGGTCGTCGAGATTGCCGGTGGGCTCGTCCCCGAGGACGCAGGCCGGGCGGTTGACCAGCGCGCGCGCCACCGCGGCACGCTGGCGTTCGCCGCCTGAAAGTTCGCCGGGCTTGTGCTGCAGGCGATGGCCAAGGCCGACGGATTCCAGCAGTTCGCGCGCCTTCGGCTCCACTTCGGCCACGGTCGGCGGCTTGCCGCGCTTGTCGCCATCCACGGCCTGCCCGGTGAGCAGCGCCGGCAGCATCACGTTCTCCAGCGCGGTGAACTCGGGCAGCAGGTGGTGGAACTGGTAGACGAAGCCGAGCGCGCGGTTGCGCAGCGCGCCGCGGGCGCGGTCGGACAGCCTGCTCATGCGGTGGCCGTCGACATACACCTCGCCGGCGGTGGGCACGTCCAGCCCGCCCAGCAGGTGCAGCAGCGTGCTCTTGCCGGCGCCGGAGGCACCGATGATCGCCACCGTCTCGCCGGCGTACACGTCCAGGTGCAGGCCGTCGAACACCGGCGTGTTGAGCTTGCCTTCGCGGTAGGTCTTGCCGAGGCCCTCGGCGCGGATGACGGAGTCGCCCTGCGCTGCAACGGCCTCGTCGCGACGCGGCTTCAACGTGGCGGGCACGGGATCGTGATGCTCACTCATAACGCAGCGCCTCCGCCGGGGCGGTGCGCGATGCACGCCATGCCGGGTAGATCGTGGCAAGGAAGGCCATCGCCAGCGCCACCAGCGCAATGATGGTGACGTCGTCGGCGCGCAGCTCGGTGGGCAGGCCGGTGATGTAGTAGACGTCGGGCGGGATCAGTACCACGTCGAACGCGGATTCGATCGCGCGCAGGATGTGCTCGAGGTTGAGCGTGAGCAGCACGCCGCCGACCACGCCGAGCACGGTGCCGATCACGCCGATCAGCGTGCCCTGCACGATGAACACCCGCAGGATGCCACCGGGCGGCATGCCGAGCGTGCGCATGATCGCGATGTCGGCCTGCTTGTCGGTGACCAGCATCACCTGCGACGACACCAGGTTGAACGCGCCCATCGCGATGATCAGCGACAGCAGGATCGCGATCATGGTCTTCTCCAGCCGCAGCGCGCGGAACATGTTGGCGTTCTCGCGGCTCCAGTCGCTTACCCGGTACGGCCCCTGCAGGGCGATGGCGAGGTCGCGGGCTACATCCCACGCCTGGTTCATGTCGTGCAGGCGCAGGCGCACGCCGGTGACGCCCTCGCCGAGCCGCTGCACGCGCTGCAGGTCGGCCATGTTGACCAGCGCGAGGTTGCGGTCGAACTGCTGGTGGCCAGCCTCGAACAGGCCACTCACGGTGTAGCGCTTGAGCTGCGGCACCGCGCCCATCGGCGTGGTCTGGAAATCGGTGGTGACCACCACGCGGTCGCCCACGCGTACGCCCAGCCACAGCGCGAGCTCGCGGCCAAGGATGATGTTGAAGCTGCCGGGTTCGAGCGATGCAAACTCACCCTCGACCATCTTGTCGGCGATCACCGACACGTGCCTTTCCTGCTCCGGCAGCACGCCCTGCAGCAGCGCCGGCTGGCGGTTGGGGCCTGCGATCAGTGCCTCGCTCTGCACGTACGGGGCAGCACCGGCCACGCGTGCATCGCGTTCGGCGATGTCGACCGCGTAGCGCCAGTTCTCCATCGTCCCGCTGTCGGCGCTGACGGTGGCGTGCGCCGACATCTGCAGCAGGCGGTCGCGGATCTCGCGCTGGAAGCCGGTCATCACCGCGAGCGTGGTGATCAGCGCGGCGACGCCGATGGCGATGCCGAGGATGGAGGCGAGCGAGATAAAGGAAATGAAGCCGTTGCGTCGTTTGGCGCGCAGGTAGCGCAGGCCAATGGAGGCGGACAGGGGTCTGAACATCGGGGCTCGCGAGGGACGCCGGCGGTCTGCACCGGCACAAGAGCCTTATGGTGCCATCGACGGCGCCCTGCGCGCAGTGTGCGTGGCCGGTGCGGCCAGTCGGAGTTCACGGCGCGCGACGGGCGGCAGGGTGTCGGGCCACCAGGCGATGCGCTCCACGCGGCCATCGGCATCGCGCCAGCGCGCGAATGCCAGCGGCCCACGCCACTGCAGCGCGAAATCGTCGACGCCCTGCCCGTCCACCTCGACGCGGCCGTTGGCGGGGAAATGCAACGTGCGTGCCGGCCGGTTTGCTTCGCGTCGCACGACGCTGAGGCCGTACGCGCAAGCAAGCAACGCAAGTGGCCAGGCGGCGAGGCGTGGCATTTCCGAGGCGAGGATGGCGACCGGCGCGAGCGCGGTCAGCAGCAATAGCGCGGCCAGCAGCCAGCGCGAAGGCGCCCAGGCGACGGTGCTGCCGTCAGCGCTGTTCCTGGAGCGACCGCATGCGTTCGACGAGCCCTCTGAGGCTGGCATCCGGGACCTCCTCGTAGCCCATGAACCAGCGCCAGAGCCTATCGTCCTCGCAGTCCATCAGCTGTAGGAATACCCCGCGTTCCTCGTCGGACGCGGTTGGCCATGCACGGTCGAGCCAGGCGTTGAACAGCACGTCGAGCTCGCGCATGCCACGGCGGCAGCGCCAGCGCAGGCGCTTGAGTTCGGGGTCTTCGTGCGCGCTCATGCCTGTGCGAGCTGCCAGCCGAGGCGGATCCAGAACGCCAGCAGCACGGCGGTGCCGAGCAGGAACACCCGGAAGCGGTGCATCACCTTGTTGTAGCTGCACTGGATGGCGCTGTGCGCGATGCGCAGGACGACGAAGCCCCACGCCAGCCCCACCACCCACGGGTCGCGCACGCCGGTCGCCAATGTCACCGCGACGCCGAAGTAGAACAGCACCGGCAGTTCGAACAGGTTGCGGTAGTTGTCGGATGCGCGGCTGTCGCTCAATCGCTGTGCGAGCTGTCCCGACAGCGCGACGGACTGCGGATGGATGCGCTCGCGCACCATCTCGCCGATGCGGCGGCGGTACATCACCACGGTCACCGCGAAGGTCAGCGCGACCAGCGCGAGGCCGGGCCACAGGATCGGGTTGCTCGTCACCATCGTTGCCCCCAAACGAAACGCGCCGGCGGATGCCGGCGCGGAGTGATCAACCGTGGCGCGCCAGCATCAACTGCTTGATCTGGCCGATGGCCTTGGCGGGGTTCAGCCCCTTCGGGCAGGTCCGCGTGCAGTTCATGATGGTGTGGCAGCGGTAGAGCTTGAACGGATCTTCCAGATCGTCGAGGCGCGCGCCGGTGTCCTCGTCGCGGCTGTCGATGATCCAGCGATAGGCCTGCAGCAGGATCGCCGGGCCGAGGTAGCGGTCGCCGTTCCACCAGTAGCTGGGGCACGAGGTGCTGCAGCAGGCGCACAGGATGCACTCGTACAGGCCGTCGAGCTTGGCGCGGTCTTCCTTGGACTGCAGGCGCTCGCGGTCCGGCGGTGGCGCGCTCTGCGTGCGCAGCCATGGCTTGATCGACGCGTACTGGGCGTAGAAGTGCGTGAGGTCGGGCACGAGGTCCTTGACCACCGGCATATGCGGCAGCGGATACACCGGCACCTCGCCCTTGCCCTTGCCGCAGTCGTCGATGGCCTTGGTGCAGGCCAGCGTGTTGGTGCCGTCGATGTTCATCGCGCACGAGCCGCAGATACCTTCGCGGCAAGAGCGACGGAAGGTGAGCGTCGGGTCGACTTCGTTCTTGATCTTGATCAGCGCGTCGAGAACCATCGGGCCGCACCTGTCGAGGTCGACCTCGTAGGTGTCGACGCTCGGGTTGCGCCCGTCGTCCGGGTTCCAGCGGTAGACCTTGAAGGTCCGCACGCGCGTGGCGCCGGCCGCCGGGAAGTGGCGACCCTGCTGGATCTTCGAGTTCTGCGGAAGGGAGAATGCGGCCACGGTCAAATCTCGGTATTGGCGGGCGCCTTCGGCGCCAGCTGTGGGACTCGGACGGTACGGAGCGGCAGGTAGACGACCAGCGCGCCCAGAGGGGTCGCGAAGATCGTCAACAGCACCCAGAACAGGACTTGGGCGAGGTGGGCGTTGCGCGCGTAGAGCATCCGCAACACCAGCGCGCCGGCGATGACGCCGAGCGTCCAGAGCATCATGAACTGATCGCTGATGACCATACCGGACCCGCTCCTCGTTCGGCCACCCGGTCAGTAGACGCGGGCGACGGGTGGGACGACCTGGACCTCGTCGTCGAGCGTGTACATGTGCACCGGGCGGTAGTCGATGCTGGTGTTGCCGGCCTCGTCCACCCAGCACAGCGTGTGCTTCTGCCACTCGGTGTCGTTGCGGTCGGGGAAGTCCTCGCGGGCATGCGCGCCGCGCGACTCCTTGCGGTTCTCCGCCGAGACGATCGTCGCCAGCGCCTGGCCGAGCAGGTTCTGCAGCTCGAAGGTCTCGATCAGGTCGGAGTTCCACACCAGCGAACGGTCGCTGACCTTGACGTCGGCGAACGAGGCATGGATCTCGCGGATCTTCTGCACGCCTTCGGCCAGCGTCTCGCCGGTGCGGAACACCGCGGCATCGATCTGCATGGTGCGCTGCATGCGGTCGCGGATCTCCGCGGTCGGCGTGGTGCCGGTGGCGTGGCGCAGGGCGTCGAGGTTGGCCAGCGAACGGTCGCAGGCATCGTCGGCCAGACGCTTGTGCGGGGCGCCGCTCTTGATAGTCTCGGCGCAGCGGTTGGCCACCGCGCGGCCGAACACGACCAGGTCGAGCAGCGAGTTGGAGCCCAGGCGGTTGGCACCGTGCACCGACACGCAGGCGGCCTCGCCGATCGCGTACAGCCCCTGCACCACCGCATCCGGGTTGCCGTCCTTGAGCTGGACGACTTCGCCGCGGTAGTTGGTCGGGATGCCGCCCATGTTGTAGTGGACGGTGGGGATGACCGGGATCGGCTGCCGGGTCACGTCGACGCCCGCGAAGATCCGCGCGCTCTCGGCGATGCCGGGCAGCTTCTCGTGGATGTCGTTGGGATCGAGGTGGGTCAGGTCGAGATGGATGTGGTCCTTGTCGGCACCCACGCCGCGGCCTTCGCGGATCTCGATGGTCATCGAGCGGCTGACGACGTCGCGCGAGGCGAGGTCCTTGGCGTTGGGCGCATAGCGCTCCATGAAGCGCTCGCCCTGCGCGTTGCGCAGGATGCCGCCTTCGCCGCGCACGCCCTCGGTGATCAGGCAGCCCGCGCCGTAGATGCCGGTCGGATGGAACTGCACGAACTCCATGTCCTGCAGGCCCAGGCCCGCGCGCAGCGCCATGCCGCCGCCATCACCGGTGCAGGTGTGCGCGGAGGTCGCCGAGAAGTACGCGCGGCCGTAGCCGCCGGTCGCCAGCACCACGCCGTGGGCGCGGAACAGGTGCAGCGTGCCCTCGGCCATGTCGAGCGCGAGCACGCCGCGGCAGGCGCCGTCCTCGTCCATGATCAGGTCGAGCGCGAAGTACTCGATGAAGAAGCGCGCGTCATGCTTGAGCGACTGCTGGTACAGCGTGTGCAGCATGGCGTGGCCGGTGCGGTCGGCCGCAGCGCAGGTGCGCTGCGCGGTGCCCTTGCCGTAGTGCGTGGTCATGCCGCCGAACGGGCGCTGGTAGATCTTGCCTTCCTCGGTGCGCGAGAACGGCACGCCCTGGTGCTCGAGCTCGATGATCGCGGGGATGGCCTCGCGGCACATGTACTGGATGGCGTCCTGGTCGCCCAGCCAGTCCGAGCCCTTGATGGTGTCGTAGAAGTGGAAGCGCCAGTCGTCCTCGCCCATGTTGCCCAGCGCGGCGGAGATACCACCCTGCGCCGCCACGGTGTGCGAGCGCGTCGGGAACACCTTGGTCAGGCAGGCGGTCTGCAGCCCCTTGGCGGCGAGGCCGAAGGTGGCGCGCAGGCCGGCGCCGCCGGCGCCGACGACGACCATGTCGTACTTGTGTTCGGTGATCTTGTAGGTCGAGGTCATGCTGGGTCTCTGGTTGCGCGGGGCACCGCGTCAAGCGCCTGGCCCCTGCCCTCACCCCATCCCCTCTCCCGCTCGCGGGAGAGGGGCGATGGTGCCGGCGGGAATCGCATCCGGTCGTGCGCTGCGGATTACCGCTGCGCGGGCTCCGGATGCGATCGATTCATACGAGCGCGATGCGGGCGATCGCGTACAGCGAGGCCAGCGCGCCGAGCGTGCAGACCACGATCGCGAGGAACTGCAGCGCGATCTCGAGCGAACGCGTGTGGATGTAATCCTCGATGATCGTCTGCAGGCCCATCCGGGTGTGCCAGAACATGGCCACCGCGAACAGCGTCAGCAGGATGGCGTTCCACGGCCGCGCGATGGTCTCGCGCACGCTGTCGAGGTCGGCGCCGATCATCGACACCAGCAGGCCGACCAGCCATGGCACCAGCAAGGCCAGCACCACCGCGGTCACCCGGATCCACCAGAAATGCGAGGTGCCCGATTTGCCCGACCCGAGGCCGCGTGCGCGTGCCAGCGGCGTGCGGAGGTCGCGGCGCACCGGTGCGCCGTTCGCATTCGCCTTGACGTCGTTCATGCACCACCCCACAGCACGACGAACCAGATCGCTGCCGTCAGCACCACGGTCAGCACGACCACGGCGTAGCCGGAACGGTAGACCTCGGGAAGTTCAAAGCCCCAGCCTGCGTCCCACAGCAGATGGCGGATGCCGGCAAGCAGGTGGTAGACCATGCCCAGCGAGAACAGGAACAGCGCGACCATCCCGACCGGCGAGGCCAGGCACGCCGCCGCGCGCTCGTAGGCGTCACCGCCCTGCGCCACGGCCAGCAGCCACCACGCGAACACGAACGCGCCCACGGTGATGCCGATACCGGCGATGCGGAACAGGATGGACAGCAGCGACGTCAGCTGGAACCGGTACGTCTGTCCAAGCATGAAGGGTGACAAAGGGCGTTCGCGATTCGCCATCGCTGGCAATCTCCTCGCTGGCGGCGGTGCCGCGTGGCTGGAATCAGAAGTCGATACAGCGGCCGTTCTTTTCCCAGTCGCCGTATCGGGTGGGTTCGGGCCCGTCGCGTCCGCCGATTTCCACCGGCCTGGGCGTCGGTTCCGTGGCGGGCGTGGCCGCCGGATCCGGATCCGGGGTCGGGACGCTTTCGCCTATCATGGCCGGGTTATTCACCGCACGGATTCTAGTTCCCACGCCCATGCACGACAAGTCGGACGCCCTCCCTGGCGATTTCTTCGCCATCCCGGACATCCACGTGATCCGCATGCACGGACGCGACGCGATCGCGTTCGCGCAGGCGCAATTCATGAACGACGTGGCGGGCCTGGCGACGGGCCAGTGGCAGTGGAACGGCTGGCTGACGCCCAAGGGTCGCGTGGTCGCGCTGTTCGCCCTGGTGCGCGTGGACGACGGGACCCTGCGCCTGCTGCTGCTCGATGCCGATCCCACGGGATTCATCGCGGGCCTGCAGCGCTTCGTGTTCCGCAGCAAGGTCACGCTGACGCCCGAAACGGATGTGACCGTCGCCGGGGCGTTCGCAACACCCGCTACCGCCCGCGGCGCGTTGGCCGCGGTGGATGCGGAAGGCGCGACCGAACTCGATCTCGGCGGCACGGCCGATCCCCGCACCCTGCGCGTGGGCGGTGGCCCGGCCACCATCGACCCCGTCGCCCATGGCCGCTGGCGCGCACTGGACCTCGCCCACGGGCTGCCGCGGCTCGAGCCGTCCCAGCTGGAACAGTGGACGCCGCAACAGCTCTCACTCGACCGCCTGCGCGCCTTCAGCGTCAGGAAGGGCTGTTACCCGGGCCAGGAGATCGTCGCGCGCACGCATTTCCTCGGCCAGGTGAAGCGCGGCCTCGCCCGGCTGCATACCGGTGCCACGGTGGTCTCCGGGGGCGACGAGGTGACCGCTACAAGCGGCGGCGGTCGCATCGTCTGCAGCCAGGGCGCGGAGGCGCTGGCAGTGCTGCCGCTGGACCCGGCGCCGGCCGGATTGCAGGTGGGCGGCGCGACCGCCGAGGTCCTGCCGCTGCTGGACGGCCTGGCGCGCTGACCCCCCGCGCTTGATCCGGCGGGGCGGCGCGGCCCATATTCGCGCACGGTCATCGTTGTGGCGCCCGGACCGCAGGGGCATCGGGCAGGACGCCATAGCGGTTTCACGCAGTCGATGTATAGACACCGCATCCAACGGAAGGGGAACCACCATGCGCTTCGCACCGACCGCCGCCGCCGCGGCGCTTTCCACGCTGTTGCTCGCCGCCTGCGCCAGCCAGGCACCCGCACCCGAACCGGCGCCGGAACCCGTTCCGCACCTGCCATCCACGTTCCTCGAGCGCCTCTCGGCCGACGGGCTGTTCGCCTTCGGCCGCGCCAGCATCGATGACTTCAGCGCGGATGGCCGCGCCGCGCTCGATGACCTCGCAGTCCGGCTGGCGAGTCGTCCGCTCGAGATCGTCCACGTGATCGGCCACAGCGATCGCATCGGCAACGACCGCGCGAACGTGCGCCTGTCGGAGCAGCGCGCGAACGCGGTGCGCGAGTACCTGGTCGAACACGGCGTCCCGGCCGACCGCATCACCGCCGTGGGCCGTGGCAGCGTCGAACCGGTGGCCGAATGCGAAGGCGAACGCGGTGATGCGCTGCGCGACTGCCTGGCACCGAACCGCCGCGTGGAAGTGCGGGTGCAGTTCGCGGATTGAGTCTGACGAACCCTCTCCCGTGTGGAGAGAGTTCGCCGCCACGCAGGCGCCCTCATCCCGCTCTGCAGGCCACCTTCTCCCGCACGCGGGAGAAGGGTCTGGAAGCGCCCGAGCGGGGGCTGCTACTGCGCTGCCAGCTCCGCTGCAGCGGCGACGATATCGTCGTCCGACGGAATCACCAGGAACGCCGCGCCCGCCAGCGGTGTGAACGTATCCGCGCCGACCACGCGCCGCAGCGGCTTGTGGCCCAGCCCTGCTTCGGCGATCGCGGTGATGATCCCCTCGCCTACCCCGGCGCTGCGACGGCCCTCGTCGACCACCAGGATCCGTGCGCACTCGCCGGCATGACGGGCGATCGCCGCTTCGTTCAAGGGCAGCAGCCAGCGCAGGTCGACCACGCGCACCTTCCAGCCGTGCGCGGCTTCGATCGCGCGCGCGGCGCGCAGGCTCATCGGCACGCCGTTGCCGAAAGTGAAGACAACGAGATCGGCCGCATCGGCGTCGTACACGCGCTCCTCGCCCAGCGGCATCGCCTCGTCCGGTGACGGGTACGTCGTCAGCCAGCCGCCATCGCCCGGCTCGTGCAGGTCCTTGGCCATGTACAGCGCGATAGGTTCCAGCAGCGCGCAGACGCGGCCGTCCACCTTGGCCAGCGCCATCAACGTGCGCAGCATCGTCGCGGCATCGTCGCCGCGGCTCGGACAGCCGATGACGAGGCCGGGGATGTCGCGCAGCGCGGTGATCGAGTTGTCGTTGTGGAAATGCCCACCGAACCCGCGCTGGTAACCGAGCGAGGCGATGCGCATCACCATCGGGTTGCGGTACTGGCCGTTGGAGAAGAACTGCAGGCTCGCCGCTTCGCCACGGATCTGGTCGCAGGCGTTGTGGAAGTACGCCAGGTACTGGATCTCCGGCAGCGGCAGCAGGCCCATGTTGGCGTAGCCCTGGGCCATGCCGAGGATCGTGGTTTCGTCGAGCAGCGTGTTGAACACGCGGCGCGCGCCGAACGCCTTCTGCAGGCCCTTGGTGACGGTGTAGACGCCGCCCTTCTGCGCCACGTCCTCGCCGAACAGCAGTGCTTCCGGGTACTTGGCGAACAGGTCGTGCAGCGCGGCGTTGATCTGGATCGCCAGATGCTTGGGGCCGGCATTCTCCGGCAGCTTGGTCTCGCCACCGAACGCCTGCAGGCGGCGCTCGGCGTGGTCGACACGCGCGGCCTCGGCCTGCACGGCATCGGGGGTATACGGCGCCAGCGGGGCGACCACGTCCTCCAGCGTCGACAGGCGCGGGCGGCCGTCGGCGTCCTCGGCAGCGGCGAAGCAGCGCTCGCGCGTGGCCTCGTACAGCGCGAGCACGTCGTCCTTCGTCATCAACCCGGATTCAAGCGCGATAGCCGCCGAGCGCAGCAGCGGGTCGGTCGCCTCGACCGCGCAGAGCTCTTCGATGGAGCGCCACTCGATCTCGAAATCAGTACCGGCGTGGCCCATGATCCGCGTCGTGCGCAGGTGCAGGAAGGTCGGCCGGCGGGTGCGCCGGCAGTGCTCGACCGCGCGCTGCACGTCGCCGTAGCCCGCGGCGAGGTCGAGACCGTCGGCGGCGAAGTAGTCGAGGTCGGTGCGGTTGGCGAAGTTGCGCGCGATCCAGCCATCAGGCGTCTTCACCGAAATGCCGATGCCGTTGTCCTCGCAGACGAACAGCACCGGTGCCGGCAGCTTCTGGTAGGCCGTCCACGCCGCGGCGTTGAACGCGGTCTGCGCGGTGGCATGGTTGCTGGACGCGTCGCCGAACGAGCACACCACGATGCTGTCGTCGGGCACCGGCAGCGCGTGGCCGATGCGGCGGCCATGCTCGATCGCGATCGCGGTACCGAGCGCCTTGGGCAGGTGCGAGGCGATCGTGGAGGTCTGCGGCAGCACCCACAACGGCTTGCTGCCCCACACCTTGTGGCGCCCGCCCGAGGCCGGGTCGTCCTGGCTGGCGGCGAACGACAGCGCCGAATCCATCACCGGATCCATGCCGGGCAGCTTGCGGAAGCGCTCCGCCATGAAGCCGCCGCTGCGGTAGTGCAGGAACGCCGGATCGGTATGGCGCGTCAGCCGCGCGACCATCGCGTTGCCCTCATGGCCGCTGGAACCGATGGTGTAGAAGACCTTGTTCTGCACGCGCAGCACGCGTGCCATCAGGTCGAGGTGGCGGCTGATCAGCTGCGATTCGAACAGTTCGCGGAATCCCCGCGCATCCAGCGCGCTGCCGTCGAGGACAGCTTCGTCGGCGGACGGGCGCGCATCGGCGCGGCCATTCCAGCCACGCACGAACTCCTGGAAATTGACGTCGCAGATTTCCGCGCGGTTGAGCCCCTTCATGCGGGCGGGGATCGGACTGGGTACGGCTGCGAACATGTCGATGGAATGCCTGGTCGGGTGGTTGCGGATGCAGTGCGGTCAGCCGCGCTGCCTGCGGGTGTCCTGCCACTGCGTGCGGGTCTGGCCCCAGACCTCGCAGGGCGAATCCTGGTAGGGCGGCGGCAGCGTGGCCATGCCGAGGAAGGTCGAGCCGAGACGCGACGCGACCTTCTTCGAGGCGCTGTTCTCCGGCGCGATGCAGTGGACGAAGTCGTCCCAGCCGAGTGTGTCGAGGGCCCAGTCGATGGCCGCCGTGAGCGCTTCGGTCGCGTAGCCGCGGCCCCACGCATCGCGGTGGAGCATGTAGCCGATCTCGTTGCCAGGCCAGCCATCGGGCTTCCACGGACCGCCCTGCCCCAGCCACTGCCCGCTGTCGCGGTCGATGATGGAGAACATGCCGAAGCCCTGGATCATCCACGCGCCGGGCTGCTGCAGGAACTTGCGCCACGCCGCCGCACGCGGCAGATGGCCGCCGATCCAGCGCGCGGCGTCCTTGTCGCCGATCAGTTCGGCAAAGCGGTCGAAGTCCGTGGCCTGCGGCAGGCGCAGCACCAGGCGCGCGGTTTCGATACGGATATCCGGAAGCGACATGCCAGGTCCCCAGGGCTCGATTGCAACGAGGCGGAATCCCGCGACTGCAGCGGATGGCAGGCCCCGGCGGGCGCCGGGGCCCGGCACATCAGAACGCGTTGATCCCGGTCAGCTCGCGACCCACCACCAGCTGGTGCACCGTCTCGGTGCCCTCGTAGGTGATGACGGACTCGAGGTTGAGCGCATGGCGGATCGGCGAGTGCTCGGTGGTGATGCCGGCGCCGCCGAGCAGGTCACGCGCCTCGCGGGCGATGTCGATCGCCATGCGGCAGTTGTTCCATTTCGCAAGCGACACCTGCGTCGGCTGCATCTTGCCGGCGTCCTTGAGCCGGCCGAGCTGCAGGCTCAGCAGCTGCGCCGAGGTGATGCGTCGCGCCCAGTCGGCCATCTTGATCTGCGCGCTCTGGGTGGCGGCCACGGGGCGACCGAACAGCATGCGCTCCTTGGAATAGTTGAGCGCCTCGTCCAGGCAGGCGATGGCTGCACCGATCGGCCCCCAGGTGATGCCGTAGCGGGCCTGGGTGAGGCAGCCCAGCGGACCCTTGAGCCCCTTCACGTTCGGCAGCCGGTTGGCTTCCGGCACGCGCACGTTGTCGAAGAACAGCGCGCTGGTGACCGACGCGCGCAGGCTCATCTTGTGCTTGACCTCCTGCGCGCTGAAGCCGGCGAAGTCCTTCTCGATCACGAAGCCCTGGATGCCGTCGTCGGTCTGCGCCCAGACGATGGCGATGTCGGCGAGGTTGCCGTTGGTGATCCACATCTTGGACCCGTTGATCACCCAGTCCGCGCCGTCCTTCTTCGCGTGGGTCTTCATGTTGGCCGGGTCGGAACCGCCGTGCGCCTCGGTCAGGCCGAAGCAGCCGATGGTCTCGCCGCGCGCCATCGACGGCAGCCAGCGCATGCGCTGCTCTTCGGTGCCGTAGGCGTAGATCGGGTACATGCACAGCGAGGACTGCACGCTGGCGAAGCTGCGCAGGCCGGAATCACCGCGCTCGAGCTCCTGGCAGATCAGGCCGTAGCTGACGTAGTTGAGCTCCGCGCCACCGTACTGCGCTGGCAGCGTGGCACCGAGCAGGCCGAGGCCGGCGATCTCCGGGATCAGCTCCTTCGGGAAGCGGCCTTCGTCGAAGCACTCGCCGATGATCGGCAGCACGCGTTCGTCGGTGAAGCGCGCCACGGCGTCCTGGACGGCCTGTTCCTCCTCGGTGAAGAGGGAGCGGGTGTCATAGAGATCGTACGGATTGAGGGCCATGGCGTTCGCGCGTGCGGAAAGCCGCGATTGTATCGTTCCGGCTGCGCGGGGCCATGGCTGGCGGACCCGCGTCCGATTCTTCGTGGGCGCGTCAGGCTCCGCACGCAAAGGAAAGGGCCGGACATTGCCCGGCCCTTCCTGTCTCCTGGACCCGCCGGGCGCACCGGCGGATCGGCTTACTGCAGCCGCGCGTCGTCGACCGCAGCGGTCTGGGTCACGACCTGGCCATCCAGCACCGGCAGGCGCTCGCCGGCCGGGCGCTGCTCCATGCGCACGGTGCGCTCGCGACCGTCGAAGCGGTAGGTGACGTCATACGCCACCGGCACATCCTCGGCACCCAGGCGGATCTGCCCACCGGGCTTGCTGTCGGTGCGCAGCGTGCCGGTGCTGCCATCCGGGTTGCGATAGGTCACGTCATAGGCGACCACCCGCGACGACTGCGAGGAATCCTGCACCGTGCGGCACTGGCGATCGACACGCTCGACCACGCGGCCGCCGACATGGTTGCGGTCGACGCGGTTGCCGATCAGGCCACCCGCCGTCGCACCGGCAGCGGTCGCCAGCTTGCGGCCGTTGCCGCCGCCGACCTGGTTGCCGACCAGGCCACCGATCACCGCACCCGCCACGGTGCCGCCGACATTGCCATCGCGCTCGGGCAGGCGCTCCTGGACGACCACGTCGTCGCACACCTGTCGCGGCGTGCTGCTGGTGGTGGTCTCGTGGATCGGCGCGCTGCCGATCACGCTCGCGTACAGGTCGCGGCGTTCGGTGATCGGCTCCACGCGCACCACGTCGGCGTACTCCACGCGACCACCCACCGTGATTGCATCGGCGGCCAGCGCCTGTTCGCCATCGACCGTCTCGAACACGCCCGACGACGTACCGGTGGCCGGCACCTCGTCGCGATTGCTCTGGAAGGCTGCGACAGCGACACCGCCGACCAGCAGCGATGCCAGGGCGATGGCGAGCGTGTTGTTCTTCATGGTCTCTCTCCTTGCTTGCGTGTCGCGGGTGTCGCGAAGCGTCGACCCGGATTCGAGCATTTCCTTCCTGAACGGATGCCGTGAAGAAAACGCTTACTCCAGTCGCGCCCTGAACGCGGCGTTGAACCGTGCGTGATAGCGTGACCGCGAACCGCTTACGGCCGGCCCGACGGAGACCTCCATGCGCTACCTGCTGCTCGGCCCCATGCTGCGCTGGCTCGGACGCCTGAGCTATCCGCGCCTGTTCGCGGTGACCGCCGCGCTGTTCGCACTCACCCTGTTCGTGCCCGACCCGATCCCGCTGGTGGACGAACTGCTGCTCGGACTCGGCACGCTGTTGCTGGCCCGGGTGAAGCGCACGGATGCACCGTCGCCGGATGGCCGGCCGCCGATCGACGGCCAGGCACAACGCCGCCGCTGAGTACGGAACCCGATGCTGGTCGACACCCACTGCCATCTGGATGCCAGCGAGTTCGACGGTGATCGCGAGGCCGTCATCGCCCGCGCCCGCGATGCCGGCGTGACCCGACAGATCCTGCCCGGCACCCACGCGGACGAATGGCCACTGTTGCGCGACGCCTGCAGGCTCGATCCGGGCCTGCATGCGGCATACGGCATGCACCCGACCTTCCTCGAACACCATGCCCCGGAACATCTGGACCTGCTCGGCGAGTGGGTGCGGCGCGAACGGCCGCTGGCGATCGGCGAATGCGGCCTCGATTACTACGTCGAAGGCCTCGACCTCGATGCCCAGCAACGTTACTTCGATGGCCATCTCGAACTGGCACGCGAGACCGGCCTGCCGCTGATCGTGCATGCGCGACGCGCGGTGGACGCGGTGGTCCGGTCGATCCGGCGCTTCGGAAACGTGCGTGGCGTGGTGCACAGCTTTGCCGGCAGCGAAGAACAGGCGCGGCAGCTGCACCAGCTCGGCTTCCTGATCGGTATCGGCGGGCCGGTCACCTACGAGCGGGCGAAGCGCATGCACCGGGTGGTGGCCGCCGTACCGCTGGACCAGCTGCTGCTGGAGACCGACGCACCCGACCAGCCCGACAGCGGGCACCGTGGCCAGCGCAACGAGCCTGCGCGCCTGACCCGGGTCTGCGATGCGGTGGCGCAACTGCGCGGCATGTCGCCTGGAGCGCTGGCGGAAGCGACCACCCGCAACGCCTGCAGGCTGTTCAACCTTCCGCAGTAACTGGCGACCGGCCGACGCCGGTCACGGCCTCACGCCGCGGCGCGGGCTTTCTCCGCCTGCTTGAGCAGCATCTCGATCGCCTTGCCGGCAGCGGCGAAGGCGAACGTGCCGGTGATATGGGTGGCAGCGCCGAGGCCCGCACCGCAGTCGAGCTTCAGTGCGGCCTCGCCATCGACCTTCGGGCGCAGTCCACAGACAGTGCCGTCGGCCTGCGGGTAGCGCACGTTTTCCAGCGAGTAGACCGCCGGCACGCCGAAGTAGCGCTTCGGCCCCTTGGGGAAGTTGAACTCGCCACGCAGCTTCCTGCGCACCAGCGCCAGCATCGCGTCGTGCTCGGTGCGCGAGAGGTCGCGGATGCGCACCAGCGTCGGATCGATGCGACCGCCGGCCGAGCCGACCGTCAGGATCGGCTGCTTGCGGCGACGGCACCAGGCGATCGCCTCGACCTTGGCGCGGAAGCTGTCGAACGCATCCACCACCAGGTCATAGCCCGGACCGAGCAGCTGATCGAGGTTGCCGGGGGTCAGGTAACTGGCGACCGCGGTCACCTCGATCGCCGGGTTGATCGCGCGGCAGCGTTCGGCCATCGCCTCGGCCTTGCCACGGCCGTATTGCCCGGCGATCGCCGGCAGCTGGCGGTTGGTGTTCGAGACGCAGAGGTCGTCGGCATCGATCAGGGTCAACCTGCCCACGCCACTGCGCGCCAGCGCCTCCACCGTCCACGAACCCACCCCGCCCAGGCCGATCACGGCCACGTGCGTGCGTGCCAGTGCGGCAAGCGCGCCCTGGCCATAGAGGCGGTCGATGCCGCGGAATCGATCGGTCCAGTTGCTGTCCATGGCCGACATTCTAGGTCTGCGCGCCACGGTGCGTCGGCGAACGCATGCTATGTTCCGCCCCGCCCGCCACGGAGACCGCGATGTCCACGCCCGCCGACAAGCCCGCGCCACGCCAGCCGTCCCCGCGGGTCGCCGCCGCGCAGCGCTACCTGTTCCTCTTCGTGCTGGGCCTGGTGCTGGGCGTGGTGGCGACGGTGATGCTGATGCGCGCATTGCAGGCGCGCGCCGACCATTTCCCGGCGAGCGTCATGCACGTGCAGCAATGGCACCTCGACCAGCTGCGCGCCAAGGTCGAACAGAACCGCTGCGAAGCCACCGACACGCTGCCCCACCTGCGCGCATTGCGGGTGATGGCCGACGACCTCGAGCCCGCGTTCCCGGACCTGCGCGACGACCGGCGTTTCGCCGGAGCGGCGAGCCAGATGCGCCGCACGCTCGATGCCAACCTCGCGAGCCCGCCGCTCAACTGCGGCACGCTCGGCACCGCAGCGCGCGACATCGGCAATGCCTGCCGCGCCTGCCACCAGGATTTCCGCGGCTGAGGAATCTGCCGCGGATGAACGCCGACCGGTTCCGTTGAGGGCCGGCGGATGCCGACATGGCCGGGTTGTCGGCCTGTTCACAAGCCGGCTCCTACTTTCGGCTGCGTGCGCGCACCTGCCGCGCATCACCATCCGAAGCGGAGACATGCCATGAAGACCCCGTTGCTCCTCACCACGGCCGCTGCTGCAGCCCTCGCCCTGGCCGGCTGCGCCACCTCCCCCGGTTACGGCTCGGGCTATGGTTCCGGCAGCAGCTACGGCGGCTACAACAGCGCGAACTGCCGCGACTGCGGCACCGTGACCCGGATCGAGCGCCGCCCCGACAGCAGCCCCAACGTCGCCGGCCCGCTGATCGGCGGCATCGTGGGTGCGGCCGCCGGGCGCGAGATCGCCCGACGCAACTCCGACAGCGACGGTCGCCGCAACGTGGCCACCGGTGCGGGCGCCGTGGCCGGTGCGGTCGCCGGCAACGCCATCCAGAACCGCACGGGCGGCGGCAACTTCTATGACGTGCATGTACGCCTCAACGATGGCCGCACGGTCGTGATGGTGCAGGAGGATGTCAGTGGGCTGCGCGAGGGTTCGTCGGTGCAGGTCCGCGATGGACGTGCCTGGGCGCTGTAACCCGGCTGCACGGGCAAAGAAAAACCCGGCCGATGGCCGGGTTTTTTTGTCACGCTGGTGGCCGGTCAGGCTTCCTGCACCGCGTCCGCCTGCAGGCCCTTCTGGCCCTGGACGACGGTGAAGCTCACCCGCTGGCCTTCCTTGAGGCTCTTGAACCCCTGCATCTGGATCGCGCGGAAATGCACGAACACGTCCTCGCCAGTCTCACGGCTGATGAAGCCGAACCCCTTGGCGTCGTTGAACCACTTCACGGTACCCGTTTCACGATCTGACATTGCGCTTGCTCCCTCGAACGGAGTGCCTGGACCTCATTGATGGGTACGCCGTCGCCGGCGGCTGGTTGCAAGGGGGAAGCGCAGAGCGTTCGATGTAGCGGACCGGGTGGAACCACGCGGGTGCATCCAACACGAATCGACTGCATCCGGGCCACGTTTCACGTGACCTTGACAAACACAGCGCGGCCAACTTATCGCGGGTTCAGGGAGAATGCAATCCGGGCACGACGGTGCCGTGAACGTTCTCCGACCCCCACTTTTCCGGATTTTCCATGCAGACCGAACCGCTCCTCTACGCCCTCGCCATCCTGCTCGTCATGGTCGGCCTGCTGGGCACCGTGCTGCCCGCCATCCCCGGCATCCCGCTGATCTTTGCCGGCATGCTGCTGGCCGCATGGGCCGATGGCTTCGTGCATGTCGGCGGACTGACACTGGGCCTGCTCGCGCTGCTCACCGTGCTGTCGCTGCTGGTCGACTTCTGGGCCACGGCGATGGGCGCACGCCGCGTGGGCGCCAGCCGCAAGGCGCTGGCGGGCGCTGTCATCGGCACCTTCGCCGGGATCTTCTTCGGCATCCCGGGTATCTTCGTCGGCCCCTTCGCGGGCGCGATGGCCGGCGAACTGCTGCATCGGCGGCGCATCGGTGCCAGCGATCTGGGCGCGGCCACCCGCGTGGGCGTCGGCACGTGGATGGGAGTGGTCGTCGCGGTCGCATTGAAACTGATGCTGGCGTTCGCAATGATCGGCGTCTTCGCGCTGTCCTGGTGGACTACGCGCTGACCCGCGCCGCCGGCGCTCCGCGACCACCGACCACTTCGACGAAGCCCATGCCCAACATCCTCGCGCCGAGCCTCCTCGCCACCGCCACCGCCATTGCCCTGGTGCCCGCCCTGTCGGTGCGGGCGCAGGAGGCCGCGCAACCGGTCATCGCCGCGTGCGTGGCCGTGGAGAACGATGCACTCCGGTTGCAGTGTTACGACCGTGCCGCCGGCCGCGGCCAGCAGGGGCCCGCGCAGGCGGATGCCGCCGCCGCGGAGGCCCGGACCGTCGTCGCTGCCGAGCCTGAAGTCGTCGACACCCTGACCCCGCTTGGGGAGGTGTTCCAGGCCAGCGCCGACCGCCAGCAGCTCGACGCGATCGCCAATGTCGGCAAGGGCTCGCTGCTGGACACGCGCTGGGAACTGGCGAGGGACTCCAAGCTTGGCCTGTTCAACTTCCGCGTCTACAAGCCGCTGTACCTGCTCCCTGCGTTCTGGACCAGTGACGTCAACGACACGCCGTCCTCGCCCAACCCGGACAACACGGTGGACATGCCGCAGTCGCTCGACAGCCTGGAGACCAAGTTCCAGATCAGCTTCAAGACCAAGGCACTGGAAAACCTGTTCGGCGACAACGGCGACGTCTGGATGGGTTACACCCAGAGCTCTCGCTGGCAGGTCTACAACACGGACGAGTCCCGTCCGTTCCGCGAAACCAACTACGAACCCGAAGTGCTGCTGGTGTTCCGCAACGGCTACGGCCTGCCGGGCGGATGGCACGGCCGGATGAGCGCGATCGGCATCAACCACCAGTCCAACGGCCGCGGCGGCGAGCTCTCGCGCAGCTGGAACCGGGTGGTGTTCAACTTCGGATTCGACCGCGAGGATTGGGCGCTGGTGGCGCGGCCATGGGTGCACCTGAAGGACGGCAGCGACGACGACAACCCCGACATCGCCGACTACATGGGCCGCGGCGACCTCACCCTGATGCATGTGCGCGGCGACCATCGCCTGACGGTGATGGGTCGCCACTCGCTGCGCGGCGGCGACGAATCGCGCGGGGCGCTGCAGTTCGACTGGGGCTTCCCGATCCACCCGGGCTTCCGCAACTTCCGCGGCCACCTGCAGCTGTTCCACGGCTATGGCGAGAGCCTGATCGACTACAACCACAAGGCCACCTACATCGGCCTGGGCATCTCGCTGCAGGACTGGCTGTAGCCGTCAATCCGGCAACGCGCGCGCCAGCACGATGTCGGTGTCGTGCCCTGCCGGCAGGGTGCCCAGCGCGAGGCCATGGTCACCCGCCAGGCGGCTGCAGCAGAACATCCGCGCCAACGGGTTGCCTGCACCCAGCAGCACCGCCGCCTGCAGTTGCAGCGCGAGCCGTTCGACCAGCCGACGCGCGGTGAACTCGCGCGTCTGGGGGTCTGTCGATGCATCGATCTCCGCAAGGAGCGCCGCCAGCGCGATGTCGTAGCTGTCGTCGCGTCCCGCCCCGGCCTGCAGTTCCGCGCGCAATGCCGCGCCTGATGCGGGCTCGCGGGCGAGCGCGCGCAGCACGTCCAGGCACTGCACGTTGCCGCTGCCTTCCCAGATCGAGTTCAACGGCGCCTGCCGGTACAGCCGCGGCAGGATCGACTCCTCGATATAGCCGGCGCCACCCAGGCACTCCTGCGCCTCGTTGACCACCGCCGGTGCGCGACGGCAGATCCAGTACTTGCCGATCGCGGTGGCGATGCGCGCGAACGCGGCTTCGTCCGCGTCACGCGGCGCCGCATCGACGGCGCGCGCCACCCGCAGCGCCAGTGCCAGCGCCGCTTCCGCCTCCAGCACCAGGTCCGCCAGCACGTTGCGCATCAGCGGTTGTGCCACCAGTTCGCGGCCGAAGGCGTGGCGATGGCGCACATGGTGCACCGCATGCGCCAGTGCCATGCGCATCTGCGCCGCCGCGCCGAGCATGCAGTCCAGCCGCGTCAGCATGACCATCCCGAGGATCGTGGACACGCCACGCCCTTCGTCGCCGATGCGTACCGCCCAGGCATCATCGAACTCCACTTCGCTCGACGCGTTGGCCCAGTCGCCGAGCTTGTCCTTCAGGCGCATGAGGCGGAAGGCGTTGCGGATGCCATCCGGACGCCAGCGCGGCAGCAGGAAGCAGCTCAGCCCGCCGGGCGCCTGCGCCAGCACCAGGAAGCCATCCGACATCGGCGCGGAGAAGAACCATTTGTGCCCCTGCAACAGGTATTCGCCATCGGCCTGCAGCGGCATCGCCCGGGTGAGGTTGCTGCGCACGTCGCTGCCGCCCTGGCGCTCGGTCATGCCCATGCCGACGGTGAGCCCGCGCTTGTGCGTGGCGGGCACGTCGTCCGGGTCGTAGGCGCAGGCGCGGATGCCGTCGACCCAGGGCTGCAGTCGCGACTCGCGGGCCAGCACCGGCACCGCGGCGTGGGTCATCGTCAACGGGCAGCTGGTGCCGGCTTCGGCCTGGTGATGCAGATAGCTCAGTGCCGCGCGCGCGACATGCACGCCATTCGCGGGCTCGCGCCACGACAGCCCGGCGACACCGCGGCCGATCGACGCGTCCATCAGCGCGTGGTAATGCGGATGGAATTCGACCCGGTCGATACGATGGCCGAAACGGTCGTGCGTGCGCAGGCGCGGGCGGTCGCGGTTGGCGTCGAAGCCGAGCGCATAAAGACGATCGCCGGCAAGCGCGCCGTAGTCGGCCACGCTCGCCTGCCACGCACCGCCGCCCTCGCGCTGCAGAGCCTCGCGCAGGGCGACATCGTCGTGCCACAGGTCGCGCGGCGCGAACTCCGGCGGCTGGTTCCAGGCATCGGTATTCATGGCGGCCTCCATGTGGGCAATGGCGGGACAAGAGGTTCTTCTCCCAGTCTCCGGGGCAATGAACCACAACTGGAGCGTCCGCGGGCCCGCGAGCCGCTCTGTCGTGTTGCGTGCTGCCCGTCGCGCGCACCGGGGGGTGTGCTCCCCCGGCCGAAGTCCGCGTCCAGCTACCACGGCCGGCCGCCGGCCATCCATGGCCGGCTGTCCGCACGCCCCCCGGTGCACGCGACGGGCTCGGGCGTTCGACGGCTTCGGTGCGGAGATCAGGAGCGGCTGGCGCCAGACTCCGCTGCAACCGATCAGGTACACGCTCTTGCCGTGGACTTTGTCCTGTTCCAGACGCGACGACAGGTCGGAGCCCGCCGCGGTCGCAGGGGGATGTCCAGAGCCGGCCATGGAAGGCCGGCGGCCGGATGTGGTAGCAGGACGCGGAGATATCCGGCTGGGCATCCCCCTGTGGCCGCGGTGGGCCGCCCGGACTGGCCCGGGACTGTGCCCGGACCGCTCCCTCAAACGGGAGAACAACCACAAAAAAGCCCCGCACTGGGCGGGGCTCGAGGTCACCGTGGTCCGTGGCTCAGGCGACCGGCGCGACGCCCGTTGCCTGCGCGCCCTTCGGGCCCTGGGTCACTTCGTAGCTCACGCGCTGGCCTTCCTGCAGGCTCCGGAAGCCCTTCGAGTCGATGGCCGAATAGTGGACGAATACGTCCGACCCGCCGTCTTCGGGAGCGATGAAGCCGAAACCCTTGGCGTCGTTGAACCACTTCACTGTGCCGTATTGCATAACCCTTCCACCTTCGTCTGGATTCGATAGCGCGCGCCAGTCGGCGCACGGGGGCGAGTATCGAAGCAAACGGTCGCGGTTTGCAATCTCAGGACGTCAGGAAGCGACGCAGGATGGCGGGAATGGACGCGGACACGGCGGCGACGTTGTCCAGCACTTCCTGGAACGTGATCTCGGCCGCATCCGCACAGCCGGCGGCCCAGTTGGCGACGATCGCCAGGCATGCGTATTCCAGCCCGAGCTCACGCGCCAGACCGGCCTCGGGCATGCCGGTCATGCCGACGAGATCACAGCCGTCGCGGCGCAGGCGTGCAATCTCGGCTTTCGTTTCCAGGCGCGGGCCCTGGGTGGCCCCGTAGCAACCGCCATCGACCACGTCGACCCCGGCCGTGCGCGCCGCGGCCAGAAGCTGCGTCCGCAGCGCCGGGGTGTAGGGATCGCCGAAATCCACATGCAGGACCTCGCTGCCCTCCTCCTCGCAGAAGGTGGAAACGCGACCCCAGGTGTAGTCGATCAACTGGTCCGGGCAGGCGAGCACGCGCGGGCCGAAGCGTTCGGTGATGCCGCCGACGGTGTTGAGCGCGATCACCCGGCGCGCACCGAGCGCCTGCAGCGCGGCGAGGTTGGCGCGGTAGTTGATCCGGTGCGGCGGCACCGAATGGCCTTCGCCATGACGGGCCAGGAACGCGACGCGTCGACCTTCCAGCGTGCCGATGCGCACCGGCCCGGACAGCGCACCATGGCGCGTCGGCGGCTGGTGGGTTTCGACATCGTCGAGTTCGGCGATGCGGTAGAGGCCGGTGCCGCCGATGACGGCCAGGTCGATGTCGCTCATCACAGGTCCAGGGAAGGGGTCGGGGTCACTCGGCTAGCGCGTAGATCGCCGGCAGGTTGCGGCCCTGCTCGTGGTAATCCATGCCGTAGCCGAACACGTAACGGTCGGGCACCTCGACACCGATGTAGTCGGCGGTGATGCCTTCGACGCGGCGGTCGTGCAGCTTGTCGGCAAGCACCGCCACGCGCACGTCGGCGGCGTTCTGGTCCTCGCACCAGCGGGTGACCGCGTGCAGGGTGTGGCCTTCGTCGAGGATGTCGTCGACCAGCAGCACGCGGCGGTCGCGCATCGACGTCGCCGGCCGGTGCAGCCACGCCAGCCCGGAACCGCGGGTCTGCCCACGGTAACGGGTGGCATGGAGGTACTCGAACTCGACGTCCAGGCCGCGCTCGCCGAGTGCGAAGGCAAGCTGGGTCGCGAACGGCATGCCGCCATGCATGATGGTGACGAACAGCGGCGGCGTGGCATCACCGGCGTAATCGGCGTGGATCGCGTCGGCCATGCGCGAAATCACGGCGTCGATGGCCGCGCGGTCGTGCAGGCATTCCGCGCCCTGCAGCGCGTTGGCAAGTCTGGGCGTCATGCGATGAAGCCTCCGGGCATATCGCCGCGTACGGCGTTGTAACGCTGGTCCGCAAGCAGGCCATCCCAGCCGAGCGCACCGCGGCCGATCAGGCCGGTCAGCGCCATCGTGTTGAGCGCGCGGCCTTCCACCGCCGCCAGCGACTCGGGCACCAGCTCCGGATGGCAGACCAGCACCACGTCGCAGCCGGCATCGAGGTGGGCGTCTATCCGCGCCTTGACGCCGCCGACGCCGTGCGCGGCGGCCATGCCGATATCGTCGGAGAACACCACGCCACGGAAGTGCATCTCGTGGCGCAGGATGTCGTTGATCCAGCGGCTGGAATAGCCGGCGGGCTCCGGTGCCACCTGCGGATACACCACGTGCGCCAGCATCACCGCGTCGGCA